>UROM01000064.1 GCA_900549455.1 uncultured Collinsella sp. | reverse complement strand
CGAGATGCTCAGGAGTCTCGTGGGCTCGGAGATGTGTATAAGAGACAGGGCAAGTTCACCCCCGAGCAGGTCAACGATCTTGTCCAGCCCATCCGCTACACCAAGGACGACTGGGGTTACCGCAATAAGATTGAGCTGGAGCCGACCGTCGTTAACGGCCGCGTTCGCCTTGGCATGCACGGCGTCGATCCCAGCAAGATCGTGACCGTCGATTCGTGCCCGCTGTTCGATAAGCGTTTTCCCAAGGCGCTCAAATCGGTCGTCGGCGCGCTCAACTATCTGAGCGGCAGCCACGACCTGGGACTCGAGCGCGTGGGCATTCGCGCTTCGCGTCGCACCAAAGCACTCGAGGTCGCACTTTGGACACCCACAGGTTCCTTCCCGCGCTCACAGGTCTCACGCGTACTGGCAGACGCCGCACACCCCACGAGCGTCGTGCGCGTCATGAGCAAGGGCGGAAAGAAAGCCCGCCGTGTCTCCAAAGTCGAGATGCTCGCCGGCGAGGGCTCGTGGACCGAGAATATCGCCGAAAGCCAGATGCGCTTATCTGCCCCGTCGTTTTTCCAGGTCAATACCAAGGGCGCCGAGATTTTGATTGAGCTCGTTATGGAAGCGCTCGACCCGCAGGAAGACGAGCTTGCCGTGGACCTGTACTGCGGTGCCGGCACCTTTACCCTGCCGCTCGCCCGCCGCTGCGACTTTGTCGCTGCCGTCGAGGCCTACGGCCCCGCCGTGCGCGATCTACGCCGTAACCTCGAGATCAACAAGCTCGACAACGTCGACGTCATCGGCGGCGATGCCGTGCGCGAGTTCCCCGACCAGGACGCCGACGTCCTGGTAGTCGACCCGCCGCGTGCAGGTCTGGCGCCCGAGGCTATCGACCTCATCGCCAGCACAAGCGCTCGCGATGTCGCCTATGTGAGCTGCGATCCGGCCACCCTGGCGCGCGATCTTAAGCGCTTTGTCGAGGAAGGCACCTTCTCCCCCGTCAAGATCACGCCGGTCGACCTATTCCCGCAAACCTTCCACTGCGAAACGGTCGTCCACCTCAAGCGCAACTAGACTGTTTGCCCAAGACCGCGCCCGATGATTTTTCTAGGACGGGGACTAAATAATCAATTTATACCGAATGATTATTTAGTCCCCGTCCCTTTTTAAACATTGGGAAATCGAGCGTGGCAAGCGTATGTCTTCGGGGTATAAGACGGCTAATTGTATGCCGCCTTACGAAAGGAACTCACATGCCCAGCGTTGCCGTTCTCGCCGCCGATGGCTTTGAAACTATTGAATGCCTGACCATGGTCGACGTCATGCGTCGCGGCGGCGTGCGCGCCACGCTCGTTTCGATCATGCCCACGCGTGAGGTCGTGAGCTCGCTGCAGATTCCCGTGACCTGCGATGCCCTCTTTGACGAGATCAACTTTGACGAGTATGACTGCGTCGTGCTGCCCGGCGGCCTGCCCGGTGCCACCAACTTGCGCGCCGACCAGCGCGTCTGCGATGTGGTCTGCGAGTTCGCCGCGACTAAGCACGTTGCCGCCATCTGCGCCGCCCCGTTTATCCTGGGCGAGCTTGGTCTACTCGAGGGACGCCGCGCCACGTGCTTCCCCGGATTTGAGAAGAGCTTCCCCGAAGGCGCCTATACCGGCGAGAAGGTCACGCAAGACGGCAATATCATCACTGCCAGCGGCATGGCACAGTCGCTCCCCTTTGCCCTGGAGCTGCTGCGCACGCTCGCCGGCGACAAGGCCGTCGAGAAGGTCGCCGAGGGCATCCAGCTATGATCTTGGCTTCGCAATCGCCGCGCCGCATTGAGCTGATGCGCGAGGCAGGCTATAACATTCGCGTAATTCCCGCAGATATCGATGAAACGCCTTTTGATGGCGAAGCTCCGCTTACGCTCGTCGAGCGCTTGGCACGTGCCAAAGCCGCTGCCGTCGCGGCCGAGCATGCCGAACCCAATGAGCTGACCGTCGCGGCCGATACCATCGTCACCTTCGATGGCAAGATTTTGGGTAAGCCGGCAAACGAGGACGAGGCGCGCACCATGCTCCGCGAGCTTTCGGGCCGCACGCACCAGGTGGCGACCGGCGTCTGCATCGTTAAAGCCGGCGACGCTACAGCTCCGCATGCCGCCGAGAGCCTGTCGTTTGTCGATGTGACCGACGTGACGTTCTATGAGCTTACCGAAGAGCAGATCGAGCGCTATGTTGCCTCCGGCGAACCCATGGACAAGGCCGGCGCCTACGGCATTCAGGGCACAGGCGGACGCATGCTCGTGCACGATATTTCGGGCGACTTCTATAACGTGGTGGGCTTACCCATCGCCCGCGTCGCGCGCGCGATTCAAAAACTCTCGTAATTGCATCTGGCGCTGGGTATTCCCCAGCGCCTACAATTTTGGCGTACCGTACGGATCCCGACCGGGCACAAGGCGCGGCGGAAAACCGATAGGAGTTAAACATGGATACACTGCTCGAGGCCATTGACGTCTGTGATGTCGATGGCTTTTGCTATGGCAACTATACGGACGAGGAGGCTGGCACCGGCTGCACCGTAATCGTGGCGCCCGAGGGTGCCACCGGCGGCGTTGACGTACGCGGTGGCGCTCCCGCTTCGCGCGAGACTGACCTGCTGCGTCCCGAGAACACCGTCGATAAAGTCCACGCCGTCTGCCTTTCGGGCGGATCGGCCTTTGGCCTCGAAGCCGCAAGCGGCGTGGCCCGCGAACTCGAGAGCCGCGGCATCGGTCTGCCCGTCGGACCCACGCAGGTGCCCATCGTGTGCTCCAGCTGCATCTTCGACCTTGCCTTTGGCGACCCCACCGTGCGCCCCGACATCGAAGCCGGCATCGCCGCCGTGCGCGAGGCGCTCGACCACACCCCCGCCACGCTCGAGCAGGGCAACGTGGGCGCCGGCACTGGCGCCACTGTAGGCAAGCTCATGGGGCCTGCCACCTGCATGAAGGCCGGCCTCGGAGCTGCCGCCGTGGCGCTCGGCCCCATCAAGGTGGGCGCCGTGGTCTCAGTCAACGCCTGCGGCAACGTTGTCGACCCCTTCACCGGCGAGTGGGTCGCCGGTATGCGCGCCGCAGCCGATAGCGACCAGATCGTCGACATGGAACTCGCAGCCTTTGCCGCCGCCGGATCCATGCAGATGCCGCTCGACCGCACCAATACCACCATCAGCTGTATCGTCACCAACGTGGAGCTCACTAAGGCCCAGGCCACCAAGGTCTCCCAGATGGCAGCAGACGCCTACGCGCACGCCATCCGCCCCACACACACCACCAACGACGGCGACACCATCTACACCCTCGCCAGCGGCAAGTTGGGCGCCCAGGCTAGTGCCGCCGTTCCCCTAGACCTGCTAGGCATGCTCGCCGTAAGGGCTCTACAGACCGCCATCGTAAACGGAGCCAAAACCGCCAAAACCTCCCACGGCATCCCCGGCGCCGCAAAGTAGCCTAACCTGACCGGTTGCCCGGTGGGGCTTGGTTATGTTTGCTGCTCTACAGTCCTGGCTCGCACGAAGAGCACATTAAGTGCTCTTCGGCTCGTGCGGAACTCGCGACAAACATAACCAAGCCCCACCGGGCAACCTACCAACCAAGTCTTTTCAGCCCAGGCCCCTGTGTACCGCGCGTCCAAGATCTTCAAATTCTGCTTGCTAACACAAAGCGAGACACAGCAGAGGACCCCTGGTCCTTAACTTGATACGAGTTCCGCACGCAAAGGGGGCGCCAGTGGCGCCTCCGTCTTGCGCAGGACTGTTCGAAGTAGCAAGTTAAGGACCAGGGGTCCCCGTTACCCGAGCGCTTCTGTGCTAGTTGAATTTGAAGATCTTCGAGGCAAGACGGTATAGGCCGAGTGTGGTTTTATCTCCGGCACGGCCGCGCAGGTTGGTGAAGAAGCCGACCACACCGTAGCGTGCACGACGATACATACGCTCGTCATAGGCTTTCAGATCAGTCCACAACGTCTTCAGGCGCTCATCGGCACAATCCTCGTCGGAAAGCTTAGTAAGCACCGAGCAGATTGCCATCATCATGGTGAAATAGCCCATCATGTAGGAGCGCAGACGCGACGACTCGACATCGCTGTACAGATGGAACGACTCCATCATGATGCGCGTCACGCGGAACTGCTGGTCCAGACGCTTGACCATCGTGGCCTCGTTGACGCTTTGGCCCTCGCGACCGATAAAGTAGCGATAGAGGTCGATGTCGGCGTAGTACATGGTCTTGCAACGCGGTAGCGGCACGTAGGCGTAGATGTTGTCTACATAGAACGTGTGCGGCGGCATGGGCAGATTGGACGCGCGCAGCACATCCGTGCGATAGCACAGGCTGTGCATAAGCAGATTCTGGTCCAGACGGAAATGGCCAATCTGGTCCCAGGTAAAGATCTTTTTTCGCGGCAGGGCAAACTTGTAACCAATAGCGGTATGCGTACCCTCGTAAACCTTCTCGTACACATAGTTCGAGATGAACAGGTCGACGCGCTGGTCGCGCTCCTCAAAACCTCGAAGAATCGAAAGCATAGTCGACAGGGCAGCGCCATCGAGCCAGTCGTCCGAGTCGACGACCTTGTAGTAGGTGCCTTGTGCCTCGCGCAAGCCCGAAAGGACGGCGATGCCGTGGCCGCCGTTCTCCTGATGCACCGCGCGAATGATGCCAGGATAACGTGTCTCCCACTCGTCGGCCTTTGCTGCCGTCTCGTCCTTGGAACCATCATCGACGATGATGATCTCGATATCGGTGGCGTAATTGCTCCCCTCCAGAATGGAGGTGATGCAATGGTCCATGTCCTTAGCGGCGTTATACGAGGGAATACCGAATGATATGACTCTATGCATGGCAGGCGATAATCTCATCCGAAAGATCGAGGGCAGAATTGGTCACGGCATCCATATCGTAGTAACGATACTCGGCCAGGCGACCCACCGGGTGGAAGTTCGTCAGATTCTGGACGCGCTCAAGATAGCGCTCATAGAGCTCGCGGTTCTCGGGCTCCAGAATGGCGTAATAGGGCGTCTCGCCCGAGCCGGGCGTATAGGCCTTGGAATACTCCTTCATGATGGTGGTCTTGCCGGGTAGCACCTGACCAGTCATGTTCTTGAACTCGGTGATACGCGTGTAATCCTCGCTCGTGGTGTAATTGACGGTGCCCACGGGCTGGAACTGATCCATATCGAGCGTTTCGAACTTCATGTCGAGCGTGCGGTACGGCAGCGCGCCCAGATCGAGGTTGAACAGCTCGTCGAGTGGACCGGTGTAGACAATCTCGCCGCCATAGACCTTACCGTCGATCTTGACGGTAGTCTCGTCAATCTCAAAGAGGTCGCGGGCGTCAACGTCGCAGAACACATCAATCAGATCGTGGTCGAGCATGTGCTCGAACAGCGCGGTATAGCCGTCCTGCGGCATGCCCTGGAAGGGAGCCTGCGGGAAGTAGCGGTCATCGTCGCCCACAAAGACGGGAACGCGGCCAGTGATCGAGGGATCGATCTGGTCGGGCGTCTGGCCCCACTGCTTCATGGTGTAATGCAAAAAGACGTTCTCGTAGACGTAATCGGCGACCTCGGCAAGATCCGGGTCGTTCTTCTTGCGCAGCTCCATGATGGGCACCTTGACGTCTTTGCCAAAGGTCTCCACGAGCTTCTGATACAGCTCCTCGCCGCGCTCATCGCCAAAGGCGAGCTTGAGGCTCGCGTGGTTAAAGGGCACGGGCATAAGGGTGCCGTTGATGTTGGCGAGCACCTTGTGCTGGTAGTCCGTCCACTTGGTAAAGCGCGACAGGAAATTGTGGACGCGCTCGTTAAAGGTATGGTAGATGTGCGGACCATACTCGTGGACCAGGATCCCGGCCTCATCAGCGCAGTCGTAGGCGTTGCCCGCAATGTGGCTACGGCGCTCCAGAACGGCAACGCGATAGCCGATGGTCTCGGCGAGACGGCGGGCACAAACGGCACCGGCATATCCGGCACCGACAACAATCATGTCGTATGCGCCGGCGTTAAAGCCTTCAGGCAGGCCTGAGGTAATCTGCATCGATACTCCTTGTCAAAAGCCACGGGCTCGTTAGCTGGGCTTTTCTCGAACAATCTTCGAGACATATTTATCAGAGCGATTATAGCGCTAATGCGTCCTATAATGAGCTTGCCACACAAGGAAAGCTCAAGCACCGCGGCGTACATAATTGAAAGGTAAACCCGCTAGCAGCGGGTTTATTCGTGAACAGCCGGGCGCCTGGAGCTTAGTGAAACGCTTGTAAGGAGTAACATGAGCGATTTCCTTAACCGTATGAAGTCCGCCGCCAAGGCCGACCTTAAGACGATCGTCCTGCCCGAGGGCGAGGATCCGCGCACCATCGTCGCAGCCACCAAGATTATCGAGGAGGGCCTGGCGAAGATCGTTATCCTGGGCAACCCCGACGAGATCAACGTTCCCGGCGCTACCGTCATCGACCCGCGCAATGCCGAGAAGCACGAGGAGTACGCGCAGAAGTTTGCCGAGCTCCGCGCCAAGAAGGGTGTCACCATCGAGCAGGCTCGTGCCCAGGTGATGGACGCTACCTACTTTGGCACCATGATGGTCAAAATGGGCGACGCCGACGGCCTGGTCTCTGGCGCCTGCCACTCCACCGCCGACACCCTGCGTCCCGCGTTGCAGATCCTCAAGACCGCCCCGGGCACCAAGCTGGTCTCGGCCTTCTTCGTGATGTGCACCGACACCCCGCAGTTCGGCACCGACGGAACGCTGATCTTCGCCGACTGCGGCCTCAACATCAACCCGTCCTCCGACGAGCTCTCCGAGATCGCCATCGCCTCCGCTCACTCCTGGTCCACCTTCATGGGCAACGTTGAGCCGCACGTGGCCATGCTCTCCTACTCCACCATGGGCTCCGCCGGCGGCGAGGTCGCCAAGAAGGTCCAGGAGGCCGTAAAGTTCTGCAAGGAGAAGGCTCCCGAGCTCGCCATCGATGGCGACCTGCAACTCGACGCCGCCATCGTCCCCACCGTCGCCCAGCTCAAGGCTCCCGGTTCCTCCGTCGCCGGTAAGGCCAACGTGCTCGTGTTCCCCGACCTCGAGGCCGGCAACATCGGCTACAAGCTGGTCCAGCGCTTCGCCGGCGCTGACGCCTATGGCCCCATCCTGCAGGGCATCGCCAAGCCGGTCAACGACCTGTCGCGCGGCTGCTCTGCCGACGACATCGTGGGTGTCGTGGCCATCACCGCCGTCCAGGCTCAGATGGCTGAGTAGCGGACGTATCCCCCCGGGACCCTACAGGGTAAAGCTCTGAAAACGTCCTCGGACATGCATGAAACCCCCGCTGCGCACTTCGTGCGGCGGGGGTTTCATGCGTCCTGCGGAATGTTTTCAGAGCTTTACGCTGTAGGGTCCCTGCCGCCACGTGGCAGTCAGGGTATCTGGAGTGGACGGCGGCTTGGCTACGAGCTGGGCTGAAAGTCTGAATGGTCGGGTGCCGCTGCTGGGAGCACGGGCGTTGCTGGCGATGGTCACTTTGGGACTGGAATTTCCGCCTGCTAGCAAAAAGGCCTCCGGAGCTGTTGCTCTGGAGGCCTTTCGTTTACATGCAAACGGGTGCGTTAGTTGTTCTTGGTCAGTCGCTCGACATCGTGGGCGATCATGTATTCCTCGTCGGTGGGGATGACCATGACCGTGACGGCGGAACCGGCAGCACTGATGACCTGCGGGCCGTTGCCCACAGCCTCGCGGTTCTTGTTGTTGTCGATGCGCACACCCAGCCACTCAAAGCAGTCGCAGAAGGCCTTGCGGATCGACCAGTCGTTCTCGCCAATGCCGGCGGTAAAGGTGATGGTATCCACGCCCGCCATGGAAGCGATCATGGAACCGGCCTGCTGCATGGCCTTGTAGGCGAACATGTCGAAGGCGAGCAGGCAGCGCTCATCTCCCTCGGAGGCGCGCGTACGGATATCGCGGGCGTCGTTGGAGATACCCGAGATGGCAAGCAGACCTGACTGCTTGTTCATCATGTCATCGACTTCCTGATAGCTGTAGCCGCCCTCGCGCTGCAGGTAGCACACGGTAGCCGGGTCGATGGAGCCGCAGCGTGTTCCCATCATCAGGCCGTCGAGCGGTGTGAGACCCATCGTGGTGTCGCGGCACACGCCGTCCTCGATGGCGGCGAGCGAAGCGCCATTGCCCAGATGGCACGAAAGCAGACGGTGGCAGCACGAGCCCAGGATCTCCTTAGCCATCATCCACTCGTAGCGGTGGCTCGTACCGTGGGCACCGTACTTGCGCACGTGGTACTTGTCGCACACGTCCTTGGGCAGGGCGTAGGTGTAGGCAACCTCGGGCATGGTCATGTGGAACGAGGTATCGAAGACCGCCACGTTGGGCAGCTCCGGATACTTCTCGCGGCAATACTCAATCGCCGCGGCCTCGCCGTAGTTGTGCAGCGGGGCAAGCGGTGCCACCTCAAGAATCTTGGCCATGACCTCATCATCGACGACCGCGGAATCATCGAAGTGCCAGCCGCCCTGAACGATACGATGTCCAATGCCATCAATCGTAAAGTCGGTCTTCTCGAGCTCCTCGAGCACGCGCGCAATAGCGCAGCGATGATCCGGGAAGGGGACCTCCTCGGTTTGCTTGGCGCCACCGTTCTCGGAGTGCCCAAAGATGCCCATGTCCGAACCGATACGTTCGCAGTTGCCCTTGGCGAAAACCTCGCGGGTATCGGTATCCAAAAGCTGATATTTAAGGCTTGAGCTGCCGGCGTTGACAACAAGTACGTTCATGAGACTCCTTTGCAGTGCAATGCGGTCGACGCAGACCCCTTAAGGCGGCCGCATTTTAATAAGAAGTTATCATATCTTGATAAATAGCTATCAGCATATCGCCCAACGAGCACAAAAGAGGGGCTGAACGGCGCTTGGCCGTCCAACCCCTCCCCTCTTGCAATTACTTACCGTTGACGATGCGCTCGACGTCAGAAGCGATCATGAATTCCTCGTCCGTGGGGATGACGAAGATCTTGACCTTGGAATCCTTGGCAGACAGGCACCAAGCGCCGTCGCCACGCAGGGCGTTGCGGGCGTGATCCATCTTGACGCCCATAAAGGCCAGGCGGTCGGCCACGCCGGCGCGAACGGCCGGAGCGTGCTCACCGATGCCGGCGGTGAAGACCAGGGTGTCCATGCCGCACATGGAAGTGGCCATCTCGGCAGCCTTGGCGGCAATCTTGTAGACAAACATGTCGAAGGCGAGCTGGGCCTCGGGGTCGCCAGCGGCGGCGAGCTCCTCGACGTTGCGGCAGTCGTTGGTCTTGCCACCGGTCACAGCCAAAAGGCCGGACTTCTTGTTCATCATCTCGTCGACCTCGTCGAAGGTGTAGCCGCCCTCGCGCTGCAGGTAGCACACGG
>UROM01000063.1 GCA_900549455.1 uncultured Collinsella sp. | reverse complement strand
CCGAGATCTACACTTATGCGATCGTCGGCAACGTCAGATGTGTATAAGAGACAGAAGCGGTAGTCGCCGCGCAGGTTGCCCAGCGACAGATTGCGGAAGAACAGGTTGGCGTCCTCGCCGATGCCGGGGTGGGCGGTCATGAGCATAAAGTCGCTGTAGAGCTTGGCCGTCTTCTCGTTAAAGTTACCGGTTCCCAAAAGCGTGAGTCGGGTGAGCGCCATGCCCTCGCGATAGGTGAGCTGGCAGATCTTTGAGTGGCACTTAAAGCCCTCGGAGCCATAGATAACGGTGCAGCCTGCTTCTTCCAGACGCTCGGCCCACTCGATGTTATTTTGCTCGTCAAAGCGAGCACGAAGTTCCATGAGCACCGTGACCTCTTTGCCGTTCTCGGCAGCATCGATCAACGACTCGCACAGACGGCTCTGCTTTGCCACGCGGTAGAGCGTGATGCGCAGCGAGATACACTCGGGGTCGTAGGCTGCCTCGTGTACCAGGTCCAGGAACGGATTCATGGCCTCGTAAGGGTAAAAGAGCAGCTTGTCGTGCTGCAGGACCTGTTCGCGGATGGAGCGGGTCATATCGATGGTGGGGTTGGGCTGCGGCTTAAACGGCGTAAAGAGGAGCTCGTTTCGTAGATGCTCGGGAATCTTGCCCTCAATACCAAAGACGTAGCCAAGGTCAAGGGGGATATCGCAGGTAAAGACCGAGCGGCGAGAAAGCTCGAGCGCCTTGCGGATGGTCTTGAGCGTTGGCTTTTCGAGCGAGCCCGATACGGCGAGCACCACCGGCTGCAGGCGCAGGCGCTTCTTGAGGATGCGCTTCATGTGCTGGCGGTAATCCTCTTCCTCCTCGACGCCCTCGCCGTCCGGGTCGATATCGGCATTGCGGGTGACGCGGATCAGCGCGCGATCCAGCGGTTTATAGGAGCCAAAGCAGCTGTCCAGGCAGGCGAGGATGACGTCCTCGAGCAAGATGTAGGAGTAGGTGCCGGTGGGCGAGGGGATCTCGACCACGCGGTTCATCGAGGTGGGAATCTCGATAAGGCCCAGCAGGCTCTCCTCGTCGGTGGCGCCGTCCAGACCACAGGCCAGATAGAGCGCGCCGTTGCGCAGGTTGGGGAAGGGGTGGCGCGGGTCAATGACCAGCGGCGAGATGACCGGCGACACGTAGGCCTGGAAGTAGCGGGTTACAAAAGTGCGCTCCTCGGGCGTAAGCGAATCGATGCGGGCGCGGTGAACGCCCAGGGTGTCGAGCTTGCCCTCGATGCTCTTAAAGATAGATTCCCAACGGGTAAGGAGCCCGGGCAGCTCTGCCATGACGGCATCGACCTGTTCGGAGGCGGTCATATTGCTCTTGTTCTCGACAGGCTGTTTTTTGAGCTCTGCCAGATCGGACAGGCCGCCCACGCGCACCATGAGAAATTCATCGAGGTTGGACTCGAAAATCGACACGAACTTTAGACGCTCGAACAGCGGAACGGTCTCGTCGAAGGCTTCGTCAAGCACGCGGTTGTCAAAGCGCAGCCAGCTAAGCTCTCGGTTTTGCGTATACGAAAAATCACGCGGCGGCTTGCGCAGCTTGGCGGCGGCTTGCTTTTTTTCGATTTTGCTCGGCATATGCATCTGTCCGTTCAGTCCCCGCAAGGGACGGTAGCCTAACTCTAATTCACTATTGTCTCAATTTAGTCGACCGCTGGCACGGACGTATCGCGTGAACGGTATCTTTACCTACTTCTTACGCTGACAAGCCGAAGCACTAACGTCCGGTGTTTTGAGCAAGCGATCTATATCCTCACTCAACTGGTGAGAATGTATGAATAAGAATGATAGCAAGCTGAATATAATCGAATGTAGGTCGAATCGAGGGCAAGCGTCATTTATATGCAGAAAACCGTTTTCATTATGCAATTTTGAATCATGGATAACTTTGAGTGTTCAAGCTTGATTTCCTAGAAAAATAACGTTTACCTAGGAAAATCTGCTTTACGAAACTGAAGTGCATCATGGGGAATCATATGCGATATACCGTTCATCGCACTTTGTTGACCGTTCGGGGGCGAGGTAGCATTACGAATGGAATTTGGATATAACTAGAGCTGTCAGCAATAACGCCTCACACGGAGGGGCGCTAACGAATCGGCCCTGACAGGGGCCCGAAAGAAAGGTAGGAGGCCATGACGAAAGGTCTGCACGTGCCTTCCGAGATCGGCAAGCTCAGGAAGGTCTGCCTGCACCGTCCCGGCGACGAGCTCCTCAACCTGCCGCCCGACGAGCTCGAGCGGCTCCTGTTCGACGACGTCCCGTTCCTGGAGGTCGCGCAGCAGGAGCACGACACCTTCGCCCAGATCCTGAGGGACCAGGGCGTCGAGGTGCTCTACCTCGAGAACCTCGTCGCCGAGGTGTTCGACCAGGTCCCCGGCGCCCGCGCCGAGTTCACCGACCAGTACATCGCCGAGGCCGGCATCCGCGGCCAGCACATGCCGCAGATCGTCCGCGAGAAGCTGGACTCCATCGAGGACAACCTCGAGTTCGTCAAGAAGACCATGGCCGGCATGACCAAGGCCGAGATCGACATGCCCCTCACGGCGTCCACGACCCTCGACTCCCTGGTCAACTCCGAGTCCGAGTCCGACCTGATCATCGACCCGATGCCCAACCTCTACTTCACCCGCGACCCGTTCGCGGTCGTCGGCGAGGGCGTCAACCTCAACCGCATGTACTCGGTCACCCGCAACCGCGAGACCCTGTACGGCAAGTACGTCTTCAAGTACCACCCCGACTACAAGGACGTCTCCCTGTACTTCCGCCGCGACTGCCAGTTCCACACCGAGGGCGGCGACGTGCTGAACATCAACGAGAAGACCCTCGCCGTCGGCATCTCCCAGCGCACCCAGGCCGCCGCTATCGACGTCATGGCCCAGAACATCTTCTGGAACTCCGACTCCAAGGTCGAGCGCATCCTGGCCTTCGACATCCCGGTCTCGCGCGCCTTCATGCACCTCGACACGGTCTTCACCCAGATCGACGTCGATAAGTTCACGATCCACCCCGCCATCATGGGCACCCTGCGCGTCTACGAGCTGACCGCCGGCAAGAACCCGGGCGACGTGAACATCCGCCTGATCGAGGACACCCTCGAGCACGTCCTGGAGGACGCCACCGGCGTCGACCAGGTCAAGCTGATCCCCTGCGGCGGCGGCGACCCGATCGCGGCCTCCCGCGAGCAGTGGAACGACGGCTCCAACACCCTGTGCGTCGAGCCCGGCAAGATCTGCGTCTACGCCCGCAACACCGTCACCAACGACGTGCTGTACAAGGAGGGCCTGGACCTTCTCGTCGTGCCCTCCGCCGAGCTCTCCCGCGGCCGCGGCGGCCCGCGCTGCATGAGCATGCCCTTCTGGCGCGAGGACCTCTAAGGTTTTCAAAGAACCGTGCGGTTCTTAATACAAACATCTAGCTGCCATTAGATGTCTCCCAATGGGGCGGTGCGGGTTTTCGCACCGCCCCAATCTTGTATGAGGAACGTCAACACGATTGGATGACTGCTTTTGTAAGGAGCTTGGCCATGAACATCAAGACGATTGGCGTTGAGGAGTGGCTTAACGTTTGGGAGAAGAGTGCCACGTGGGACATTGCCCAGTCGACGATCTCGTCGCTGACCATGGGCGAGCTTCGCGCGCTTGACGAGCAGGACGGCGCCACGTTCTACGAGCGCCTGGATCGCGAGAAGATGAACTACGGCTGGATCGAGGGTTCGCCGGAGTTTAAGGCCGAGGTCGCCAAGCTGTATCGTCGCGAGGTCAATCCCGATCGCATTCTGCAGACCAATGGCTGCACGGGTGCCAACCTCAACGCCATCATGGCCGTGGTAGAGCCCGGCGACCATGTCATCGCCGAGTGGCCCACCTACGCGCCACTCTACGAGATTCCGCGTACGCTCGGTGCCGAGGTCGAGTATTGGGAGCTTCGCGAGGAGCTCGGATGGAAACCCGATATCGATCAGCTCAAGCGCCTCGTTCGCCCCAACACGAAGCTCATCTGCATCAATAACGCATCGAACCCCATCGGTACGGTGCTTGATGCCGATACGCTCGGGCAGATTGCCGAGATTGCCCGTTCGGTGGGCGCCTACGTGCTGTGCGACGAGGTGTATCTACCGCTCGAGAACACCGAGTCCTTTATGTCGATGGCCGACGTGTATGAGAGGGCCATTGTCACCAACTCGGTGTCCAAGACCTATTCGACGCCTGCGGCCCGCGTGGGCTGGACCGTGGCCGACGAAGAGGTGTCCAACCGCATCCGTACCTATCGCGATTACACCATGATCTGCGGCGGCGTGTTTAACGATGCCTTGGCGACCTACGTGCTCGAGCACAAGGACAAGATTCTCGAGCGCAACCGCAAGATCGTGTTTGGCAACCGCGATATCGCACAGGCTTGGATCGATACGCAGCATCGTGTCTCCTGGACGGCTCCGCAGGGCGTGTCCACCTCGTTTATCCAGCTGGATATTCCCGAGGACGATGAGGAGTTCTGCAAGCGCCTGCTGTCCGAGAGGGGAGTGCTGCTGGTACCCGGTAGCCGCTTTGAGCTTCCCTGCGGAGCGCGCCTGGGCTACTGCGCGAGCGAAGATGTTCTTCGCGAGGGCCTGAGGCTTCTGGGCGAGGCACTGGCCGAGTTCGATCGCTAGCCCCTTGAGGTTCTCGAAGGCCTAAACCTTACTGGGCCCTAGGTGTACCGAATGCAGACCCGCTCCCTTTTGGGGAACGGGTCTGTTTGTCTTTGCCGCCGGAAAAGACAAGTTGTTACAAATGGAGACGCAAGATCTATCGGGTATTCGACGGGCCTTATACTGAGCTTCCGGTGAACGGTATCCAACGTCTGGTAAACGGTAACCTGTTTGCCAAAAATGAATAGGACGAACTTTATTCTGAATAAAAATCAAAATGGTTGAGACACAGCAAGAATTGCGAATTCTATTCATATCGTTGCGCGAAATATGCAATTTGAGGGTGGTTTAACAAAGGTTAGTTTCAATTGATCTTGCGGTTAAAAAGCGTTTAAGCACGTAAATCCACTTTATTTAATCAAAGTATGCCATGCGTGAAGTATATGTGTATGCCGTTCACCCCTCATATAAAACCGTTCGGGGGCGAGGTGGAAGTATGGACTGATTTTGGATATAAATATGTCGTCAGCAATAACGCCTCACACGGAGGGGCGCTAACGAATCGGCCCTGACAGGGGCCCGAAAGAAAGGTAGGAGGCCATGACGAAAGGTCTGCACGTGCCTTCCGAGATCGGCAAGCTCAGGAAGGTCTGCCTGCACCGTCCCGGCGACGAGCTCCTCAACCTGCCGCCCGACGAGCTCGAGCGGCTCCTGTTCGACGACGTCCCGTTCCTGGAGGTCGCGCAGCAGGAGCACGACACCTTCGCCCAGATCCTGAGGGACCAGGGCGTCGAGGTGCTCTACCTCGAGAACCTCGTCGCCGAGGTGTTCGACCAGGTCCCCGGCGCCCGCGCCGAGTTCACCGACCAGTACATCGCCGAGGCCGGCATCCGCGGCCAGCACATGCCGCAGATCGTCCGCGAGAAGCTGGACTCCATCGAGGACAACCTCGAGTTCGTCAAGAAGACCATGGCCGGCATGACCAAGGCCGAGATCGACATGCCCCTCACGGCGTCCACGACCCTCGACTCCCTGGTCAACTCCGAGTCCGAGTCCGACCTGATCATCGACCCGATGCCCAACCTCTACTTCACCCGCGACCCGTTCGCGGTCGTCGGCGAGGGCGTCAACCTCAACCGCATGTACTCGGTCACCCGCAACCGCGAGACCCTGTACGGCAAGTACGTCTTCAAGTACCACCCCGACTACAAGGACGTCTCCCTGTACTTCCGCCGCGACTGCCAGTTCCACACCGAGGGCGGCGACGTGCTGAACATCAACGAGAAGACCCTCGCCGTCGGCATCTCCCAGCGCACCCAGGCCGCCGCTATCGACGTCATGGCCCAGAACATCTTCTGGAACTCCGACTCCAAGGTCGAGCGCATCCTGGCCTTCGACATCCCGGTCTCGCGCGCCTTCATGCACCTCGACACGGTCTTCACCCAGATCGACGTCGATAAGTTCACGATCCACCCCGCCATCATGGGCACCCTGCGCGTCTACGAGCTGACCGCCGGCAAGAACCCGGGCGACGTGAACATCCGCCTGATCGAGGACACCCTCGAGCACGTCCTGGAGGACGCCACCGGCGTCGACCAGGTCAAGCTGATCCCCTGCGGCGGCGGCGACCCGATCGCGGCCTCCCGCGAGCAGTGGAACGACGGCTCCAACACCCTGTGCGTCGAGCCCGGCAAGATCTGCGTCTACGCCCGCAACACCGTCACCAACGACGTGCTGTACAAGGAGGGCCTGGACCTTCTCGTCGTGCCCTCCGCCGAGCTCTCCCGCGGCCGCGGCGGCCCGCGCTGCATGAGCATGCCCTTCTGGCGCGAGGACCTCTAAGTCTTTCCGTTTCCGGTGCGGTCCCCCTACAACCGCACCGGCTTCGCCCGTCAAACGGGCAACACTAATTACTTACGTAATTCATTTCTTCGAAAGGAAACAAACCATGGGTGTTAACCTCTCCGGCCGTAGCTTCCTCAAGCTCCTCGACCTCACCACCGAGGAGATCGAGTACCTGCTCAAGCTCTCCAAGAACTTCAAGGACATGAAGCGCGCTGGCGTTCCGCACCGCTATCTCGAGGGCAAGAACATCGTTCTGCTCTTCCAGAAGACCTCCACTCGTACCCGCTGCGCCTTCGAGGTCGGCGGCATGGATCTGGGCATGGGCGTCACCTACCTCGATCCGGGTTCGTCGCAGATGGGCAAGAAGGAGTCCATCGAGGACACCGCCCGCGTTCTCGGCCGCATGTATGACGGCATCGAGTTCCGTGGCTTTGCCCAGGACGATGTCGAGGAGCTCGCTGCTAAGTCCGGCGTGCCCGTGTGGAACGGCCTGACCACTGAGTGGCATCCCACCCAGATGCTCGCCGACATCCTGACCGTCCAGGAGAACTTCAACTACGACATCAAGGGCAAGACCCTCGTCTTCATGGGCGACTGCAAGAACAACGTTGCTCGCTCCCTCATGGTTGTCTGCTCCAAGCTTGGCATGAACTTCGTGGCCTGCGGCCCCGAGGAGTGCATGCCCGCTGACGACGTCATCGAGGCCTGCAAGCCCATCGCCGAGGCCAACGGCTGCACCATCAAGCTGACCACCGACGTCAAGGACGGCGTCACCGGTGCCGACGTCATCTACACCGACGTGTGGGTCTCCATGGGCGAGCCTGACGAGGTCTGGGCCGAGCGCATCGCTCAGCTCACCCCGTATCGTGTCACCTCCGAGGTCATGGCTATGGCCAACCCGGGTGCCATCTTCCTGCACTGCCTGCCCAGCTTCCACGATATCAACACCACCATTGGCGCCGAGAAGTGCGAGCAGTTCGGCATCACCGAGCAGGAGGTCACCGACGAGGTCTTCGAGAGCCCCGCTTCCAAGGTCTTCGACGAGGCCGAGAACCGCATGCACACCATCAAGGCTGTCATGTACGCCACGCTCAAGTAAGAGCATCTAGCATCTCGCTCGGGGTGTATTGTTGAACACCCCGAGCGGCTTTATCTGGTAAAAATCTCGCATCGAGCGGCAGGCACGGCACGGAAGAGCCGCTTCGGGCGAGATCAGTAAATGATTTATGAAGGGGGGATGAGAACTATGACTGAGACCGCTAAGAAAAAGCGCGGTATGCCTTCATCGTTCACCATTCTTCTTGCTCTGCTGGCAATTGTTGCAGTGATTACCGTTATCGTCTCCGGCACGTCCGGCGGCGCGGTTACTGCCGCCCGTCTGAGCGATTTCTGCACTGCCCCGATTCTGGGCTTCGCTGACGCTCTGCCCGTCTGCCTCTTCGTTATGATCCTGGGTGGCTTCCTCGGTATGATGACCGAGACCGGCGCCCTGGACAACGGCATCGCCGTTCTGGTGCAGAAGCTTAAGGGCAACGAGATCATGCTCATTCCCGTGCTGATGCTCATCTTCTCCCTCGGTGGTACCACCTATGGTATGTGCGAGGAGACCGTTCCCTTCTACGCCCTGCTCGCCGCTACTATGATGGCTGCCGGCTTTGACCCGATGGTCGGCGCCGCTACCGTCCTGCTCGGCGCTGGCTGCGGCTGCCTCGGCTCCACGGTTAACCCGTTCGCCGTCGGCGCTGCCGTCGACGCTCTGACCGGCGTTGACATTGCCGTGAACCAGTCCATCATCATCGGCCTCGGTGCCGTCCTGTGGATTGTTACCACTGCCATGTCTATCTTCTTCGTCATGAGCTATGCCAAGAAGGTCAAGGCTGACAAGGGTTCCACCATCCTTTCGATGCAGGAGCTCAAGGACGCCGAAGAGGCACACGGCAAGGCTGCTTCCGAGGTCCACAAGGAGGTCAAGCTCACCGGTCGCCAGAAGGGTGTTCTGATCGCCTTTGCCTTCACCTTCGTCGTCATGATCGTCGGCTTCATCCCGCTGGCCGACCTCAACGAGGGCGTCGCCAACTTCTTTGACGCTGGCGCTGTCTACGATGCCGACGGTAACGCCGTCGTCCAGGGCTGGTCTGCCCTGATCACCGGCCTGCCCATTGGCCAGTGGTACTTCGACGAGGCTTCCACCTGGTTCTTCCTCATGGCTATCCTGATCGGTATCATCGGTGGCCTGTCCGAGAAGCAGATCGTCAACACCTTCATCACCGGCGCTGCCGACATGATGTCCGTTGTCCTCGTCATCGCTCTCGCCCGTGGTATCTCCGTCCTCATGGCTAACACCGGCCTCGACGTCTACGTCCTCGACGCTGCCGCCAATGCCCTGGCTGGCCTGTCCGGCGTGATCTTCGCTCCCATGAGCTTCCTGGTCTACTTCGGCCTGTCCTTCCTGATCCCCTCGACCTCCGGTATGGCCACCGTCTCCATGCCCATCATGGGACCGCTGGCTGTTAAGCTCGGCTTCTCGCCCGAGGTCATGGTCATGATCTTCTCCGCTGCCATCGGTGTCGTGAACCTGTTCACCCCGACCTCCGGCGCCATCATGGGCGGTCTCGCCCTGGCCAAGATCGAGTGGACGACCTGGCTCAAGTTTGCCCTTAAGCTCATCGTCGCGCTCTCCGTCGTCTGCGCCATCATCCTGACCGTCGCCTGCGTGTTGCTCTAAGTACCCAACGGGTACCCCACGGAAACCTTGACGATCCTGTAAAGGATCACCTGGTCATCGTCTGTCCGGTGGGGTCAACCCACCGGTAGACTCCTACCTTTAGCTCCCTCCCGTTCCGTGCGCGGGAGGGGGCGCTCTTGTGTTCCGGCGTTTTACCAAACGCCGGAACCACTCGACGCTGCAAGCCCGCCAGAGCGGCAATCTGACTGTCTCTTATACACATCTGACGCTGCCGACGATCGCATAAGTGTAGATC
>UROM01000062.1 GCA_900549455.1 uncultured Collinsella sp. | reverse complement strand
GCAGCGTCAGATGTGTATAAGAGACAGGGACCAGAACGTCGAGCACCGTGTTGGGGTCGACATCGGCATGATGCGCCTCGATCGCGTGAACGATAACGGGCTTCTCGCCATAACGGCGGGCAAGCTCGGCGCCAATCACAGCATGCGGGCCCTCAACGTCGTGGTCGATGGCCTTGCCCAGGTCGTGCAGAAGACCGGCGCGCTTGGCGGTCACAACATCCAAACCAAGCTCGGAGGCCATCACGCCGCAAAGGTCGGAAACCTCAAGCGAGTGCTGCAGCACGTTCTGACCAAACGAGGTGCGGTAGCGCAGAGCGCCCAGGGTCTTGACGATCTCGGGGTGCAGGTCGTGGATACCGGTATCGAAGGCGGCCTGCTCGCCGGCCTCGCGCACACGCTGCTGAACCAAGTCGGCAGCCTTGTGATACATCTCCTCGATGCGGGCGGGGTGAATGCGGCCGTCGGCAATAAGGTTCTCGAGCGCCACGCGGGCAGTCTCACGACGGACCGGATCGAAGCTCGAAAGCACGACGGTCTCGGGGGTGTCGTCAATCACGAGGTTGACGCCAGACACCTGCTCAAAGGTGCGGATGTTGCGACCCTCGCGACCGATGATGCGACCCTTGAGGTCATCGGAGGGAATGTGCACGGAAGTAACGGTGACCTCGGCGGTATGGTCGGCGGCGCAACGCTGAATCGCCAGGGAGAGAATCTCCTGAGCGGTCTTGTGGCACTCGGCGCGGACCTGCTGCTCGGACTCGCGGATGATGGTGGCCGCCTCGTGGGTAACCTCGCCGCGGACCTTGTCGAGCAGCTCCTTGTGAGCGTCCTCGCGCGTAAGGTCGGCAATACGCTCAAGCTCGGAAGTCTGCTTGGCGCAGAGCTCCTCAAGCTCGCGAGAGCGCTTCTCGACCTGACCGGCCTGGCTGGACAGCTGATGCTCGCGCTTATCAAGAGCATCGTTGCGGCGATCGAGCGATTCTTCGCGCTGCATCACGCGATTTTCGAGCGTGCGAATCTCGCTCTTACGCTGCTTGTCCTCGGCCTCGGCGGCCTGCTTGTTCTTAATGATCTCTTCCTTAGCCTCGAGCAGAGCCTCTTTTTTGAGGGTCTCGGCCTGACGCTTTGCATCACCGATCAGGGACTCTGCCTGCGCGTGTGCCGACTGGATCTTTTCGTCGGCCTCGTGAAGACTACCCTGCTTGGCGGTGCGCATGTAGGCAATGGCGGCGATGGCACCCAATACGATGCCAACGAGCGCTGCAATGATAGGCATGCTCACTCCTTTTTATGGATTCGTTACACAGCAAAGCGAACCGTCCTTACGAACGGCTCGCGACATTTGAGTAATATGGGCGCAGCTTATGCGGGTCGGATACAGATAAACATATAAACAAACTCATCACAGATGAGCACATATCACAAAGCAAATGACAGTAATTATCCTACGTTGAACCGCAACAACTGTCAAATAAACGCACCCGGCACGGCGCCTATCAAGCGGTGAACGGCAGGGGCGTACCATGCGCACGCTTACACGGCGCATTCCTCGCTTGAGGCATCGAGGCGCGCCTTAACGGCATCGGCGGCGATGTGATACGAGAAGCCCTTACCCATCAAAAATCTGACGAGCTTTTCGAATGCACGCGCTTCGGGAACGCGACGTTTAGCGAGCAAGGCCGACGCACGAGCCAAGTCGTCATCCACGGCAAAATAATCCTCTGGATACCCGGGGATATCGTCAAGTACGACATGACGGCGCTTGAGTTCAGCCTCGATCTTACGCTGACCCCAGCCGCGACGTTTGCGTTCTTCGATAAAGTACGAACAAAAGCGGTTCTCATCCAAAAAACGATACTCGGTCGCACGAGCAACTGCAAAATCGATCGCAGGCTGTCGAAAGCCATAGCGCGCCAACTTATCGCGCACCTCGCCCGTGGCATGATCGCGGCGCGAAAGCATCTCAGTCACCATGGTGAGCGCACATTTACGTTCGATAAGCTGCACCGCCTCGCGAAAGTCATCCCAATCACAGGGAAGATCGGGGCGGTTCTTAACGTACAGGCGCGCCACGCGCACGGGAATCCAAATGGAACGTTCAAAACCGCCCTCGAGATCGCAATCGATATGCGCGCAGGGCTTTTTAGACGCATAACCGCTCGAGAACGAGGAGGCCGCCTTCTTATCGGGAAAGACGACCGTGGCCTCGGTCACCGTATACGACATGTCGGCATCCGCTACTCGTCGTCATCGTCGAGCATCGCGGAGCCATCGATGGCGTACAGCTCATCAAACTCCTCGGGTGCGGGCTGGTCGGTCAACTCAACCTCGGAGGGGGCATCGTCGTCATACTCAAGACCGCAGGCAAGGCGAACCTTGTGCTCGATCTCGTCGGCGCAATCGGGATGCTCACGCAGGAATGTCTTAGCGGCCTCGCGACCGTTGCCGAGCTTATCCTCGCCATAGGCAAACCAGGACCCCATCTTTTTACAGATGCCGCACTCGACGGCCATATCCAGAATCGAGCCTTCTTTGGAGATGCCGGTGCCATACATGATGTCAAACTCGGCCGAGCGGAACGGAGCGGCCACCTTGTTCTTAACGACCTTGGCACGAACGCGATTGCCGATAACCTCGTCCTTGAGCTTGATGGTATCGATTTTACGAATATCGATTCGCACGGAAGAGAAGAACTTGAGCGCGCGGCCGCCCGTGGTGGTCTCGGGATTGCCGAACATGACGCCGATCTTCTCGCGCAGCTGGTTAATGAAGATGCAGGTCGTGTTGGACTTGGAAAGCGAGCCGGCGAGCTTGCGAAGCGCCTGGCTCATCAAACGAGCCTGCAGACCCACCGTCGTGTCACCGATCTCGCCCTCGATCTCAGCACGCGGAGTCAAGGCGGCAACAGAGTCGACGACGATGGCATCGATGGCACCGGAGCGTACAAGCATATCGACGATCTCGAGCGCCTGCTCGCCCGTATCGGGTTGGGAAATCAGGACCTCATCGATATCAACGCCGATGCGCGCAGCATAGGTGGGATCAAGCGCATGCTCGGCATCGATAAATGCCACGACACCGCCCATGGCCTGCGCCTCTGCAAGAATCTCGAGCGAAAGCGTCGTCTTACCGGAGGACTCGGGGCCATAAATCTCGACGATACGGCCGCGCGGCACGCCGCCGATACCCAAGGCGGCATCAAGCGCCAGAGAGCCCGTCGGAATAGCCTCGACCTCGAGCTCGGGACCGCCGTCGCCATACCTCATAATAGAGCCCTGGCCGAACTTCTTCTCGATCTCGGCCTTGGTGGTGGCGATCATCTCGTCGCGCTCTTTACCCGTCGTGCGTGCATGAACGGTACGTACGGGACCTGAATTCTTGGCCATGAATAGCCCTCCTCTTAACAACCTGAAACGATAATAAACGAACGGCTGTTCGTGGTCAACCGTTCAGATTCATCATATGTACCCGGCCATTCCAAAACCCAACCAAACGCCGACCAATCACCGACCAAACGCTTGACCACGCCAATCACAAATACGGGTGTTCGAACAAATTTAAGCCTTGTACCAGCCCAAACGGCAATATCATCAAAGGTCCCTATCTCCACAATTAAGGGGCCCTAAGGCCCCTTAAACCACGTCTAATCCATAGAATTGAGCACGCGGACAATACGCTCCAAAGCCTCCGCGACCGCATGGGCACGAACGCACGACCGATCGCCCTCATAATGACAGCGCGCAGACTCGACAACCGGCGCTCCCCCATCGGCCGCGCGATACGCCCAGCCAATATAGAACGTACCGGCGGGGTCTTGCTCGGTGCCGCCACCGGGCCCAGCGTAGCCCGTTGCGCTTACAGCTATATCGCTCTGATAAAGGTCCAGCGAGCCGATGGCCATCTCACGCGCCGTCTGGTGCGACACGGCGCTAAACCGATCGAGCGTTTCCTGCTCGACGCCGAGCACACGATGTTTGATTTCATCGCAGTAGGTCACCGCGCCACCACGCAGCACCGCCGAGGCACCCGGGATATCGGCAATCGTCGAGGCAATCATACCCGCCGTCAGCGACTCCGCCGTCGAGACCGTCACACCACGGGCACTCGCGCGCTCGACAATATCGCGCGCCAGTTCCTCGTTGTTTGCGGCGATTAGCAAATAAGACTCCGTCATACCCACCAGGACCTAGACCGAAAAGACGATCTTGCGACAGTTCCAGAAGTACTGGGCGCCCGAGACAATGGTCAAAATCACGGCGATGACGTACAGGAAGCGCGACACCGAATAGACACCGAGCAGCAGCGACACCGGCCCCAGCTGGAGACCGGCCATCGCAAAGACGCACAGATAGCCGCAGATGGAGACCATCGTGGTCGCCGTCTTATACTTGCCGAGCTTATCGGCGGCAACGACCACGCCGGCAGCGCTCGCGACCATGCGAAGGGCACTCACCAGCAGCTCGCGGAACAAGATGATGAACACGGACCACACGGTCACCGCGCCAAAATCCAAGAACAGCAGCAGGGCCGAGAACACCAGCAGCTTGTCGGCGATGGGGTCCAAGAACTTGCCGAAATCGGTGATCTCGTTGCGCGAGCGCGCCAGATAGCCGTCGACCTTATCGGTGCACGACAGGATCACATACAAAATGAAGGCAGCGGCGGCGAGCGGGCCGTCAAAGGTGCTCCAGTCCGTACCGGCAACGCTCGCGTGAGACAGGGCCGAGACGATCATGAACACCGGGATAAAGACGATGCGAACGCACGTCACGATGTTGGCGGGCGTCCAAACACTCGTCAGTTCCTTATTGCTCTCGTTTGCCACAACGCTCTCCTACTCCACAACATGACCGATAAGCTCATAGCAGAAGCTATCGGTAAACTCGACGGTCAAAATATCGCCCACGGACGCCTCGCTGGCATCCAGATGCACCGCGCCATCGGAATCGGGCGCCTGGAACCAGGCGTGACCGATCAGCTCGGCGCCGTCCTCGGTCTCCTCGATGCCATCGACGATCACCTGGGCGCGCTCACCCACATGGGCTGCCGTGGCGGCAAAACCAAGCGACTCGGCCAGATCCATGGCCTCCTGGGCGCGCTCGAGCTTGACCTCCTCATCGACCTGGCCCTCCATCTTGGCGGCCAGGCTGCCCTCCTCACGCGAGTAGGCAAAGACGCTCGTGTAGTCAAAGCCGACGGTGTCCATAAAGTCAATAAGATCGCGGAACTCGTCGTCGGTCTCGGTCGGGAATCCGACCATGGCCGTAGAGCGAATCACGATGCCGGGGATGCGCTCGCGAAGGTCGCGGAACAAATCTTCGAGCTCCTGGCGCGAACCGGAGCGACGCATGGCCTTGAGGATGCGGGCGTCGCAGTGCTGCACGGGGATATCGATATAGGGCAGCACCTCAGGCGTATCGCGAATCGTCTCGATAAGCTCGTCGGTCATACCCTCGGGCTGCAGATAGAGCACGCGGATCCAGACGTTGTGCGGACGCACGGCCTCGGCGACGGCACGCAGCAGCTGCGCCAGATTGCGAGGCGAGTCCTCGGCGACGTCCTCGTCGGCAAAGTCGGTACCCCAAATGCCCGTGTCCTGGCCGATCAGCACGATCTCGCGCACACCGCCGGCAACCAGGTCGCGAACCTCGGAGATAATGCTCTCGGCATTTCGCGAATGATAGCGACCGCGAATGTAGGGGATCATGCAGAAGCTGCAAAAACGATTACAGCCATCGGAGATCTTGACGTAGGCAACGGCACCCTCAACGGTACGCTTGACCTGCGGGATATAGGCCGCGATCTCGCGCTCCACGCCCAGTACGCCATCGATGACAGAGACGATACCGTCTTCCTCATCGGCCTTCACAAAGGCAGCGACCTCAGGAAGCTCGTCGGGCAGGTCGTCGCCGTAACGAGACGGCACGCAACCGCACATGACGATGGGGCAGGCGCGAACGCCGTCCTGCACCTCGTTGGCGAGCTCGAGCGTGGTCTCGATGCTCTCGGACGTCGCCGAGGCGAGAAACGAGCACGTGTTGACGATAGCGATATCGGCATCCTGCGGATCGAATGCCTCCTCGTAGCCCGCAGCGGTCAGCAGCGAACGCATGCGGTCGGTATCGACCTCGTTCTTAGCGCAGCCAAGCGTGATGTAGAGTACGGAACCCAACGGAGTATCCATGTTGGAGAACGGTCCTTTCGAGTAAATTAGCGGTAGTTGGTAAACTGCAGCGGCTGGCCGTAGTCCTGGTCGCGCAGGAACTGGATCACCGTCTGAAGCGCGTCCTTAGAGGCCGAGGTAACGCGCAGCTTATCGGCCTCGATGGTCACCTTGACCTTGAGCTTTTGATCCTTGATGTCCTTATTAATCTTCTTGGCGGTCGCTTGGTCGATGCCTTCGACGATATGGCCGAGCACGCGCACGGTACCGCCCGAAGCCGCCTGCGGCGCGTCCCAGGAGACAGCCTTGAGGTCGATGCCGCGCTTGATGAGCTTAGAGCTCAGCACGTCGACGATCTGCTTGGAGACGAAATCGGCCGGGGCATTGATCGTAAAGAGCTTGTCGCCCTTCGAAAGCTCGATGGAGGCGCCGGAGTCCTTGAGGTCATAGCGCTGAGAGATCTCGCGAGTGGTCTGCTGGAAAGCGTTATCGACCTCCTGCATATTGACCTCGGACACAACGTCGAAGCTGGAATCTTTAGCCATGGTTCTTCCTTTCGGTACGGGGAGCCTTAGTAGCTGTCGTACGAATAGTCAACTAATCGTTTGCTGCCTGGCCGTCGGATGCCGTGTCGGTGCCGTCGGCAGACTGAGCATCGGCGCCGTCGGCAGACTGGGCGTCGGTGCCGTCGGCAGTATCGGTGCCGTCGGTACCCTCGCCGTCCTTGGAGTCTGTGGACTCCTTCTTGGGAACGGTAATGGTCACGCGCGCCACGCCCGATGTCTTGGTGTCATAGCGGACCTTTTCACCGTTCTTGGTAACCGTGACATCGGAGGGCTTGGACGTGGTGATCTCGATCGAGGACTCGGGCGTGTACTCCTGCTCAAAGGGACCGGTCGCCTGGGCGCCGTAGACCGATTTGCCGTCGACCTTGACCTCAATCCAGGCGGTCTTGCCCTTGGCAACGGAAACCTTGACCTTGATGACCTCGTCCTCTTCCTTTTTTACCGTCGCCTTGGCGGCATCGGAATCGGCAGAATCCGTCGCATCGTCGGTGCCTTCATCCTCATCAACGGATTCGGTCTTCTTGGAAGACTTCTTGGTCGTCGTCTTGGTGGCCGCGGGCGTCTCGGGCGTCGGCTCGGGTGCAGAAGAGCCGCAGCCACGCAGGAGGACCACGATGAGCAAAATCAGCAAAAGTGCCACGGCACCGATGCCGGCGTAGATGATGCGCGGATCGAGACCATTGTTCTGAGGAGCACGTCCACCGCCGCGTCCGCGATTGGAGCCGCCACGGCCATTCCCCTGCGGCATACGGCCGCGACCGCTATCGGGACGACCACGATAGCCGCCCTGGCGCTGCGAGCCACGCTGGCCCGAACGCGGCGCAAGCTCACCACGGTTCTGATAGCCACGCTGGTCAGAGCGAGGCGCCGAAGAGCGCTGCCCGTAAGGCTGCGATTGGGAACGGAGGCGCGGCGTCACCTGCGTGGTATCGGCGTCGGCATATCCACCGCGGGAACGCCCGGCAGAAACTCCGCGATAACCACGACCGGAGTAGCCACCGTCGCCGTAACCGGCGCGAGGATCGCGACTCAACCCGCGAGCGGCGGGAAGCGCGCGGTCATCCGGCATGGGCGTACTGCGAAAGCGATCTCGCTGAGAACGAATCTCCTCGCTAGAGCCCGTCTCGGTGATATAACCAGCCTGCGGAGGACGCTGGCCGTACCGCGTCGAGCGTCCTCCCTGAACCATCAGAAAGCGTCCGTTATCGACCGACGAACGCGAGTTAACGTAGCCGGCAGCATCCTGAAAACGACCGCCCTGCTGCGAGGTCTCGCGTTCATATGCCATGAGGTCGTCAAAATAAGCGTTGACGACCTCGCGCGGGTTAAGCCCCAAAAAACGAGCGTAGCTCGAAATCATGCCCTGCGCATAGCCACGCGGGGGCATCGATGCAAAGTTACCGGTCTCGAAAAACTCGATGATCTGCGGCCTGATTTTGATGGTGTTGGCGACCTGCTGGATGGAAAGGCCCATCCGGCGACGCTGCTCGAGCAGCATGTCACCAAAGCGTGCAGCCATCAGAATCCTCCAAACTCACGATCTTCACGTGCCATCTCGGCGTCGACAGACTCCAGCGCGGCAAGCCCCTCCTCATCCAGCAGGACCTCGCGCGGCTTAGAGCCGTCGGGTGGGCCGACGACACCCTTCTCTTCCAGCATGTCCATAATACGCCCGGCACGCGCATAACCAACCTTAAGGCGGCGTTGCAGGCCAGATGTGGAGCCAAGCTGCGATTCCACCACAATATGGGCGGCCTCCCAGATAAGCGGGTCGTCATCTTGCGGCTCGGCAACGCCCGTGCGAACAATGCCGCCGCCACCAGCCATAGACATGGAAGCGGGCGCCACAGCAGACAGAATCTCCTCGTGATAGTCGGGCTCGCTTTGCGACTTAACGAACTCGACGATCTCGTTGATCTCATCGTCCGAGACAAAGCAGCCCTGGATACGGCGGGGCTTGCCCCAGTCGACCTTGGAGAACAGCATGTCGCCTAAACCAGTAAGCTTTTCGGCGCCCATCTGGTCGATAATGACGCGGGAATCGATGCCCGTAGCCACGTTAAAAGCAATACGGTTGGTGATGTTGGCCTTAATAAGGCCCGTCACCACGTTGGAGCTGGGGCGCTGCGTAGCCACGATAAGGTGAATACCGGCGGCGCGGCCCAGCTGGGCGATACGGACGATCGAGGCCTCGACATCCTTGCCGGCGACCATCATCAGGTCCGAAAGCTCGTCGATGATGATGACCAGGTAGGGCATCTTTTGCGGTGGGTTATCGTAATGCTCAAACTCGCCGGCGGCCTGCTTTTCGTTATACGTCGAGATCTTGCGAACGTTGAGGCGCTCGAACACCTTCAGGCGACGCTCCATCTCGGACACGGCCCACTGAAGTGCACTGGCAGCCTGCTTGGGCTCGGTCACCACGGGCACGTAGAGATGCGGCAGGCCGTTATAGCCCGCAAGCTCGACGCGCTTGGGATCGACCATGATCAGGCGAACGTCCTCGGGAAGAGCGCGCATGAGCAAGGTCGTGATGATGGAGTTGATCATGACCGACTTACCGGAACCGGTGGTACCGGCAATCAGCAAGTGGGGCATCTTAGCGAGGTCGGCGACAACCGGAGTGCCCTCGGCATCGCGACCGATGGCCAGCTCGAGCGGGCCACCCTTCACATAGGGAAGCACGTCGCCCAGGTTGACGTTCTGACGCTTGCGATTGGGGATCTCGATGCCCACGAGCGAGGTGCCGGGAATCGGCGCGAAAATGCGCACCGACTGGGCGGCAAGCGAAAGCGCGATATCGTCCTCGAGGCTCGAGATCTTGCTCACGCGCTCGCCCTCGCCGGGCTGCAGCTTAAAGGTCGTGACC
>UROM01000061.1 GCA_900549455.1 uncultured Collinsella sp. | reverse complement strand
ATCTACACTTATGCGATCGTCGGCAGCGTCAGATGTGTATAAGAGACAGGCCCTCGACGGTGCCGTCGATGGTCACCGTGTCGCCTGCAAGTGCTGCCGACTTGGTGGAGCCGCGCAGGGCAACCGTCTCGCCCATCGCGTAAAAACAGTTGGCGGTGCTACCGGTGTTGAGCACGACGTGCTGGCCGGCTACCGTCACGCTGCCATCGATTGCGGTTTTGGAGATATCGATGGTGCGCGCCGCCAGGCGAATGGCGCCACCTACGGTGCAGTCGCGAATCGAAAGGCTGTCACCCGCCGCGATAATATCGCGGTCGATGGAGGCATCGTCCAGGTTAAGGTTTTGGCCGGCCCAGTACAGGTCGCCCTCGGCGCCAGACGGATTTGAGTCAGCTTCGGTTGCGAGTACGTTGCCGGCGGTGTCTGTGCCGGCGAACGACGTCGTGGGAAGTACGGTCAGCGCAAGTGCAATCAATGCGAATAGGAGGGCGATGCGGGTCTGCGCTTTGCGGCGCTTGGTCGACGATTCTAGGTTGTAAGGCATAGTGAATCCTTCGTTAGATACTCGACATGTATCTAACAGGGTACCCAACGTGTGGGCGCTCTAAAAGAACCTCTCGGTTGTATTTCGAAGGGTCGTGCCGCGCTGTCTACTTTTTGCGATGCAAGAAGCGCGCGATGTCTTCCTCGGTGGGGCTTTTGATGTCAAAGCGCAGCGAGAGCCAGCGCAGACCCATGGTCACGACAACGCATACGACCAGCGCGGCGACATTGCTCATGATGCCACCCATGACGAGGCTTACATAGCTTGCCGATCCGGCGATGGCGGCGATGGCATAAAAGTTAGTACGTTGGAAAATGCCCGGAACCACGCCCATAAAGCCGTCGCGCAACATGCCGCCACCCACCGCGGTGAAGAAGCCCATCATGACGCATACGGCGGGTGCAAATCCGTAGACCAGCGCCTTGTCCGCGCCGGTTGCCGCATAGATGCCGACCGAGATGATATCGAGCAGGGGGATGAGTTTGTCGGGCTTGTCGACAATTGCCGGGAAGATGTAGATGATGGCCGCCGTGGCGATGGAGAGCGGCAGTGCCATTGGCTGGTTGAGGATGTAGACGTTGCCGACCTGGAGTGTCATATCGCGCAAAAGGCCGCCGCCCAGACCGCAGACCACCGCGAGTGCGACCGCGCCCACCAGGTCGAGCTTGTGTTCGCGCGCAACCAGCACACCCGAGATCGATGCAGCGACAACGGCGAACATCTCGAGCCAAAATGGGATAGCGACCATGGCATCCGAGGCATGTGAGGTAACGGTTATGGCGGCGACGACGGGCAAGATGGGGTCCTTTGGGTTACGGGATTGGACGATGCCCGTACATAGTACATGTTCGGCGACGATTGCGACCCTATTGCTCGGCAAACGGTCGGAACTGGGTTGATGCTGAACGCGATGGGGGCGTGGCTGAATAGGAGGGATGTCTATATTTTGATCGGAACTCAAAATATATCCGGTCGGCTTACGCCGACCGCGCTGCGCTAAAAACGCGCCAGTGGCGCATTTTCTTTACGCTCCGTGCCCTGGCGGGTTCGAATCCCTCCTCCTCCGCCGTATTTATTTGTAAGGGACTCAAAACAAAAAAGCTCCCGTTGTTGGGAGCTATCTCAATCAAAATGGCGGAGGAGGAGGGATTCGAACCCTCGTGACCTTATACAGGCCAAACGGTTTTCGAGACCGCCGCATTCAACCACTCTGCCACCCCTCCGCGTGGGGTAAAAACAAAGCAGGCTCTAAGGCCTGCTTTGGAATTAACTGGCGGAGAGTCAGGGATTTGAACCCTGGAGACGCTTTTGACGCCTACACGATTTCCAATCGTGCTCCTTCGGCCACTCGGACAACTCTCCGTTAAATGCGAAAGTCAGTATACACGAGGAATCGAAAAGTGCAAACAGAAAACTTGGCATTTTTTAAACCGCTCGGTCCGCGCCCGTATCCGGCATGTGCCAGATAAGTACTAAAAAAGCATCCTGACCAGCCAGATCCCGCTTGATGACCTGTTCAAAATAGGTATTCATGAATGACGTGGCAGCGAATTTAAAAATTTTGAGGCAATTGATCGAACCGGTGGCATGCATTTTGCGACCACAACCCTGCGATCGACGACCTGCGGTTTGGCTCAGGTTGTCCTCGCCGCGGCGTATCTTGCGATCGAATCCGTCAAGCTCTTGGTCAGCATTTGGTTGGAATACGCGAGAAGTGCCGTGTAAGCATGGACATATGTGGAGGTCATGAGGTTGTAGCTGCATATTCTTGCAGCCTGGGAGGTTGAAAGATATTATTACCAAGTCTTTTCCTGCTTCAGGCGCACCTTCACGACCTGAAGCCACATTTGCCCAGAGGAGGTGACAATATGAAGGCTTATGAACTGCTGTTCTTTGTTGACCCGTCGCTCGACCCCGAGACTCGTCTCGCTGTTATGAAGCGTATCGATACCACGATCGCTGAGGGCGCTGGCAAGGTCGACTCCGTTGACGAGTGGGGCAAGCGCAAGCTCGCCTACGAGATCAACGACCTCACCGATGGTGACTATACCCTCATCAACTTCCACGCAGATCCTACCCAGATCGCCGAGCTTGATCGCGTCCTGCGCATCACCGACGCTGTGGTCCGCCACATGATCGTCCGTCGCGACGACCAGGAGTAAGACTGTCGTTTTGGACTGGGCTTGTGCCCCAAGAGGAAGTAGTGAGTTATGAGCATCAATCGAGTGAACATCACCGGTAACCTCACCCGCGATCCCGAGCTGCGCGCCACCGCCGGCGGAACCCAGGTTCTGTCCTTTGGCGTCGCCGTGAACGATCGTCGCCGCAACGCGCAGACTGGCGAGTGGGAGGACTATCCCAACTTTGTCGACTGCACTATGTTTGGCACCCGCGCCGAGGCCGTGAGCCGTTTCCTGGCAAAGGGAAACAAGGTCGCGATCGAGGGCAAGCTGCGCTACAGCTCTTGGGAGCGCGACGGTCAGCGCAGGAGCAAGCTTGAGGTCATCGTCGATGAGATCGAGTTTATGAGCTCCCGCGGTGGCCAGGGTGGCTACGATCAGGGCGGTTACGCCCCCGCAGCTCCCGCGCCCGCAGCGCGTCCTGCCGCACCGGTGGCTACGCCGCCCGCGGTCGACGTCTACGATGAGGACATCCCGTTCTAAGGGTTGTTCACCTATTTTTGAGTGAGAGGCGGCTTCGGCTCGCCGAAGTTGCCAAATGAAAGGTATTTTGACATGGCTAATGATTATTCTGCACGTCAGCCGCGTCGTAAGTACTGCCAGTTCTGCAAGGAGAACACTGAGTTCATCGACTATAAGGACACTCAGCTTCTCCGTAAGTACATGACCGACCGTGGCAAGATCAAGCCCCGTCGCGTCACTGGCGCTTGCACGCAGCATCAGCATGACATCGCCAACGCCATCAAGCGCGCCCGCGAGATGGCCCTCCTGCCGTACACCGTCCCCGTGGTTTCCTCTCGTGGCAACCGCGACCGCGGCTAAGAAGGGAGACGCATCATGAAGGTTATTCTTCTCGATGAGATCAAGGGCAAGGGCGGCGAGGGTGACGTCGTAGAGGTCGCTCAGGGTTACGCTGAGAACTTCCTGTTCCCCAAGAAGCTCGCTGTTGCCGCCACCAAGGGCAACCTCAAGCAGCTTGACGAGCGTCGCAACAACATCGCCAAGCGCGAGGCCGTCCGTCTGGCTACCGCCAACGAGACCAAGGCTGCCTTCGAGGGCAAGACGGTCACCGTTGACGTCAAGGTCGGCGACGAGGGCATCCTCTTTGGCTCCGTTACCGCCGCTATGATCGCTGACGCCATCAAGGCTCAGCTCGGTATGGACATCGACCGCAAGCGCGTCGAGCTCGGTAAGCCCATCAAGGTTGCCGGTGCCCACACCGTTGCCATCTCGCTGTACCGCGAGATCAAGGCCGAGGTTGTCGTTCTCGTTGGCGTTACCGCCGAGGAGCTCGCTGCCGAGGCTGAGGTCGAGGAGGCCGCTGAGGTCGCCGAGGCCGAGACCGCCGAGGTCGAGACTGAGGCTGCTGCCGAGTAGCATTTGCTGCAACGCAACAATCTTGTTCTAAGAAGGGCGCTCTGGGAGACCAGGGCGCCCTTTTGTTTTTTGCGCTGAGTGAGTGTCATGGTGAACGTTGCGTCGAGGTCCTATATGCGGGACCGCTCATCCGTTTCGTTCGGTGATGATTGCCGGGGCGCGGCCCGTTTTGGGACTGTGGCTGATACTATGGATGCTCGCAAGCGATATGAATGAGGATGCTCATGGCATATGACGAAAGGGAGACGGGGCTGACGGTCGAGGACCGTGGCTCCAAGTTGGGTCTCCCTCAAAACCAAGATGCAGAGGCCAATGTACTGGCCGCCATGCTGCTGTCGCCCGAGGTGGTCGAGGAGGCCCAGGTCGAGCTGCAGCCCGATGACTTCTACCGGCCCATTCATAAGATCATCTACACCGCGATGGTCGATATGTACAACAGCCGCATTCCCATCGACTCTATCTCGCTGATCGATTACCTGCGCAGCATCAACAAGCTTGATGCCGTGGGCGGCGAAGCCTACATTTTGGAGCTGATGGGTCAGACCCTGTCGCTCGTGAACTGGCAGCACCATGCCGCCATCGTCCGCCGCGACTCGATGCTGCGCGAACTGATCGGCGCCACCAACGAGATCAACGCGCTGGCCTATAACGCTCCTACCGACACCAAAGAGGTCGTGGAGCTGGCCGAGAGCAAGCTGCTCAAGGTCACGGCGCGCGAGGTCAAGTCGAGCTATAAGACACTGACCGAGTTTATGGTCGAGGCCTATAACGAGGCCGAGGAAGTGTGTAAGGCCGGCGGACAGGCCGCGGGCGTGCCCACCGGCTTCCCGTCGCTCGACCGCATGCTTATGGGTTTCCGCGAGGGCCAACTCATCATTATCGGCGCCCGCCCTGCCGTGGGTAAGACGTCGTTCGCTCTGAACCTGGCGCTCAACGCCGCCGCTGCGGGCTATACCGTCGGCTTCTTTTCGCTGGAGATGTCGGGCAAGGAAATCGCCCAGCGCCTGATTTGCGCCTACGCCATGATTTCGATTAGCGACTTCCGTACGGGCCGCATTAGTCCCGAACAGTGGGCCAATATCAACGAGGCCACGCAGACCCTGTCTAAGCTCGACATTCTGATTGACGATACGCCCGGCACCACGGTGACCGAGATTCGCGCCAAGAGCCGGCGCATGCTCCACAACAAGGAGAAGGCCATCATCATCCTGGACTACCTGCAGCTGGTGAGTCCTCCGCCGGGACGTCGCTCCGAGAGCCGTACCGTCGAGGTCTCCGAGATGTCGCGTGGTTTAAAGATCATGGCCAAGGAGCTCAAGATTCCGTTGATCGCGCTGTCGCAGCTGTCGCGTCAGGTCGAGTCCCGTACCGGCAAACGCCCGCAGCTGTCCGACCTGCGTGAATCGGGCTCCATCGAGCAGGACGCCGACATCGTTATGTTCTTGGACCGCTCCGCCGATGAGGCCGAGGCCTCGCGTGACGATCGACCCGACGAGGGCGTTACACGTATCGTCGTGGCCAAGAACCGTTCGGGCCCGATCGGTGACGTCGACCTGATGTTCCTGCCGGCATCCACCAAGTTCTATGAGCTTGATGGGGCGCATACCGAGGAGTAGCACAGGCGCCCGTTGCACGGGTATACTGGGAATGTTTTGTGCTTCTGCGTGCCAGCGTGGCGCGTAGACAGTCCATGAATGTAAGGAGTAAACATGCCGTCAACCGTTTTGGTCGGTGCCCAGTGGGGCGATGAGGGCAAGGGTAAGATTTGCGACCTGGTCGCCGGCGACTTCGATGCCGTCGTGCGCTATTCGGGTGGTAATAACGCCGGCCACACCATCGTCGTCAACGGCAAGAAGTACGGCCTGCACCAGGTGCCCTCCGGCATCATGTATTCCGACCATGTGTCGGTGATCGGTAACGGCTGCGTCGTCAACCCCAAGGTTGTCCTTGAGGAGATTGACATGTTCGAGGCCGACGGCATCACCACCAAGAACCTCAAGATCAGTGGCAACGCGCACATCATCATGCCGTACCACATCGACCTGGATGGTGCTTTTGAGCAGAAGCTCGGCAAGAAGAACATTGGTACCACCAAGCGCGGCATCGGTCCGTGCTACCAGGACAAGATGGCCCGCATCGGTCTGCGCATGCAGGACATGCTGGACGAGACGCTGTTCCGCGACAAACTGGAGACCGCTCTTGCCCGCGTGAATCCCGAGCTCGAGCTCATCTACCACCTGCCCACCTACACCGTGGACCAGATCTGCGACGAGTACCTGCCCATGGCCGAGCGCCTGCGTCCCTACATCACCGAGACGAGCCTGCTGCTCAACAACATGATCGACGAGGGCAAGGACCTGCTGTTCGAGGGCGCCCAGGCAACGCTGCTCGACATCGACCACGGCACCTATCCGTACGTGACATCTTCCAACTGCACCGCCGGCGGCGCCATCACCGGCTCCGGCGTCGGTATGAAGAATGTCGACCGCGTGCTGGGCGTCATGAAGGCCTATATCACCCGTGTCGGTTCGGGCCCCATGCCCACCGAGCTTTCCTATGAGTCCGAGGCCGGCCATACGCTGACCGAGGAAGGCTATGAGTATGGCGTGACTACCGGCCGTCGTCGTCGCTGCGGTTGGTTCGATGGCCCCATCGCCAACTACGCCTCGCGTGTCAACGGCCTCACCGATATCGCCCTGACCAAGCTCGACGTGCTTTCGGCCTTCGACACCATCAAGGTGTGCGTTGCCTACGACGTCGACGGCGAGCGCTACACGAGCGTGCCCGAGCATCAGGTTCGTTTTGAGCACGCCAAGCCCGTCTACGAGGAGCTCCCTGGCTGGAAGTGCGACATCACCGGTTGCCGCAGCTTTGAGGAGCTGCCGCAGGAGGCTCAGGACTACGTGGCATTTATCGAGGATCTGGCACACACCCGCGTGACGTTCATTGGCGTCGGCGCCGATCGCGAGCAGATCATCAACCGATTCTGGAAGTAATCGGCACTATTCGGTTATTGCGATATACCCCTTTGCAGCCCAGGCGGGCGGCCGAGGGGTATATTTGCTTTGTAATGGGTCCGCATGGTTGGCGGACCGTTCATCCATAGAGGAGGCACCCTTGAAGGCGGACACTCAAACCATCGACATCCTGTTGTTGGGCAGCGGCGGCCGCGAGCATGCTCTGGCAGCAAAGCTCGCAGCATCACCGCGCGCCGGCAAGCTCTACATTGCGCCGGGTAACGGCGGCACCGCGAGCTGCGGCGAGAACGTGGTTCTCGACGATTGCGATCCTGCGGCCGTGGCGGCGTTTGCCCAGAGCCACGGATGCGGACTCGTGGTGATTGGCCCCGAGGCTCCGCTCGTGGCGGGCGTTGCCGATGCCGTGCGTGCGGCGGGCATTCCCTGCTTTGGCCCGGGTGCCGAGGGCGCTCAGATGGAGGGTTCCAAGCTATTCTCCAAGCAGCTCATGGAGCGTGCCGGCATTCCGACGGCCGCCTACGGCTCGTTTACTGACGAGGCTTCGGCTCTTGCCTATGTGCGCGAGCAGGGCGCCCCACTGGTCGTGAAGGCTGACGGCCTGGCTGCAGGCAAGGGCGTTATCGTGGCAACTGAGCTCGAGCAGGCCGAGGAGGCCGTGCGCGAGTGCTTTGGCGGCACCTTTGGCGATGCCGGCAACACCGTTGTCATTGAGGAAATGCTGGTTGGCCCCGAGTGCTCGCTGCTGGCCTTTACCGACGGCAAGACCGTGCGTCCTATGGCCACCTCGCAGGATCACAAGCGTGCACTCGAGGGCGACAAGGGCCCCAACACCGGTGGCATGGGCGTCTACAGCCCGGTGCCCATCGTGACCGACGAGGAGCACGCCACCATGGTGAAGGTCATGGAACAGACCGTGGCCGAGCTCGCCGCCGAGGGCATCGACTACCGCGGCTGCCTGTACGGCGGCTTTATGCTTACCCCCGCCGGCCCCAAGGTGCTGGAGTTCAACGCCCGCTTTGGCGACCCCGAGACGCAGGTCGTGCTGCCCCTGCTGGAAAGCGACCTGCTGACCGTGATGGAGGCCACAACGAACGGCACGCTGGACAAGACCGATGTCAAATTCAGCGACGGTGCGGCGGCTTGTGTCATCTTAGCCAGCGGCGGCTATCCCCTCGCCTACGAGAAGGGCAAGGAGATCACCGGCCTGACCGCGGGCCAGCTGGACGCCGCCGATGTGACGGTCTACCACGCCGGCACGGCCATCAAGGACGGCAGGCTCGTCACGAACGGCGGGCGCGTGCTGGGCGTGACCGCCACGGCCAACACCCTGCCCGAGGCGCTGAAAAAGGCGTATGCTGCCACGGAGAGCATCCATTTTGACAAGCTGCACAAGCGCAGTGACATTGGAGCAAGAGCGCTGGCAGCAATGCAGTAAAAAGGCTTCCCCATCGAGGGAAGCTGTCACCGAAGGTGACTGATGAGGGCAAACTTCCCGCAGCTTTCCGTCAACGGGATACAGCGGTACACTTTCCCCTCATCCGGCCTCGGACGGGGCCTCGGCCACCTTTCCCCCAGGGGGAAGGCTTTCCGTCCGTCACTTCCTGCAAATTTAACTCTCAGGAGGAAATACAATGGTATATCGCATTTATGTTGAGAAAAAGCCCGGCTTTGACGGCGAGGCACAGGGGCTTCTGCATGAGCTGGTCGATCTGGTCGGCATCCAGAATCTGACCGGTCTGCGCCTTTTGAACCGCTATGACGTCGAGGGAATCGACGCAGTGCTGTTCCAGCAGGCTGTGCCCACCGTGTTCAGTGAGCCGCCTGTTGACGTGACCTACGACAAGTTGCCCGACGCCAAGACCGTTTTTGCCGTCGAGTACCTGCCCGGCCAGTTTGACCAGCGCGCCGACTCTGCCAGCGAGTGCATCCAGCTGCTGAGCCAGGGCGAGCGCCCCGCGGTGCGCTCCGCCCGCGTCTATCTGCTGGACGGCGACCTGACCGACGCCGACCTGGCCGCCATCAAGAAGTACGTCATCAACCCCGTCGAGGCCCGCGAAGCAAGCCTTGACGAGCGCAGCACCCTGAAAATGGAGTTTGCCATCCCGACGGAGGTCGAGACACTGACCGGCTTCACCGCGCTGGACGACGACGCGCTGGAAGCGTTCCGCAATGAGAAGGGCCTGGCGATGGACCATGCGGACATCGTGTTCTGCCAGAACTACTTCAAATCCGAGCACCGCGACCCGACCATCACCGAGATCCGTCTGATCGACACCTACTGGTCCGACCACTGCCGCCACACGACGTTCGGCACGATCCTGGACGACGTGAAGATCGACGACGAGCTTGTGCAGGCCGCATTTGACCGCTACATGGCACTGCGCGCCGAGACGGGCCGCGACAGGAAGAACCGCACCCTGATGGACTGCGCGACCATCGGTGCCAAGGCGCTGAAGCAGCGCGGCATTCTGAAGCTGTCTCTTATACACATCTCCGAGCCCACGAGACTCCTGAGCATCTCG
>UROM01000060.1 GCA_900549455.1 uncultured Collinsella sp. | reverse complement strand
ACGAGATGCTCAGGAGTCTCGTGGGCTCGGAGATGTGTATAAGAGACAGCCCCAAGAGCGTATGCACCTCGATCAACGACGTGGTCTGTCACGGTATCCCCTGCGATACGGACGTGCTGCACGAGGGCGACATCATCAACGTCGACTGCTCCACGATTCTTGACGGCTACTTTAGCGACTCGAGCCGCATGTTCTGCATCGGCGAGGTCTCTGCCGAGCGCCAGCGCCTGGTCGAGGTCACCCGCGCCAGCGTGGAGGCGGGCCTGGCAGCCGTCAAGCCATGGTTGCCGCTCTCCGTTATGGCCGAAGCCGTGCAAAAGACGGTCGAGGACGCCGGCTTTAGCGTGGTGCGCGAGTACGGCGGACACGGCATTGGCAAGGAGTTCCACGAGGACCCGTTCGTGGGCTTTACCACCGAGGCACCCGATGTGGACACTATCATGGCCCCGGGCATGGTCTTTACCATCGAGCCCATGGTCAACGCCGGAGCGCCCGACATCAAGATTAGCAAGGGCGACGGCTGGTGCGTGCGCACCAAGGACGGTAGCGATTCGGCTCAGTGCGAGGTGCAGCTCGTGGTGACCGAGGATGGTTACGAGCTGCTGAGCTGGTAGCCGTGGATGCGCCGGATGCTGACGGGCACGCTCGTCTTGCATCCGGCGTTTTATTTGAACGTTTTGCCTGATAAAACCTGCCAAAATAAACCTGTCCCTTTTTGGCAGGTTGAGCGGAGAGGACTGCTTGTGAACATCCTGGTTTTGCTGCCCGTCAATGACCGCCATCGTGCGATCCTCGAGTCGAGCGCTCCAGGCGAGGACTTTATCTACACGAGCGCCGACGCCGCCACACGTGTACAGGTCGCCGATGCCGACGTGATCCTGGGCAACATCGACCCTGGCATGCTCACGGCATGCGACCATCTCCAGCTGTTGCAATTGCAGACCGCCGGCTATGACGACTACCTTGCCGCCGGCACTGTGCCGGCTGAAGCCAAGCTGTCTTGCTCAATCGGCGCCTACGGTCAGGCCGTGAGCGAGCACATGTTTGCCATGGTCCTTTCCATGATGAAGCGCCTGCCCGGCTATCACGACTTGCAACGCGAGCATCGCTGGGAGGATTTGGGGCCGGTTACCTCGCTCAAAAATGCCAACGTGCTGGTGCTGGGCGCGGGCGACATTGGCGGCCACTTTGCCACGCTCTGCCGCAGCATGGGTGCGCACGTCCGCGGCATCAAGCGCCATCCGCTCGTCTACCCCATTGTGTTTGAGGATATGGATGGCATGGACGCCCTGCCCGATCGCCTGGCCGAGGCCGACATCGTCGCATCCTTTATGCCCAGCACGCCCAAGACCCGCGGCATTGCAAATGCCGAGTTCTTTGCCGCGATGAAGCCGGGTGCCTTCTTTGCCAACGGCGGCCGCGGCGATCTTGTGGTCACCGACGACTTGGTAACCGCCCTGGAGTCGGGTCATCTCGCCGGCGCCGCGGTCGACGTCACCGACCCCGAGCCGCTGCCCGCCACGAGCCCGCTGTGGGATGCACCCAACATGCTCATCACGCCGCACGTCTCCGGCTGGTTCCACCTAGCCGCCACGCTCAATAACGTGGTCGACATCGCCGCGGAGAATCTGCGTCACCTGCAGGCAGGCGAGACGCTTCGCTGCTGGATCGAACACTGATTGTTCCGGCGTTTTACCAAACGCCGGAACCCCTCGACGCTGCGAGCCCCATGGGTTCCGCCGTTCTAACGAACGGCGGACCGGTCGACGCTGCGAGCCCGCCGTTTGGCCAATCTGCCGTTCAATTTCAAAGGCGCGACCAGAAGGTCAGCGCCTTTTCATTTCACGGCACCTTGGCTCAAACGGCAGGCTCTCGCTGACTTTTGCTCAACCTGTGGGGTCTTCAAATTGTTAGAGCGTTGCTAAGTAATTCTTTGCGTCTTCTACGCTCATTGCTGCGACAGGCGCGTGTGAACAGAGTTTGACATCGTTGGTGACCAGTAAATCTGCTTGGGAGCGTATCGCTGCCGCAATGATTAAATCGTCTTCGTAATCGCTATGGAGATTACGCTGCTTGCTCGCCATCCATATGTCACTCAGGTCGCAGGGTACCGGCGTGGCAAGTTGCGACAACACGTCGAGGCAATCCCATGCAAGTGATGTCGCCGCCACGGCGGCATCTTGGGATAGTGAGCCATGCTCTCGCCGATACCATGCCTTATGTTCGCTTGAAATCAAATAGAACAGGTCTTTGGACGATGTCGCCGCATACAGCAAATCCACCTGCGCCGTGCATGCATCGCGTAAAAACTCAATCGCCGCCGAACGACCACGTCGTGAGGGAATGAAGTAATCGAGCCACACGTTGGTGTCAACCAAGATGCGCTTTAGAGCCTCACTCATAGAGCCAGCTCATCTCCTCGCCATAGCGATCCGCATAGGCATTCCGTTTGAGCTCTTCGTCGTCCGATGGCTGAGCCCTGACCATATCGATTCCCGACTCACGGCAAGCGGCAGCGAACAACTTCGATCCCTGATCCATGAGCTCGAGTTTACGTTTGGCGGCCTTTTCGCGCTCGCGCTGTTCCGCCCGGGCACGACTGGGCAGCAGGATATCCTCGAGCGCACCGGGGCGATCGGCCAGCGACGCTGCAAGCTGCCAGAGCGCTCGCACCGCTTGGCTCGGCGTCATACCGGCCCTGGAGAGAGCAGCGTCGCCGCTCCTTTTAAGATCGGCATCAAGACGTACGTTGATCTGAGCGGCTGTTGTGGTCATGGCCCCTCCTTAATACTTCAGAATTATCATAAAACACTATGGTAGATACGTAAAGCATGTATAGCAATAAATTAGTATTAGCCGTGCTCCGTGCACAAAAAGCCGCCGAGGCACATTGCACCTCGGCGGCTACGCATCACCAATCTAGTTCGGTTTCATCCTTTGCATTTGCCCAGATAAAACCTGGCAAAATAAACCTGTCCCTTTTTGGCAGGTTTTTAGAGCTCCACGCTTTCGGCGCCGTTGATGGTTAGGTTGCGCTCGTAGAAGGCCGTGAGGGCGCGGATGGCGTACATCACGTCGCGCACGCCGCCGGTCTCGTAGCTCGAGTGCATGGCCAGCTGCGGCAGGCCCACGTCCACGGCATGCATGCTCGCCTGCATATTGGACAGATTGCCGAGCGTGGAGCCGCCGGCCATGTCGCTCTTGTTGGCGAAGGCCTGCGTGGGCACGTCAGCGTCATCGCAGATGGCCTGGAACACTGCGCGGCTAAAGGCATCGGTGCAGTAGTGCTGATTGGCGGCTTCCTTGATGACGATGCCGCCGTTGAGCACAACCTGATTGCGAGCGTCGCACTTCTCGGCGTGGTTGGGGTGCACAGCATGTGCATTGTCGCAGCTCACGAGCATCGAGGCGGCAAGTGCGCGATGGTACGACTCGTCGTCAAAGCCCAGCGAGCCGTTAATGCGACGCAATGCATCGGCCAAGAACGTCGACATGGCGCCCTGCTTGGTCTCGGAGCCAACCTCCTCGTTATCGAAGCAGCAGAAGACCGAGACATCGTGCGCGTTCTCGGCGCCCAAAAATGCCTGCAGCGAGGTGTAGGCGCAGGCCAGGTCGTCGAGCTTGGGCGTCGAGATAAACTCGTCAGCCCAGCCCCAAATGCGCGCATCCTGACGATTGACCAGGAACAGATCGCGGCCCAAAATTTGCTCGGGCTCAACGTCCAACTCGTCGGCGATCAGGGCGTCAAAATCTCCCTGCTTGAGTTCGCCGGTGCTGATGAGTGGGCACAGGTCGACGGCTCGGTTGGGAGCAAAGCCCTCGTTAACGCCGCGGTTCATATGGATGGCAAGGCTCGGGATAATAGCGACCTCACGCTCGGTGGAAAGCAGACGGCTCTCAATACGGTCGCCTTCGCGCACCAGCACGCGGCCCGCGAGTGCCAGCGGACGATCGAACCAGGTGTAGTCAATCATGCCGCCGTAGGCCTCGGTGTTCAGGCGCAGCGTCTCGCCCGCGCCGTCAAGCTCAGGCACGGCCTTGACCTTAAACGTCGGCGAATCGCTGTGCGACGCCGTGAGCTGAAAATGATAGTCACCGGCAACGCCGTCCTCGCCCCACGTCGCGGCCAGGTCCTCGCCCACCTTAAAGGCGACAACGCTCGAGGTGTTGCGCTGCGTGTAATAACGCCCGCCCGGTTCGATGTCCCACGCCGCATTCTCGGGCAGGTAGGTAAAGCCCGCCTCGTCGAGCTCGGCCATAATGGTCGCCGCCGTATGGAACATGCTGGGGCATGCCTCGATAAAGTCGATAAGGTCGTTGGCGGCCTCGATATCATCGGCCGTCACATGCGCGCGCTCGGGCGTTTCCTGATCCGTCATGCTCTCCCCTTTCGCTGGGTTGATGGTCCCCTCCAGCATACCCCGCCACGCCAGCGCCGCACTCTTCATTCCGTGCTTAATTCCGCGCCACTCACCAAGTTGAGCCATCATGCCCGCGCTCCTTTTGCGACAATTGCGCTAACAGGACGAGAGGAGCCGTCATGAAGCCACGTAACATTGCCATCACCTGCGGTGTCGCGGGAGTCGCCGTCGGCCTTGCCGCTGCCACCGGTATCGTTTATCACAAGCAAATCAAGTCCGCCGCGTCGCTCAAACGCTTGACCGGCTACGCGGATGGCTATGACCTGTACGCAATCGACATCGCCTACGACTACGATCTCGATCGCATCATCGCCGCTGGCGTGCGCGACGACCAGGCCTACATCGATGCCGTGGTGGCGCAGGTGCTGCCCGGTGTGCCGGCACATGTCCAGGCGCCCCAGTTTGCCTGCAGCGCTTTTGTCGCCGTAGATGCCGAAGGCCGCGTGCGCACCGGTCGCAATTACGACTTTAAGGACGACACCTCGGCGCTGCTGGTGCGCAATCACCCACGCGGCGGCTATGCTTCCATCGGGCTTGCCGCCCTTAACAACCTGGGCGATAACACTCCACTTGACTCCGTCGCCGGACGCGCCGCGGCACTCATGGGCCCGTTTGCCCAGCTCGACGGTGTTAACGAATGCGGCGTGTCCATTGCCGTACTCACCCTGGATTCCAAGCCCTGTGACCAGGACACGCAACGGCCCGTCATCAACACCTCGCTCGCCATCCGTCTGGTGCTCGACCGTGCCGCCACCACGCAAGAAGCTGTCGACCTGCTTTTCGCCTACGACATGCACGCCATGGCAGGACGCGATTACCACTTCTTTATCAACGACGCCGCCGGTGACGCGCGCGTAGTAGAATGGGACCCGCGCGATCCGGACCGCGCTTTCAAAGCGACTCCTGTACGCCAGGTTACGAACTTCTACGCCTGCTATGACGACGAAGTGCTGTCCAACCAAAAGAATGGCGAGCTGGGCCATGGTAAAGAGCGCGCCGTCGCAATCGCCGATGTTCTTGACGCCCATGTCGGTGCCCAGGACGAAACGATTGTCTGGGAAGCCCTGCGTGCCGCAGCGCAAGAACCCAATCCGGAAGACATCACCAGCAATACGCAATGGTCGGTCGTCTTTGACAATACCGAACCCGCCGCCGCTATTACGCTGCGCCGCCACTGGGGCGACGTCGACGCCTTCGCACTGTAAGGAGCCAGGCCCGTCAACCTTACGCCCGCCTGACGTTGTTTACATTTCCATACGCTTGAGCTAACACGTTTTACCCCCGCGTCAACAGTGTGCGGGGGTAAACTTATGCGCATGTTATAACTTGCCCGGAAGGATTCATCATGCTTAGGATCGGTCTTCTTACCAGTGGCGGCGACTGCCAGGCACTCAACGCCACCATGCGCGGCATTGTCAAAACACTTATGACCAACAGCGAAGAGCCTATCGAAATCTATGGTTTTGAGGACGGCTACCAGGGCCTTATCTACAGCAGATTCCGTGTCATGACTCCCGCCGATTTTAGCGGCATCCTCACCCGCGGCGGCACCATCCTGGGCACGAGCCGTACGCCGTTCAAGCGCCTGGACACTCCCGAGGCCGACGGCGTCGAGAAGGTGCCCGCAATGGTCCACACCTATCATAAGCTGCAGCTCGACTGTCTGTTTATGCTGGGTGGCAACGGATCCACCAAGACCGCCAACCGCCTGCGCGAAGAGGGCCTCAACGTTATCGCGCTGCCCAAGACCATCGATAACGACACCTGGGGCACCGAGTTGACGTTTGGCTTTACGAGCGCCATCGACGTCGCTACCAAGTGCATCGACGACATCCACACCACCGCGTCGAGTCACGGGCGCGTGTTCGTTATCGAGATCATGGGCCACAAGGTTGGCTGGATCCCGCTGTATGCCGGCGTCGCGGGCGGCGCAGATGTCATCTTGATTCCCGAGATTCCCTACGACATGGATAACGTCATCAAGACCATCGAGCATCGCATGGAGACCGGCAGCCGCTTTACTATCGTGGCCGTCGCCGAGGGCGCTATCTCCAAGGAGGACGCGGCGCTGCCCAAGAAGGAGTACAAGAAGAAGCTCGCCGAGCGCACGAGCCCGTCAATCGTGTACGACATCGCCAAGGAGATCGAGGCCAAGACCGGTCGCGAGACCCGCGTCGCCATCCCCGGCCACACGCAGCGCGGCGGTCAGCCCGACGCCCAGGACCGCATCTTTGCGACTCAGTGCGGCGTCGAGGCAGCGCTCGGCTGCCTGCGCGGCGAGTTTGGCTACATGATTGCCCTGCGCGACGGCAAAATGTGCCACATGCCGCTCGAGGATGTCGCCGGCAAGCTCAAGTTTGTCGACCCCCAGAGTGATCTGGTGCGCGAGGCCAAGGCGCTGGGCATCAGCTTCGGCGACGAATAGCCTCGGCTGGAACCGCCCCCATCGGAGCTCCCAGGGCTTACCTCCCAAATCGTCCTCGGACATGTCAGGACCCCGCCGTGCGCTTCGCGCGGCGGGGTCCTTCCGTCCTGCGGAAAGATTTGGGAGGTAAGCCCTGGGGCCTCCTGCGGTAACTAGGGAGGCCGAGGCTATTCGCCTTCTTGCTGCGGATGCCTGGTCTGAAATTAAGTTGCGGTGGAATAGTTCCTGCTTAGCCCGCAAATGGCTGAATCTAGGAACTATTCCACCGCAACTTACGAATGATCGGAGCGGCTACAGCACAAGCGTCGGCGTTCGTTTGATGGTCCGCCACGAAAAGGGGCCATCTACTACGTTTAACTCGATGAGGCCAACCATGACCGCCTTTTTCGAAAATCGACAGGCCTTCTACCTGCGGTTTTATTTTTCGTTTCCCCGGCATGGTTGAGGGTATCCAATTAAACGTAGTAGATAGGCCCGTTTTGTGGCATACGACCCATTCAAGCCCAATCTCGAAGGCTAAAGAGGGCCTCTCATCCACGCTTGCGAGCAGAAGATAGCAAAGCAACAAACGCCGGGTCGCCCGTAGGTGCCCGGCGTTTGCCCAGATAAAACCTGCCAAAATAAACCTGTCCCTTTTTGGCGGATTACTCGGCGCTCTTGAGGGCACCGACCATGTCAATCTTGTTGAGGGTACGATTGGTAGCGAGGTTGACGATAAACGTAAAGCCAAAGGAAAGCACCACGGCGAGCACGTAGCTTAGCGGCTCGACCTCGACGTCAAAGTACAGCGACGGCATCTGCAGGATGTACGTAAAGCTCTCGGCCAACGCACCACCCAGTGGAACGCCCAGCGCAGCGCCGATCGCCGTGAGGATCAACGTCTCCTTGTTGACGTAATGGTGCACCTCACCGCGACGGAAGCCCAACACCTTAATGGTCGCCAGCTCGCGCTCGCGCTCGGAGATATTCGTGTTGGACAGCGTAAACACCACCACAAACGACAGGCACGCCGCCATAAAGGTCACGAGCACCACGACCGAATTGATAATCGTAAAGTTTGCCTCATAGTTTTCCCAATGCTCGGCCGTACTCGAAATCGTAAGCCAACCGTCACTCTTAAGATTCTTGCTAAACGCAATCTGGTCGGCCGACGAACCCTTGAGCAGTGCAAAGATGCCGTTAAGACGCGCGCTTCGGCCGAACGTGCGCTCATAGGTGCTCTGCGTCATATAAAGCGTGTTGCCCAGATAGTTGAGCGAAATGTCGCTGACTTTGACCTTGGCAACATTGAGCGACGAATCCTGGACGTGAGCCGTATCGCCCGGCTGAATCCCCAGCACCAGCTGTGAACTTTTGCTCAGATACACGTCTCCGTCACGCAAAGGCAGCGGTTCTTTGGACTCATCCTCCAGACGCACGTAATCGCCCAAGTCACTCGTGCGGTCATCGGGCACCACGATCAGCTGCACAGTCTCGCTCTTGCCGCCAAATGTAAAGGTGACGTTGTCGGTCATAATCGGCAGCGTCGAAGTCACGGTCACGTTGGAATCATTGGACGCGCTGCGCCCATCCAATGCCGCGCACGTCTGTGAAAAATCGTCGGGATTGGCGACCGCCAGCAGGTCGTAGCGCGTGATATGCCCATACTGCTTGGGCGAAAGCGCCACCGACGTATCGCGGATGCCCATACCGCAGATCACAAGCGCCGTACAGCCCGCGATACCGAAGATGGTCATAAAGGCGCGCTTTTTGTAGCGGAATAGGTTGCGTGCAGCGACCTTGTTTAAGAAGCCCATGCGGCGCCAGATAAAGCCGATATGCTCGAGCAGAATGCGCGAGCCGGCGCGCGGGGCCTTGGGACGCATGAGCGAGGCTGGGGTCTCGGCCATCTCGTGGCGGCAGGCGATAATCGTAGCACCCACCACGCCCACGGCAAACAGCGCCACCGACACGAGTGAAGACACGATATCGTACGAAAGCAGCATCTGGGGCAGCGAGTACATGTCGTCGAACACCGTAAACAAGAACAGTGGCAGGCCCACAAAGCCGATGATGTTGCCGAGCACGCCGCCGATCAGACATGCCCACAGCGCATAGTCCACGTATTTGGACAGGATGCGCTCGCGTGAATAGCCAAGCGCCTTGTACAGGCCAATAAGCGTGCGCTCCTCCTCGACCATGCGCGTGGCGGTGGTGAGGCTGATGAGCACGGCGACGATAAAGAAGATAAACGGGAACACCGTGGCGATGGCCTCGATCGAAGAACTGTCGCTCTCGACGCTCGAGTAGCTTGCGATGTTACCGCGGTCCTGAATGTACCAAGTGCATTCACCCAGATTGGAAAGCTCGGCGCGGGCATCGGCGAATTGCTGATCGGCGGCGGCGCGGCGCTGGTCCAACTCGGCCTGAGCTTGGACGCGCTCCTCGCTGCCCTCGGCCATGCGGTTGATGCTATCCTGCTCAATCCCAAAGAGCATGGCGGCCTGGCGCTCAGCCGCATCCAAGCTTGCCGGCGTGTCAACCGTCAGCTCCTGGACGCGCGCCTTTTCACGCTCCTCGCGGATCTTCTCGATATTGCCCTTGACCTCATTGATCTTTGCCGTGTAGGCATCCGAGTAGGAGTTGAGGCTCTTGGCTCCCTCGACGATCACGTGGACCGCGGAGTAGGACGATGATGTCGCGGCATCCTCGCTCACATAGAACTTATAGTCCGCAGCCGAAGCAGCGCGAAAGGCGTTGACTGTCGAGTCGGAGCTCACGTCGGTAGGATCGAGGACCTCGGCCGTAATGGTGTAATCGCCCGCGGCAAACTGATCCTTGGCACTTTGGTTGGACGAGCTCGCGTCATTGGCGGCAAAACTCACCGTATCGCCGAGCTTTTTGCCCGAAGCCTTCAGGAACTTCGAAGTCACCGCGACTTCATCGGCGCTCTCGGGCAAATCGCCGCTCACCAGCACCGGCTGATCGATGTTCTCCTTGGAGAGACTTTGCACGACCACGCGCTCGCGCGTTGTGCCCACGGCGGTGTAGGCGGTCTCGGTGTAGATGC
>UROM01000059.1 GCA_900549455.1 uncultured Collinsella sp. | reverse complement strand
CTACACTTATGCGATCGTCGGCAGCGTCAGATGTGTATAAGAGACAGGCGCTGCACCGCGACATCGAGCTCAAGGCCCAAGACATAAGCGCCATCGCCACCGGAAGAGGTGCCGCACTCGAGAGCCGCTGCGACTCGGTTTGCTACCTTATTGCAAAGCTCCGGAGCCATGACGGCGACAATAGCCATCGCTTTATGATGTGGATGGCGGACACCGACCAAGCCGTACGCGTAAAGTTCTACGGCGAGGCACCGGCAATCGGCGCGCCCTTTACGTGCCGTTTTAGCGTAGTGGAAAATGACGTCATTACGTACTGGATGCCCGTCGAGGGCGAGAAGGGCTTCTCTCGCTATAAGCAGATTCCCGAGGGAGGACGCATCAACGTCTCCGCGGCAAAAAGCGACTCTGCCGCTATGAGCGCCCTGCGCAAGGCCAACGCGATGTTCCTTAAGACGTGCGGACTCAAGCAGACCGCGCCGTCCAAGACGCGCATGACCCCGGAGCAGTCGCAACGATTTAGCGAGCTACGAGAAAAACTGGGTCGTAAAACGGGTTATGCCCTTACGGTGCTCTTCTCGCGCTGCGTACTCTGCAGCGCCGAAGCCGACCGATTCCTCGAGCTCATGGAGCACGCCGCTGCCGCGCACGATCGCGGAGAGGTGATCGACGTCGACGATACCGAGGTCGTAGAGCACAAGACCGTTTACATGGTTGGCCCGATCTCTACCGAGGATGGTACTTGTCAGCTCTACAACCCCAACACCGTCAACTTTGAGGACTTTAGGTTCCAGCCCAACCTGCTCGAAGACTTCCATACCGACCTGCCCCGCGGCGGCAGCTTTATCAACATTGCAACGAGCGTCGTTGAGTCGGACGTCATCGCCGCCTGGGCGGGCTACAACCCGGGCAACGCCCAGCGCTCGGCGCGCTACTAGAGAGCGATTGGCACGGCCAAGCCATGTATCTGTTGCGCGGCATCGGCCCTGGACGTCGAACCGCGCCGTCCACGATGTTGCGCAACAGAATGCAGCGCAGGCGGCCTAGTATGCGAAGTAACAGGCGCGCGCAGGTCAGACGCATCAAATCTGACCTGCGCGCGCAACACAAATCATCGCAGGGAGCACACCATGGCGCGGGACACATCAAACGATCCGGTTGTTAACTTGCCGCTCGATTACAAGTTCGACGGCAACGGCAACATCATCCAGAAAGTCTTTTTTGGCGTAAATGCGGTATTCTGCCCCGTCTGGTACTGGTGGTACTTCAAAAGCAATCGTGATCCCAACTTTTGGATCGGTGACAGCGACATGGACGGCTATGATCCCGAGGAATGCGCTACCGAATTCCAGCACCGCATGGATAACTTTACGCCCGAGGAGAGCTGCAACCTCTTTGAAGTCGCAAAGTATTGCGACCGCATGACGGGCGTTACCGTCTTTGACGTCGTAAACGGGCGAAATGTAAACGAGCGACACCTGGATGACTACTACACCGGCTACGACCTTGGCATCAAAGATGATGACGAGGACGAAGAAGACGACACAGACATCGAGATGGAGTTTGAAGGGCAACCTGTTAGCCCCCAGCCGATGCGCGTATGCGACGAGGGCCCCTGCCAGTTTATGCTGCCGCCCGTTTTAAACTGCGGAACGGACGACGGTTCTGGCTACGAGGTCGAGATTCCCCTGCGCGCCAAAACGACCAAGAGCGGCACTCCGCAGGAGCGACTATCGTTCTATATCCCCGCCGACGTCGCCGTACAGTGGTTCCGCGAGGTCACGGGCGAGCCGCAGGCCGACTACCAACTGTTCCAAACTGTTTGGATGGATCGGGCCAATCGGCTTGAGAACCCGCACTTTGTCGACCACCTGTTTTCCTATGCGTTTTGGCAGGAGCGACTGCTGCGCATCCTGCGCTACACGTACAAGCGGGGCAAGGTGCAGAGCGCGCGCATCGTTGCCGATTACGAAGGCGATGCCGCCGAGTTTATTGGTAAGTACTATCCGGAGGCCGAGGTCATCGGTCATCAGGGCAATGAGAACGCCTTTGAAACGGGAGCCGCCTATCTGGTGGACCTCACGCTGGACTACAAATACAAGGGCGATAAGTTTGTCGAGAAAAAGACGTTCTCGGTCCTTGGCAGCTTTGGACGCGAATGGTATCGACTCTTTAGCGGCAATCCCAACGCCACCGTTGATGATTTCTATACATGGTGCGAGCAAGCCGACACCTACGAGCCCCTACGTCAGGCAGCCGAAACCGCCGGCGCAATCGTTCAGTACACCACCTACGGGCTAAAGGACGGCAAGCTCACCAGCAAGCGCACCGAAGATCTCCAAGGCCGCACCAACGTCGAGATTAACGAGGCGGCCGAGCTGAGAGACCGCATGCTTACGTAGGCGGCAACAGGCCCAGTTCACGTTATCCGTTCATCTCTATACTCACAGGAGGTACCTACTTTGATTTCTCCAATCTGTTGGTTCGCGGCATTCCTCGTCGCTCTCGTCACGCTCTGCTATTCCATACACTTGGAACGGCACAACTGTCAGCACAAACTCTTTGGCTTCGAGATCAATTCCAACCGTCGTATCGTCGCCTTTGGAATTCTTGCTCTTGGCGCTTTTTGCCTATTCGCCCCCGTTACCTGGGCGCAGTGCTTTTCCTCGGATCTTGGCGAGGGCTGGGAGCCGGGAGCCTTCAACTTTATTAGCTGGGTCATCACCAACTTCTTTGCAGTGGGGTGGACAACGACCATCCAGACCGGCCTCACCGATGTGACGTCAACCGTCTATAGCGCTATTCCCCTTGGCGGCAGCATTGCCGGCCAGGTATTCAACCTGCTCTATTCGCTGCTCACACTTGCATACATCATCGCCCTTCCCGTTGAAATTGGCCTGTTTGCCTTCAACGCTGTTGCCACGCGTCTCTCGGGCAGCGTTATCAAGCGTCATCTCAAGTATGCCGACCATGCAATTATCTTTGAGAGCGTCGACGCCAACACCGAGTTGCTCGCGCGTGATATCGTTAACAACATCAAGGACGGAACGCTCAATAACGCGAATGGCAACGGCGACATCGCCCTCATCTTTTGTCTAGGCAGCGACGAGGACAGCGAGCGTCAGCGCGTACTGCGCAATCTGTGCCAGGGCTATGTGCGTTATGTGTTCACCGACTCCGAAGCAGCCGATGTGCTCATAACGATTACATCGCTGCGCGATGCAGTTAAGCATCTGCTCGCAGTCGATGTCGTCGCAACGAGCGAAGAAACCGAACACAATGTCAGCGCAACGATCGACATGCTCGAAGCGACGCACAAGGATCCTCAGGCCGGCCGCGCGCCCAAGATTACGCTCCATTGCACCCACAAGAACCCCGATGATGCCCAGATCTTCGATGCCATCAAAGCCGACAAAGAGCCGACTTGTCTTCACTTGCTCTCACGCGTACAAGACGAAATATACGATGTACTTGAAGAAGCCCCACTCTACAGCGTGCTCGAGCCCATCGATATCTCCGTCAACCCAAATCCCAAGCCTCAGAATCTCACCGTTCTCGTTTTCGGCGCAGGAGATTTCGGCATGCAGGCAACACGCACTTCCTTCTGGATGGGCCGCATGCCGGGCGTTCGTCTGAACATTGTTGTTGTCGACCTCAACGCCCAATCGATACTAGAACGCGAAGCAGCCCGCTACCCCGAGATGTTTGGCGAAAGCTGCAACGGCATGCCGACAATTCGCTTTGTAGAAGCTGAGGCGCCCTCGGTTACAACCGATCGCCTGATTGCCGGCGGCACCGTCACCACGCTGCACTACGACGCTCAAAACAAATGCGTATCGTCCAAGGCCGACAACGCGCTAATTACCGATGACGCTCGTCTTTACGCCTTCGTAACCATGGGAGATTGTGGACAAAACCTCTCCTATTCGCTCATGCTCCAACGTCAGATCTTCAATCGCTTTATCGACCAGGGCTCACCGGACTACACCAAACAGCAACCCGTCATCTGCCCCCATATCGAGAGCGAAGAAATCCTAGGCGCCCTTAAAAGCCTCGATAAGACTCAGGCGACTGGCAAAGACGCCGCCAATATCATGCATCCGTTTGGTGCCCGCAAGGCGTTCTACACCTACAGCAACATCATCAATGACAAGCGCGAGCGCCTGGCCGTGCAGCTCAATGCGGCATACGACCTTTGCTTTAATGGCTCTATTGAGAATGATTTTGACGCAACACTCGCCGTTGAGAAGGCAGTTAATAGTTACAACGGCAAAGAATCCAACAAGAGCAGCAGCCGAGCTTCGGCAGCACATATCCCCTACCACTTCTGGGCGCTTGGCTTTAGCGACGCCGACGTGGAGCAGGGATCCTTCGAGCATGCTTGGAGGGAGAAGCTGCAGGGCAAGGTCAAGCCGGCTTCGAATAACGACAACATTGCCAATGCGATATTAAGCTCCGTCGTTCCCGACGCAGCTACCAAAGCCGAGTTCGATGCCAGCGAGCAGAAGAACCGCGAGGAATTCGCCCTTATCTGTCGTTTAGGTGACATGGAGCACGATCGTTGGCTTGCCTATTGCCAGGCAACGGGCATGACCGAACTGGGACACGGCACCGTCGAACAGGAACGCAAGCAGCGTATGCGTGCAGCAGCCGTCGATGCGTTCCTGAGCGGCAAGCCCAACAAGAGTGGGACCGAAGGCGTTCGCAAGTCCGACATCCTCATGCGTCACGCCTACATGACACCCGACAACGACGTACTCGGCGCCCGTGGATTCTTGCTGGGCAAGGACGTCTACGCCTACGACCGAATCATCGTCGCCCTCTCAGCCCGCATCGCCAAGGGCAGCATCGTCAAATAACAGCAATCGGCAAAACGGAGGAACCCATGAGCCAGCAGCAGTCCATACTAGGAGTTGAAAAGGATGGAAATGGCAACACCCTAGTAAAGGTCTTTATTAGCTACAAACGCAACGACAATCTATTCAACCATCTCCTAGATATTGTTGACCGAACAATGGACAAGCTTAACAATGATCTTCTCAAGGACAGCGAATACCGAGTGGAAAAAGTGATCGACTTAAATTCAATCAGTCTCGGCGATAAGTGGCGAAAGAAGATTGATAAAGATCTGTCCAACAGCGATATCCTCCTAGCATTTATTACAGAAGCATACCTTACAAGCGATCCTTGCCGATATGAATTCAACACGTTTAGCATGAATCAAATTGACAATCGAATCGATAGCGAAGAACACCACGAAAGCCTTTGTGTTCCGGTTTTTTGGGCTGATCAAAAAACCGTTGCAGACAAACTGAGCGATAAATCCCACCTGCATTTTGATAGTAAAGACAGTTTTGAAGTCGCCTACAAAAATGCTTGCGATACTTGGAAAGAAATCAAAGAGGTCAATGGCGTCGAGGGCATATTGCCAAAACTGATCGACTTGCTCAGGAACGAAGCCCAAGGTCCTGATTATTTCTTTGTTAGAGACTGTATTGTTCAATGGCTTGCCAATAAGGTCAAAGCTGCCATCGATCATATGCGAGAAGACGCCACTGAAGAAATCGAAGATGTCCCCGTTAAGATCAGCGCCCCACAAGACATATCGCAAATCAAGCTTCATACGGACGGTCGTGGATCCGATGCATACGGGTTCTTCACTAGCAAGGGTTTTATCGTAGCAGCCGAATCACGAATTGCCGAAGGCACCACCGCATCTGCCCGCAAGCCCACATATGAAAGCCGTCAAAAATACCAGCGCCTCATCAATGAGGACAACATCCTAACCGAAGAACTGGTATTCCCAACCCCCTCAGCTGCGTCTGCGTTTGTTATCGGTCGCTGCAGCAGTGGTATGGCTGACTGGAAGACCGAAGACGGCAAGAAGCTTGGCGAGCTACTCAAGGAGAAAAAAGAAAAGACAGCTGCTGTTCAGAAATAGACAAAAAGGGGCTCGGTTCAAAACCGAGCCCCTTTTTTTATTCATGCGAACTACTTTCGTGCAGTATAGATGACATATCCCTCATGGTAGAAGAAACCGACATCTAGAAAACGTTCCTCAATTTCATCGTATGTCTCTTCAAACCAAATAGCATCTTGTTGATACTCATCGTTATCGGGATTGTTCTTGGCGCGAAGCCTTAAATCTCCCCCGAGCCATCCAAAAGAAGCCGACAGCAAAGCCGAACGCTGATCCTGGTCCATCCCCACAGTTGAAATGCCACTGCCCTCGAATGAAATGTCCTTGAACCCAGCCCTCGTTAGTTTTTCAAGCAGCTGTCTTCCGCTAAAACGGAAGCCAGTCGTCGTAATCTCCCCACAAAGCCTGTTCAGCCGCGCAAAGTAGCCCTCATCGTCCGGATAGGCGATATTAAATCCATCGTCGATATCCCGAATGAAGATATAGCCTCCGCGATTCATGTGCTTACGCACAACACGAAGCAGCTTAAACGGGTTTTTTAAATGGAGAAGCACCATTGACAGGATTACGAGGTCAAATCCTTTCTTCCCCGCCTGTGCAAGACGGCTTTCAAGGTAATCGGAAAACGAAGCAGCTTCACAATCGGCTTCTTCGAACAAATAACGAGAGTCGTCGGCATACGCTTCCGAAGCCATGCGGATCGCATTGGGATTAACATCAATACCCAACGCAAACTCAAGCGAATCACACGAAGCCAAGCGATCAACAAGCTGGAAACCATCATTCGTGCCGAGATCGAGAACACTATGGCATTCTATATCATTGAATATCTTCTGGAAGACAGGGGCGTCATAGCTGCGAAGCATCTCTTGCTGGACATGAAGCCACTTTGCCTCTTGATCGCTTTCGTCGCCGTACAGTTCATAATATTTATTTGCCGTTCGTGCGGTTTGGACCACATTGTCGGAATCGTCAAAACGATCAGGCAAGACACCCTTTAGATACTCAAACAGTTGCGAGATAGCTTGCTCGTTAACGCCCGAAGTCCAATCAAGCTGCTGATAGCGCAGCAAATGCCGGTCCAGACTCGGCTCAATCTCGTTATCACAACGAATGGGAAGGAGCTCGAGATCGCCCTTGCGGTTCAGAACGATAGCATTTTCGATTTCATCATCAACCTCATCAGACAATGACGCCGCCCTGTTCAGCAGCAAGATAAAGACGCGACAACTGTCCAGCGCCTCATAAATCTGCTTTCTCCATTTTCCAATCGTTATATTGTTCTTAGCATACCAGCATTTTAAGCCATGCCCCTCAAGCACTTCAGCCAGCTTGCGCACAAGCTCGGAAGAAGTCGAGGTCTCGTAGCTAAAAAAGACATCGTATTCTTTACTGGTCATATCTTCCATTTGAGCCACCTCCACAAGCATAACCCATCGTCGCCCATTCCGCTGAATGCCACGTCGAACCATGGCGGCGCGCATCCATCGTATTCGTCACCGCTCCTCCAGCGTCCAGCCCTTCTGGGTGCAAAGGTCACGCAGGGTTGCCACCAGGTCCGCATTGGTGTTGCTGTCGACCACGATCTTGTCGATATGATCCGCAGCGATGTTGAGCTTGGGGAACGAGTGGCTGCAACCCGACAGGTTGAGCTCACCGACGTTGCAGGTAATCTCGAGTGCGCCAAGAATGTCATCGTTCGAAAGATCAATCTTCTCGACGTCACCCTGAAGGCCCTGGTCAACGGTAAAGAACATCAGGTTCTTAAGACCCGAGGCGTTGATGGAATTGACAGCACCCTTAAGGCCCTCGATCTTAAAGGCATTAAGCTTGGGACAGACGCTCAGGTCGAGGTCCTGGGTCGTCATGTCACCAAACTTGAGCACCTCGAGTGCCTCGAGCTCGCTAAAGTCTGCACTCTTGGCGCTTAGGGTATTTGATGCCGAGCGTATCGAGCTTGTCCAGCTTGCTAATGGGCGTGAAATCCGTCACCTCGTCACTCACGACCAGCTCCGTGATGCGCTGGGTCTCCTTGGCGGTCAACCGGCCATCGTCATCGTTATCGTAGTCGGCAAGCAGCCCGTGCAGCGTATCATCCATGATCGCATCAACATCGACGAGACCTTTTTCTTTCTTGGTCTCGGAGCCAGAGGTGTCAGTTGAGCTCGCCTCTTTAGAGGCGCTCGACGAGGCTCCCCCGCCGCCCTGCACATCACCGACGCCGCCAATCACGGCAAAGGCAGCAACCGCGCCTATGACCACAACCGCCGCAAGCACTACCAGGGCGCGAACGCCGCCCAAGCGAGAGACGGCTTCATTTGCACGTTCAGCCGCCTGTCCATTCGGCTGCCCGGCAGGGCGAGGGATCCGACTTGTCGAACGCCCCGGCATCTGCTGCGCCTGCCCAGCAGACTTTTCGGTTGCCTGCCCGTTCGGACGCATATTCGCCCGCACATCCGGCGTCTCGGCAGCCGGCTCATGAGCCCCGCCCGAAGGCTGCTCGGTCACACGCTGAACCCGTTCGTCATCCCGCCAAGACATGTCGGGCTTAAAATTCGCCATATCGCTTCTCCTCACTTGAGCGCATCGCTACTGCTGCTCCATGGTGTAACCGTAGTCACTGCTCATTTTTTGCAAATACTCGACCAGGCTGCTGCTCGTGTCGCTGTCGTACAAGATCTTGCCAACACAATTGGGTGTAAAAGTGAAATGGAAGGCATCTTCCCTGCCTGCCCCGCACAGATTGAGCGTTTCGACTCTGCTACTGATCTTCAGAACCTCGAGGTTCACATCACCCGACAGGTCAAGTGTCCCAATACTGCCATCAAGGCCTTCGATCTGGACGTTCGTCAACGAGGACATGTTTTTGGCATTCAAGGTATCGACGGGGCTCTCGAGCCTGTTTATGGTAACTCGCTGTAGCTGAGGAAAACGTGTGAGATCAACCTGAGGCACCGAGCAGTCGCCAATGGACAGATGAGTGATATTGCTAATGGAGCTTATGTCGTAGCTTTCGCTGTCGTAGTCGCCGATGCCAAACGTCGTGATGTTGTGGAAGTTGGCCAACAACGGAAGCGAATCAAATGACTCGACGTCGATTGATCTAGCTTCATCCGCAGTCTCTTGCGAAATATTCCCGTCCTCATCTGCATCGAGCGCTAAGTCCGAGCGCAGCGTCTCGTCCGTAATTTCATCGAGCGTGAGCACTGTGGCCTTTTTCGCTTCTTCCTGGTGGCGCTCTTCTTTTTCTTTTTTACGCTGAGCGCGCGCCGCCTCCTCTTCTTGCTGTTGTTTGACCTCGGCACGCTGCTCGGTCTGCCGATTTGTGTCGGAAATGCCGCTTGTGATGGACGTGACCGCCACAATGGCAATGATTACCACCACGGCAAGGACAACCACTACGCGCGGACCGCCCAAGCGGTTCACGATTTCGTTAATATCCGATCCGTTGGATCCGGCGCCCCCGCGGCCAGACCCGTTCTGATTAATTGCCATCCGTGTTTCCCCTTCCGGCGCCTACAGGCGGTCCTTGTCGAAGTAGTCAGCGTCGCGCCAGTCGCCGCGCCAGCGGTAGGCGTGGGCGTTCTCGCGCGACCAGTCGCTCAGGTGGCGCAGGATGAAGCGGCTCATGTCGTCCGCGAGCGGCTCGATCGGCCCCACGCGCCGCGCCTCGGCCTCCCGCTCCCAGAACGAGTACGCCATGAGGTAGAACGTGCCGGCATCGACGTAGTCGCCCGGGTAGGCGGGGTCGTCGAACCAGCCGTGCGTGTCAGGCGTGCCGTTTTGCTCGCACCACTCCGCCACGTTGAGGGCGAGGCTCATCAGGGTCGTGTAATCCTGTGGGTCGCCCGAGGCGAGCGCCTCGTGCAGGTTGGACATGGGGCCCTCGGCGCCGTAGGCCGGGTAGTACAGGTCCCAGATCCTCGACGCCGCGTCGTCGGTGAGCTCCATCTGCGAGGGGCGGTCGCCCAGGCCGTCATCGTAGACGGGCGCGTTGGGATCCTCCCCCGTGAAGGCCCCGACGCCGTAATCGAGCGTGGAGGCGCTGTTGCGGGCGCCACGGGTCGCACGGGCCATGGAGCCGAAGACGGAGTAGCCGCTGTGGTAGCCGCGGACCTGTCTCTTATACACATCTGACGCTGCCGACGATCGCATAAGTGTAGAT
>UROM01000058.1 GCA_900549455.1 uncultured Collinsella sp. | reverse complement strand
ACGAGATGCTCAGGAGTCTCGTGGGCTCGGAGATGTGTATAAGAGACAGCTCGTGATACACATCGTTAAACGAATCGAGCGGCGACTCGGTACCGTAATGATGGTAGTACCACCAGTAGCAGGGGTAATTGTCGTAGAAACCGTCGGCCTCGCGCACCTCGGGAGGAACAGCCTCGGCAAGCTGACGCAGGACTTCCTTCGAAACGCCCAGCGCCGCACCCATCACCAGAAGTTTATTCCACAGGACCAGATCGCCGGGGACGGCTTCCTTTAGGCGCGTGAAGTCCTCGAGCCAATGCTTAAGCGCCTTGCAGCGAGCCGCCACCTCGGCGCCCTCCGGCGTAAAGCGGCGGAACGTAAGGCCCACGCCAATACCCACCAGCACAATCGGCACCGAGATAACCGCAGCGATAATGTTCGCCTGTGCACCGTCGGTAAAGATGATGGATCCCGCGGGAACAAAGGCGATCAGAATACCAAGAACCAGGCAAAACACCATTGCGACAATGCCGTCCGAGGCAACATACTCGCTATCGGCCAGCTTGCCCTTAACGGTGCTCTGATAGTCCTCGAGCTTGTCGCCCACGGGTGTAGCGTGCTGCTTGACGTAGTGCTGTAGCTCGTCAAACGTGCGCGAGCGGTCGCCGTTCTCGTCGGGCTTAGCACCGGCAAAGAAGACCTTGAGCACCATGTGGTCAATGCCCTTGGCCGACTTCCAGCCCGCATCACTCACCGTCACGCGATACGTCTGCTCTTCTTTTTCACGCCCCAACAGACCCTTCTTGGCCTTGGTCACGGTCGCCTGCTCCAGCTTAATCACACGGTCGTCAGTGAGCTTCATGAGCGTGGCGATATATGCCTGATCGGGCACCTCGTTCCAGCTCATGAGGGCCGAAAGCACGGCGGGATGGTCGGCCGAAGGCACATCGCGGAAATATTCGTCCTGAAAAAGCGGCTTGGGCTTGCGCTTACGCAGCTTGAGCACAACGATTGTGCCGGTAAAGGCCACCGCCGCGACAACACTTAGCACGGCAAGTGCATTGGCAATCATGCGAGCGTGAGCGCGGCGGGCGTTAGCTTCGTCGGCCCATTCCTTCTCTTCGCTCAGGATCGTTGACATGCGCTCTTCGCTCGAAGCGGAAAGCCAAGGCACCCAGTCTCTGGGGAAGGCGATGCGCGCCTCGGCGAATTCGCCCTGATGCACACAGGGAATGGCATAGGTGACCATGGGCTCGTCCGCATCGAGCGATACGTCGCCCGTCAGCGGGCCGTGGCCCCATGCACGGAAGTTATCGCCCTTGACGGCCGCCGTCCCGGCAGCGGCATTTGCGAAGTACACTTCCATCTCGACATCTTCGGAATCCGCGGACCAGCCGTCGCCCACAAACTTCCAGTAGAGCTCAGCGGTATCGGACCAGTTCATAACCGCACCGGTCATGGTGTAGCTCACGTAATAGATCGCGCTGTCGCCGCTCTCGTGGGGGCTGAACACCTTAATCCTTACGCCGTCACCGGTCTGCTCGACCGTGTAGACGCCAGAGTCGCCCTTGTTCGCGCTATCGACTTTGTTAAACGCGGCATCGTCTTCCTCAACGCTCAGCACATCGACGCCCGCCGTGCCGCCCTGCTGGTTGGTGCCCGCATTGATCTCCCAAAACACGCCGTTAATGTCGTCATCGAAATCAAACTGGCGTCCCTCGACAACGGTCAGCGAGCCGTCGGCCTCAACCGTGGCGCCGATATAGGTTTGGGTCATGGAGTAGCCGTCGGCACGTGCAACGGCGGGCAACAGCAGCAGTGCGCACGCGACGAGCGCGCAAATGGAAGCAAATCGCGCAAACGGGCGGCGCTGCTTGCTGACTTTGGCGGCGAGGGTGTTCATAGGCACATCCTTTGTCTGTAAAACCAACAGCGCCATTGTCCCACGTTTGCGGGTACACATGACGAACATCTGGGCCAACGGAACGTCAAATGGGACAAAAGTCCCACCCGAGCCTGGCACTTAGGGACGTTCCTTATCTGCCGACAGTTTGGGACACTCTTTGGTACGACCTGCGCCAGCAATAGATACCATTTCACAGCTCTGTCACAGGTGTAGCGGCTTTGTGTGGGCGCGGCACGCGCTGATTGAGCCGCCAGCCGAGGGGCATAAAGCAGTTGAGCGAAAACGGTTTGCCCCTTTGCCGTTCGCTCGAGGATCATGTCCCCCTTTTCCGCGGAAACCCCGGCAGTTGCGAAGAGCTGCCGGGGTTTCTGTCGTTTGTGAGGCTAAGTCGGTGCGCAGCAATCGAGACCTTGAGCCGCAAACCAGCCGCGTGCAATGCGCAGCGCGGCCAACTTGCGGACCACAGTGACGCCTCCCCATCGCGCCCCGCGCTATACTCGTCCGCATGGATATCAAAGCACGCAACATAGCAACGCCCGCCGCGAACGCGCCAACGACGCCGCCCACCTCCGTTCCCGCGCCTGTCGTGGGACGCTTTGCCCCGTCGCCATCGGGCCGCATGCACCTGGGCAACGTGTTCAGTTGCCTGTGCGCGTGGCTTTCGGCCCGCAGCCAAGGCGGCAGCATCGTGTTGCGCATCGAGGACCTGGACGATCGCTGCAAGCGCCCGGAACTTGCCGCTCAGCTGATTGACGACCTGGCCTGGCTGGGACTCGAGTGGGACGAAGGCCCCTACTACCAGCACGATCGCCTCGACCTGTACGAGAGCGCCTTGCACCAGCTGCAAGACGCCAGCCTCACCTACCCCTGCTTTTGCACGCGTGCCGAGCTCCACGCCGCGAGCGCGCCACACGCCAGCGACGGCACGCCCATCTACCGCGGCGCCTGCCGAGGCCTTTCGGCCGAAGAGGTTGCCCGCCGCAGCGCCCTGCGCGCCCCGGCCACGCGTCTGCGCGTACCCGCCGTCGACGACCTCGCGGGCGATGTGATCGAATTTGTAGACCGCACGTACGGAGCCCAATGCGAGGCGCTCGCCACCGAGTGCGGCGACTTTTTGGTGCGCCGCAGCGACGGCGTGTTTGCCTACCAGCTGGCCGTAGTGGTCGACGACGCCGCCATGGGCGTCACCGAGGTCGTGCGCGGATGCGATCTGCTGGGCTCCACGCCCCGCCAAATCTACCTGCAGCGTCTGCTGGGACTGCCCACACCGCACTACTCACATATTCCGCTGCTCATGTCACCGGACGGCCGCCGCCTTTCCAAACGCGATCGCGATCTGGACCTGGGCGAGCTCCGCACCCGCTTTGGCACACCCGAGGCACTGCTAGGCTGGCTCGCCGGGCAAACAGGCATCGCGCCGGACACCACGCCGCGCTCTGCCGAGCAGCTGGTCGAGCACTTTAGCTGGGACGTCATCCGCGCGCACAGGGAGAACATCACCGTAACGGCCGAGTAGCCAAACGCCCCGCCCCTACGCAATGTCCCAGGGTTGGAGTTCGTCACCCAGGTGGATGATGCAGTCGTAGAGTACGGTGTGGCGCTCGGCCGGATTGGCATCGCGATGAAAATGCCCGTAGTACCAGCGCTTGTAGTCCAAGCGATCTTCCAACTCGTCAAAAAAAGCCGTGAGCCGATCGACATCGGGTCGGGTCCAGCCGGGCGCCGGATAGAGCGTGGGCGAAAGCAAGCGCGTGGAGCAGGTATGGGTGATCACGTAGTCGACCTTCCAGTCCACACTATCGAGCTTTGCCCGCGCCTCCTCAAAGTTGCGCTCGTCCGGCAGCTCCTGCGGCCACCAGCTGGAATACGGAATGCGGTATTCCTTATCCACGCTCGTGGCACCGCCCATGGTAAAGATTGTTGAATCGTCAAGCTCAAAAACCTCGCCACGCGTCAGGCGCCGTATGGGCGAGGTGTCCGACAGGCGCTGCGTCAGTCCACCATGCCACAGCTCCATAGGGCGCTCCGCCCAATGGTCGAAGCGTTCGTGGTTGCCGTCGACGAACAGCACGGTATAGGGACGCGATTCCAGCCAAGCGATATCGGCGCACTCCTCGGCAGAGAAATCCCAGGGAAAGCCAAAGTCGCCCGCAACAATCAGATAGTCGTCACTCGTCAGACTATCCCCAAGATCCCAGTCGCGCAGCTTTTGCATGTCGACGCCACCGTGAATGTCGCCCGTCACATAGACCGTCATCGGATCACCACTTCCCTCTTATAGGTTTCGAGATCGTGCTCGATCTGCTCGTTGCCCGTGGCGTTGACCCACCACGGCCATTTAACGCAACACACCGGCTCGTCTACCTGCGCAAACCACGACTTGAGCTCCTCCAGGCTCACCGGGGCGTAGCTGTTAGCGTCCGCGCCCACGTCATAGCGCAGCAGCCCCTGTCTGAGGTTGAACTTGTTGTACGCGTCGCCGCAGCTGTGGATATGCCCGTGCAGATGCCAGCTACCGTGCGACATGCCCTGCCAGTCGACCATGGGATAGTGGCTCAGCACGATTTTTTGGCGGTCAATCTTGAGCACGCAAATGGGCGGCTCGACGATAAAAGCATCCGCTACGGCAGGCTGCGTCCAGTCTTTGTCGTGGTTGCCGGGCAGTAGGTGGACGCGCTTGCAGACAATGCTTTTACGCAGCTCGTAGGCGTCTTGGACCGTCATCTTAAAGCTGAAGTCGCCCAAGATGTAGAGCTCGTCATCCGCAGCGACCTTGCTGTTAATGTTAGCGACCATGGCGTCGTTCATCTGCGCAACAGTCGACCACGGCCTGCCGCAGAGCCGCAGCATGTTCTCGTGCCCAAAATGTGTATCACTGGTAAACCAGATCATGGGGAACTCCTAACGCTGCGGGGCATCTATCCCTTATGGCTTACCCCTCGTTCTTCCATCCAAACGGGTCAAGCACCCAAAAAATCAGATCGAGCACGCCGCCAGTTATCATGGCGCCGGCAAGGGCCATGCAAACGTGCAGAGAGCTGACACTTCGGAGCACGTCGAACGGCCCCAGAACAGTCAGCAGCGCGACCACTGCGCCGGCAAGGCACAACGCGAGGCACGGCCCCGCGTCCTTGACGCACTTCTTTGCGAGATGCTTGGTGTTGTCACTCATCAATATCGAACTCCTTAGAGAGTCGTTGTTCAGATGCATGCCGCCACGACAGGGCAGGGCGACAGGGTAAGTGTCACATGTCGTGCGGACACGTGTGCAAGCTCATGCCAAGCTGCCAACCCCAATCGTCATACATCTAAAACACGAACGATCGATCTGCTATCCTGGCGCCAACATAGTCTTTCGAAAGGTTTGGCCGGGATGACTACGCAGCGACAGATTGATATTGAATTCGACTCGCTTACACGCGAGAACGATTCACCCAAGCTCATCGCCAACTCGAAGGCGACAGGCGGAACACTACTATCCGTTATCAAGGAGCAGCTCTCAGCCTGCGGCTCTTTTGACTTCTGCGTAGCGTTTGTTGCAGACGGCGGCCTTCAAATCCTAGTCGAGACGTTCCAGGAGCTCAAGCAGTGTGGCATTAAGGGCAGGCTGCTCACGTCCACCTATCTCAACTTCAACTCACCCGATGTCTTTCGCAAGCTCCTGGAATACGACAACATGGAAGTTCGCGTATTCCAGGGTAATTTGCATGCCAAGGGATACATTTTTGATAAGGGCGAAACCAGCACGGTCATCGTCGGTAGCTCCAACATGACGCAGACCGCCCTCACCTGTAATAAAGAATGGAACGTGCTGTACCAGACTGTCGAGAACAGCCGCCTACTCGGCGAACTGAGGAGCGAGTTCAATTCGTTGTGGAACGACACCTCAACCGTTTTGCTTTCCCGAGACTGGATTGAGAACTATGCCGCATATCGATCGGCACGTCCGCCAAAGCCCAAATCGAAACCGACATTCAGATCTGCGGAAACGCCGGCGCAGAATGACCTCGAAGAAATCAAGCCCAATAAAATGCAGCAACGCGCCCTTGAGGCGCTCGGTGTAATCCACCGCAAGGGCGAGACCCGCGCCCTGCTGGTCTCGGCAACCGGCACCGGCAAGACCTTCCTTTCGGCGTTCGACGTGCTCGCAACTAAACCCCGGCGCGTCCTCTTTCTTGCGCACCGCCGGCGCATTATCGACGCCTCCCGCGCAAGCTACGAACGCCTTTTAGGTAGTACCTATACGTTCGACACCTATCAAACTGGCAAGAATATAAGCAATGCTACCTGCGTGTTTGCCATGTGTTCTTCGGTCGCCAAACATCTGAGCGATTTCCGTCCCGATGAGTTCGACTACATCGTCATCGACGAGGCCCACCGCACGGGATCCCAGGGCTACCAATCCATCATGTCGCACTTTACGCCTCGGTTTTATCTGGGCATGACCGCTACACCCAATCGCACCGACGGCTATGACGTCTTTGCCCTCTTCAATCACGTCATCGCGTTCCAGATCACACTGCAGGACGCTTTGGCCGAGGAGATGCTAGTCCCCTTTCATTATTTTGGCATTCACGATCTGGAGATCGACGACGAAACGGTCGAAGATACCGCCTTGTTCGGACGCCTAACATCCGACGAGCGCGTGCGTCATATCACCGAGAAGATCGAAGAATATAGCGTCACCAAAAGCAACCGCAGGGGCTTAATTTTCTGCAATCGAAACGCCGAGGCCAAAGAACTGTCACACAAATTCAACGCTCTCGGATATCGAACGGTTGCGATTAGCGGTCAAGATCCCGATGAAGTCCGCGATGCCGCGATCAGCCAGCTTGAAGCCGGCGAGCTCGAGTACATCTTCTCGGTCGATATCATGAACGAAGGCGTCGACATCCCCTCGCTCAATCAGATCATCATGCTTCGACGCACCGACTCCGCAATCATCTTTATTCAGCAGCTCGGACGAGGTTTGCGCCTGAATGATGGTAAGGAATACGCACTGGTGCTCGACTTTATTGGCAACTACCAGAGCAACTTCTTGGTGCCCATCGCGCTTTCGGGTGACAAGACGTATAACAAAGACCACCTGCGCCGTCTTGTTCAAGAGGGCGATTCGGCGATCCCCGGATGCTCGACCGTGAGCTTCGATCGTATTTCCGAGGCACGCATTTACAAGGCCATCGACGGCGGCGATTTCACCTCCGTCAGGTTTTTGAAAAACGAATATCTCGACTTGCGCCAAAAACTCGGCAAGATTCCCTCGTTGCTCGAATTTGATCGTAACGGCTCCATCGATCCGCTGCTTATCTTCAAGAATAGTGGCCTGGGGTCCTACCATGCATTTCTTTCCAAATACGAGCCAGACTACACGGTTCAATTTTCCTCTGATCAAACCAAGATTCTCAAATTTATTTCTCAAAAACTTGCCGCGGGCAAGCGATTCGAAGACCTCTATTTGCTTCAAACGCTCGTCGAAGCCGGACACGAGGGCTATCGGCATATGCGCGAGGCCGCTCTTAGAAACTACCGCGCACAGCTTAAGGACAGCGCCGTTAGGTCGGCAATCGCAGTCCTTAAGGGCGACTTTGCCACTCCTAAGGATTTCGTTTCCCTGCTTATTGACGATGGATGCGGACCTCGTCTGACCGAAGCATTTGCGAGCGCCCTGCGCAACGCAGAGTTCAAGCGTCAGATTCTCGAGGTGCTGGATTTTGGTATTGCGCGCAACCGACTCGACTATGCCGAGACGTACGAAAACACAAATTTCGTTCTCAACGCCAAGTACACGTACGAAGAGGTTTGCCGCTTGATGAACTGGGAAAAGAACATCAACGGCCAAAATCTCGGCGGCTATTTTTACGACGAGAAGACCAATACATTCCCCGTGTTTATTAACTATGACAAGGCGCCCGACATTAGTGAGTCAATTCAGTATGAAGATCGCTTTGTTTCGCCGAGCAAGCTCATCGCAATCTCGAAGGGCAACCGCAAGCTCAACTCCCCCGAGATTCAGCGCCTGAAGACATGGCCGGAAAACGGCCTGAAGACGTATTTGTTTATGCGAAAGAACAAGGACGATAAGGGCGGCAAGGAGTTCTATTTCTTAGGCGAAATGCATCCGACCGGCGAGTTCGAAGCTATTAAAACTAAGAGCGGTGACAACGCCGTCGAAATCGAATATGAGCTCAACGCACCCGTGAGGCAAGACATTTACGAGTTTATGCTCAGCGATTTGAGCGCGGCCGAGTAACAAAAAGGAGCGAGCCGCCATGTGACGCCCGCCCCTTTCTTACTTAAGCCCGAGTTTCTTTTCGAGCTCCCTAACGACTTTAACGTCTGCCGGAAGCCAATCGACATCCCACAGGTTATTGGTATCGAGCCACTTCATGTCCTCGTGAGCATGCTCTTTGAACTCCCCCGAAAGAATGGTGGCCAGGTAGCACTGCATCGACAGGTGAAACGTCTCGTAATCGTGTTCGACCGTGCACAGATAGTCGAGGTTACCGATCGTGACCTCGAGCTCTTCTTGAATCTCGCGCACGATTGCCTGCTCGCCGGTCTCGCCCGGCTCGAGCTTGCCGCCCGGAAATTCCCAGCCGTCTTTAAACTCGCCATAGCCGCGCTGGCAGCTCAGGATTTTCCCGTCCTTCTGAATAATCGCTGCTGCAACATTGATTGATTTCATAACTAGCCATCACCTCTCCAGTTGAGCCCAACCAGTATAGGCGATCGACCGCCCGCCATGATAGGCGATCGACCGCCCGCCATGCCCCAGTCGCCTGAAAACCGCCTGCTCGACCAACCCTTGACGCCGTTTTACACCGGTACCCCATCCACCGCTATCGAGGTCTAATACTTTTCCGCGAAGTGAACGTCTGTTTTAGGACCCCTGAAGCATCCACATTTTTCGTCGGCAAAATCGCAGGATTCCAGTATCGAAACTGCAGGAAACGGCGCCTCTAAAGTGTCGATGCTTCGGGGGTCCGATTTAGCTCGTTCACTTCTCGGAAAAGTATTAGACCTCGCTGCTAGCTACCCAGAAGGACACCTCTTCCTTCCCCACCGCCACCCAAAAACTCATCCAACATTAATCTTGGCTCAAGAATCGCTTAATCTATAACCTGCACTATAGAGTTCGACCAAGGGCGGGGCGGCGCAACGCAGACCGCCGAACGCAACGCTCGAGCCCGGGCAGATCGCCCGGCGTCGCGCCCATCGAACGAAAGGACAGGTCATGGACGACCTCGAAAAAGTTGAAACCATCCGCACCAAGTGCAACGTGAGCTACACCGATGCCAAGGCCGCGCTCGACGCCACCGACGGCAACGTTCTGGATGCCATCATTTGGCTTGAGTCGCAGGGCAAGACCCAGACCACATCGGCGCATGCCGCCACCGAGTCCGCGCCAGTCGATGAGCCCTCTGCCGAGATGGTCGCCGCGCAGGCAGCCTACGAAAAGTCGAGCAAAAAGACCGACTTCTCCAAGAAGATGGACAGCGTGTGGGAGTACCTCAAAAAGCTCTTCCGCCTGAGCCTGGACACCAAGTTTATCGCCACGCGCCGCGATGCGATCATCCTCAACATTCCCATCTTGATCCCAATCGTCGCCCTGTTTGCCTGGGGCGCCACGATATGGCTGATGCTGATTGGCCTGTTCTTTGGCATGCGCTACCGCATCGACAGCGACGGCGACGTGCCCGGCAGCATCAACAACCTCATGAATCACGCCGCCGACGCCGCGGACGACATCAAGCAAAATCTCAACGACGACAAGTAATCGCAGACGGGGGCACGCATGGCACGGATCCTGATCGTAGAGGACGAGGAGAAAATCGCCCGCTTTGTGACGCTCGAACTGGAGCACGAGGGCTACCAGGTGGAGCACGCCGCCGACGGCCGCACCGCCGTGGATCTGGCTCTGGAGCGCGACTACGATTTGATTCTGCTCGATGTGCTGTTGCCACAGCTCAACGGCATGGAGGTCTTGCGGCGTGTCCGCAAGCACAAGGATGTGCCGGTGATTATGGTTACCGCGCGCGATGCCGTGATGGACAAGGTTGCCGGGCTCGATGCCGGCGCCGACGACTACTTGACCAAGCCGTTTGCGATCGAGGAGCTGTTCGCACGGATCCGCGTGGCGCTGAAGCGCTCGGGAGCCGCCCGCACGGCCTGTCTCTTATACACATCTGACGCTGCCGACGATCGCATAAGTGTAGAT
>UROM01000057.1 GCA_900549455.1 uncultured Collinsella sp. | reverse complement strand
CGAAAATCGGGCCTACATTCCTCCCCTTAGGTATCGATTACTTCAGTCTGATATGACTTCGCTGAGGCTTAAACAAACACACAGAATAACACAGGTAGTTGGGGTTATTGCGTATATATAAAATAGCCTCCGACCGCGGGCGGTCGGAGGCCATCGACAAAAACGTTTTTGACAGGTTTTAGCCGTAGATGCGTTGGGGCTGTTCTTCGCCCTTTACGGAGGCTTCGGTCACGATGACCTTGGCGACACCCTCCTCGCTGGGCAGGTCGAACATCGTCTGCTGCAGCACGTCCTCGCAGATGGAGCGCAGACCGCGGGCACCGGTCTTGCGGGCGAGCGCCATACGGGCAATCTCGTGCAGGGCGGCGTCCTCAAACTCCAGGTCCACGTCCTCGAGCTGGAACATCTTGCGGTACTGGCGCACCACGGCGTTCTTGGGCTCCGTCAGGATCGACACCAGGTCGTCCTCGTCGAGCGCCTGCGTCTGGGTCACGACGGGCGTACGGCCCACGAACTCGGGGATCATGCCAAAGGCGTTGAGGTCCTGCGGGAGCACCTGACGCAGCAGATCATTCTCGTCGACCGAGGTGGGGCCGGCGATCTCGGAGTTAAAACCTACGCCCTTGTTGCCCACGCGGTCGGCGATGATCTTGTCCAGGCCCACAAAGGCACCGCCGCAGATAAACAGGATGTTGGTCGTGTCGATCTGAAGCAGTTCCTGCTGGGGATGCTTACGGCCGCCGGTGGGCGGAACGCTGGCCACCGTGCCCTCAAGGATCTTAAGCAGCGCCTGCTGAACGCCCTCACCCGAAACATCACGGGTGATGGAGAGGTTCTCGGCCTTGCGGGCAATCTTGTCAATCTCATCGACATAGATGATGCCCACCTGCGCGCGCTCGATGTCGCCATCGGCGGCGTTGATGAGCTTGAGCAGGATGTTCTCCACGTCCTCGCCCACGTAACCGGCCTCGGTAAGCGCGGTAGCGTCGGCAATGGCAAACGGCACCTCGAGGATGCGCGCGAGCGTCTGGGCCAGCAGGGTCTTACCGGTACCGGTGGGACCGAGCAGCAGAATATTGGACTTGGCGAGCTCCACCTCGTCCATATCATCGTCGAGTTGGCCGCCCATGCCGTCAGCCTCGTCAAAGGCCGAAAGCGCGGCGCCGCCCTCGATTACGCGACGATAGTGGTTGTACACGGCAACCGACATGGCGCGCTTGGCGTCCTCCTGGCCCATGACATAGGCCGAAAGCTCGTCATAGATCTCGTGCGGCGTCGGCACGTGCGTAATGACCTGGCGGGCGTCGTCCTCCAGCTCAAAACCCTCGGCCTCAGGATCTACAGCAGGCTGACCGGCAGCCTGGCCGTGGTCGCTGAGAAAGCCCGGCAGCTTGCCGTTACGGGCGGCATCCATAAAGTCCGAAGCCAGCGACTCCTCCAGAATCTCGGAGCAGGCGGCAACGCACTCATCGCAGATAAAGATATTGGTCGGGCCCTTCACCAGGCGGCGAACCTGACCCTGCTCTTTTCCGCAGAAAGAGCAGCGGATGGGGTTGCCGTTCTCGTCGAAGCCGTCCTGCATGTTACCGGCCATCCTAGGCGCCCTTCGCGGCGAGGTCGCGCGAGGTGACAATGCGGTCGATCAGACCGTAGTCGAGGGCCTCGGCAGCCGTGAGGTAGTTGTCGCGCTCGGTATCGGCCTGGACCTTCTCGATGGGCTGGCCCGATGCGTCGGACAGAATCTGGTTGAGCTCGCGACGGGTCTTCTTGATCTCCTCGGCCACGATCTCGATCTCGGTCTGCTGGCCCTGCGCACCGCCGCTGGGCTGGTGAATCATGACCTTGGAGTGCGGCAGGCAGAAGCGTTTGCCCTTGGCGCCGGCCGAAAGCAGCACGGCGGCCATGGACGCGGCCATACCGACGCAGATGGTGGAGACCTGGGGCTTGATGAAGTTCATGGTGTCCAGAATCGCCAGGCCGGAGTAGACCTCGCCGCCGGGCGAATTGATGTAGAGCGAGATATCCTTCTCGGCATCCTGGCTCTCAAGATGCAGCAGCTGGGCAACGACCAGGTTGGCGCTGACGGAGTTAATCTCCTCGCCCAAGAAGATGATGCGGTCGTTGAGCAGGCGCGAATAGATATCGTAGCTGCGCTCGCCGCGCGGCGTCTGCTCGATAACGTATGGCACGAGGGCGGAATCGAACTTAGCGATCATACGCATCTCCATTTCTCTTACGGACCAATAGCGGTTCTAGATAAACGTACGGTGCCCGCATGCTATGCATTGGCTGGCACCGTACGAAGCAACCGGATAACCGGTGTATAACTTTACCCCATCACGGGCGCATGCATGCGCTCGCGGGCAAGGTGGCGAGAATTACTCGGCGTCCTTGGCGGTCTCGTCGACCTCGGTCACCTTCGCGTTCTCGACCAGGTGGTCGACGGCCTTGGAGCGACGGATGGACTCGCGGACAGCAGGCATACGGCCATCGGCGATGAACTCGGCCTTGGAAGCCTCGACGTCCTTGACGCCAGCCTTCTCGAACTCGGCGTTGACGTCGTCCTCGGTGACCTCAATCTTGAGCTCACGGGCGAGGGCGTCGAGCGCCAAGGACTCGCGGGCAACATCGTTGGCCTGCTTGTGCAGGTCGCCGACGAACTGCTCCATGGTCAGGCCGGAAGCCGGCAGCCAGGTGTCGAGGGTCATGCCGCGGGCAGCGAGGTTGGACAGGAAGTTCTGGCCAAGCTCCTCAAAGACGGACTGCTCGTAGTCGGCGTCCATCTCGTCGAGCTGCAGGCGCTCGGCGAGAGCGGAGACGCAACGGTTCTCCTTCTCGGCCGGGAGGCGGGAAGCCTTGTCCTGCTCGATCTCGATCTTGATGGCATCGCGCATGGCCTCGATGCTGTCAAAGCCAAAGTCGGACTTGACGAGCTCGTCGGTGAGCTCGGGGGTGTTGCGGACCTTGATGCCCTTGACGGTGACCTCGACGGTGTGGGTCTCGGCCTCCTCGCCCTCCTCGACCTCGTCGGTCCAGGTGACGGACTTGACGTCGTCAACGTTGGCACCGATCAGGGCCTCGTTGAACTCAGCGGGGTTGCTGTCGCTACCGGCGATGAGCATGCGGCCCTCGGCGGCGAAGTTGTCGGCGTTCTCGACGGCCTTGAGGTCGACGGTGACGTAGTCCTCGGCCTCGACGGCGCGACCCTCGACGTCCTCGAAGGTGGCACGGTAGTTGAGGAGCATCTCGACCTGGTTGTTAATCTCGGACTCGGTGACCTCCGCAGGGGGCATCTCGATCTCGACGGCGTCGAAGGAGGAGAGCTCAGCGGCGGGACGCAGGGAGAACTCGACGGTGTAGGTGTAGTCCTCGTGATCCTTGGCGAGGTCGAGCTCCTTGTAGTCACCGTTCTTGGTGGGGACGATGTCCAGCTCGTTGAGGACGGCGGGCTCGTTGGCGGCGATCAGGTCGTTGGTGGCCTGAGCGAGGGTAGCCTCGGCGCCAAGAGCGGAGTCGATGACCGGACGGGGGGCCTTACCGGCGCGGAAGCCCGGGAAGCGGTACTTCTTGGCGGTGTCCTTGTAGGCCTTCTTGATCGCGGCGTCGACGTCGGCGGCCGGGATGGTGACCGTAGCGGTGAGCTTGGCGTCCTTGACGTCAGAAGCGGTGATGTTCAACACGTTCCTCCTCATACTGCCCAGCTTATCTGAGGTGCTGGTACCTTTATGCAACAAAGTGTCGCGACGGCCAGGGCCGACGCAGGTGCGATGGTGCGGGCGAAAGGACTCGAACCTTCACGGGAATCCCACCAGAACCTAAATCTGGCGCGTCTACCAATTCCGCCACGCCCGCATGAGCGCACAGACTAGGAATGATAGCAGATACGAACGGCAAGCGCACGCACACCTTTTACAGGCTCACGACCTCACCACGAGTGCAAAAGGCGGGACGAGTAGCTCCGCCCGCCAATTACGACTTGTTCGCTGACCCGCTACTCCCCCAGCAGGGCCTTCTCGGGCGTGATCGGCAGCGAGCGCACCTGGTGGCCGGTGGCGTGCGCCACGGCCGAGGCAACGGCGGCGAGCGGCGTGTTGATGACGACCTCGCCGATCGACTTGGCGCCAAACGGGCCCGTCGGCTCGTAGCTCGGCTCAAAGGCCACGCGAATACTGCCGATATCCAGGCGCGTGGGCAGCTTGTAGCTCATAAAGTTACCAGTGCGCAGGCGGCCGCGGTCGTCGTGCTCGACGATCTCGTAGAGCGCATGACCGATACCCTGGGCAATGCCGCCCTCGGCCTGGACGCGCGCGAGCGCCTCATTGATCACAGTGCCGCAGTCCACAGCCGCCGCATAGTCCACCACAGTCACCTTGCCGGTAGCCTTGTCGACCTCGACCTCGGCAATGCCGGCCATAAAAGGCGGAGGCGAAACGGGCAGGCAGGCAGAGGCATGCGAGGTGAGCGCGTCGCCGCCTGCGATGTTCTTGACGCACAGGTTGGCAAAGTCGCGCAGCGTGAGGTAGCGGTTCTGCTCACGCGCGGCACGCTCGTCGGACAGGCGCACGTACTGACCATCAAAGACCACATCGGCGGCGTCCACATCCCACATCTGGGCTGCCTTGGCGCAGATCTTCTCGCGCAGCTCGGTCGCGGCGTTCTTGGCTGCCAGGCCCGTCACGTACGTGCCCGAGCTCGCGTACGAGCCGGCATCGAATGGCGACACATCGGTGTCTACGCCGCGCACCACAATGAGCGAGCTCTCCACGCCCAGCTCCTCGGCGGCAATCTGCGCCAGGATCGTGTCGACGCCCATGCCGTTATCGGTGGCGCCGGTGCCGATGGTAATGAAGCCGTCCTCTTCCAGGCGCATGTCGATGCCGGCGATATCCACGTTGGAAATGCCCGAGCCCTGCATGGTGAGTGCACAGCCCAGAGCACGCACGCGATCGCCCAGGTCGACGGCCAGCGGCTTGTCGCGCCAACCGATCATGTCCATCGCGCGCATCAGGCAGCGATCGAGCGCGCAGGCGTTGAGCTTCTCGTTGTAGTACTGCGGCATGATCTCGCCCTCACGCACGATGTTCTTAAGGCGCAGGTCGGCAGGGTCCATGTGCAGCATGTCGGCGAGTTCGTTAACAGCGCTCTCCACGGCAAACTGGCCCTGGGTGGCACCGTAGCCGCGATATGCGCCGCCGCGGTTGGTATTGGTGTAGACGGCGTCCCAGCTAAAGCGGCTCGCCTTCACATGGTTGTAGATGGGCAGGCTCTTGTGGCCCGAAAGGCCGATCGTCGTGGTAGCGTGCTCGCCGTACGCGCCGGCGTTGGACAGCGTGTGCAGATCGATGGCTGTGATGGTGCCGTCGTTCATGGCGCCCAGCTTAACGGTCATCTGCATCTGGTGGCGCGAGTTGCCCGCGGTGATGGTCTCCTCACGCGTGTAGCAGCAGTAGCTCGGACGGCCGGTCTGCTGCGTCACAAACGCAACGAAGATCTCGCAGCAGCCCGTCTGCTTAGAGCCAAAGCCGCCACCGATGCGCGGCTTAATGACCTGCACCTGCGACTGCGGAATATCGAGTGACTGCGCGACCATGCGGCGCACATGGAAGGGCACCTGTGTGGAGGTGGTCACCGAGATACGCCCGAACGCGTCGGTCGTCGCGAAGGCGCGGAAGGTTTCCATGGGCGCGGTCTGCGTGGCCTGGCTGGTGTAGGTGCGGGTGAAGACGATGTCGCTCTGGGCGAAGGCCTCGTCCAAGTCGCCAAAATCGCTCGTGCCGCTGCACACCAGGTTGCGCGGGACGTCGCCGCCCTGCGGGAACATAAAGGTCACGTCGCCCTCGGGGTGGACCACGATGTCATTATCGAGCGCCTGGGTAAAGTCGAGCAGCGGCTCGAGCACCTCATAGTCGACCTTAATGAGCTTGAGCGCCTTGTCGGCAGCCTCCTCGGTCTCGGCGGCGACGATCGCCACCTCCTCGTTTTGGTAACGGACGAGGTTCTCGAGAATCAGGCGGTCGTAGGGACTCGGCTGCGGATAGCTCTGGCCGGCGATGGTAAAGCGGCGCTGGGGCACGTCCTCGTAGGTGTAGACGCCCACGACGCCGGGCACCTTCAGGGCGCGCGACGTATCGATGGAGCGGATCTTGGCGCGGGCATAGGGGCTGCGCTTGAGCTTGACGATCAGCGCGCCGGCGGGCACCATGTCGCCCGTGTAGACGGGACGACCCTCGAGCAGCGCCTTCGAGTCCTTCTTAGGCTGCTTGTGGGTAATCTGCTTGTACGCGACGCCGTCGCAGCTGGTGTCGTTGACCGGCAGCTCGGGCATCTCAAAGCCCACCTGCACGCCGGACTGGTTGAGAAAGCGCACGATGGCGCGCAGCTGGCTCTCGTAGCCGCTACAACGGCAGAGGTTACCGGCAAGCTGACGCGACAGCTCCTCGCGCGTGGCAACGAGGCTCGGGTCCTCCTTGGCGGCGCGGGCGAGCGCCAGCACGTTCATGATAAGGCCGGGGGCGCAAAAACCGCACTGCTCGGCGCCTTCGGCGGCCATCGCGCGGGCGAGCGCCTCAGACTCGGCCTTGAGACCCTCAAGCGTGGTGATGGTATGGCCCTCAACACGGGCGGCGGGAACCGAGCAGCTCAGCACCGGGTCGCCGTCGAGCCACACCGTGCACAGGCCGCAGTTGGTGGTCTCACAGGCGCAGCGCACCGACGCGCAGCCCTGCTCGCGCAGCAGCGCAAAGAGCATGGTGTCGGGGGCAATCTGAACCTTGACCTTACGGCCGTTGAGCGTAAAGGAAAGATCAATGAGTTTGGCAGCCATTAGCGCACCTCGCTAGAATCGACGCCGGGCACGCGGCGGCAGGAATACTCGTCCGTGGCAAACTTAGGAATCTGCACGCCCTCGAACTCGTGGGCAAGCGCGGCCGAAAGCTCGATGCCGGCGGCCCGACGCACGGCCTGAATCGCCAGAGGGGCCGAGATGCGGCGGCGGTAGTCGGCCGAGCCCCACAGGTTGGTGCCGTAGCTCAGAGCACGCACGGATGCGGCCAGGGCGCGCAGCTCGTCCTCGGAAGGATGCTCGTTGGTAAGGCCGCACGCCTCGCCCTGCAGCAGGGTCGCACGCAACGGGCGGGCGCCCACGGTGACGTGCCAGGTGTTGTCCCACCAGGCGGCGGTGACGTTCAGCGAGGGGAAGTCGGTCGCGGCCTTGCGCACGGCCTCGTAGCTTGCGCGGTAGTCGTGTTTAACGACCACGACGTGCTCGATCACGTCACGTACGTAGCCCATGTCCACGAACTCCGCAAGCGGCACGCGACCGGCGCCCTTCAGCTCAACATAGGAATCGAGCGCGAGGAAGGCGGAGAGAACGTCCGAGAAGCCAAAGCGGCCGTAGATGCTGCCGCCAACCGTGGCGGTATTGCGCAGCTGCACGCCCACGATGTCGTGGACGGCAAACTCAAAGACATTGTTGACAAGCGCGTTGAGCCCGGCATGACGCTCGAGCTGGCGCAGGGTGCACATGGCACCGATGCGAAACTCGGTCTCGGTCTCCTCGATCTGATCGAGTCCGCAGGCCGAAAGGTCAATCGCCGTCGCCACACGACGCGAACCCAGGCGCATCCAGATGCCGCCGCCCACAATCTTGTTGTTGCGGTTCTTCTGCAAGAGCTCATAGGCTTCGGCCGCGTTTCCAACACGGACGTAGGTACCGAACTTGAGCACGTTCTCCCCCATCTCTCCACTTGTCCAGTACCTTTAAGTGTACCAAACGAGGGGACACAGCTCATGTCGGGACAAAATGAACCGTTTTCCTCCGTCGCATGCGATTCAAAAAGGCTCCCAGCCAAAATGGCTGGGAGCCTTCTACGATGCTATATCGAGCGAAGATTTAGCAGACGCCCTGGGCGAGCATGGCATCGGCGACCTTCAGGAAGCCGGCGATGTTGGCGCCCATGACGAAGTTGCCCTCCTCGCCGTACTTCTTGGCGGTGTCGTCCACGTTGTGGAACATGCCGCGCATGAGCTGCTCGAGCTTGCCGTCGACCTCCTCGAAGGTCCAGGACAGGTGCTCGGCGTTCTGGCTCATCTCCAGGCCGGACACGAGCACGCCGCCGGCGTTGGCAGCCTTACCGGGCATAAAGGCGACGCCGTTCTCCTGGAAGTAAGTCGTGGCCTCGATGGTCGTGGGCATGTTCGCGCCCTCGCCGACCACCTTGCAGCCGTTGGCGACGAGCGCCTGGGCGTCCTCGAGCAGCAGCGTGTTCTCGCGAGCGCAGGGCAGCGCGATGTCGCAGGGCAGCTGCCACACGCCGCGGCCGTCACCCTCGTGCCACGTGGCATTGGGCTTCTCGTCGACGTACATAGCGAGCGTAACGCCCTTGTCGTGGCCGGAGCGCTTCTTGTTGTAGACATGCTCGAGCACGGTGTAGTCGATGCCGTCGGGATCCTCGACCCAGCCATGGGTGTCGGAGCAGGCCAGCACCTTGCCGCCGAGCTGGGAGACCTTCTGGACCGCGTAGATGGCGACGTTACCGGAGCCGTGAACGACGACGTTCTTGCCCTCGAAGGAGTCGCCGCGGCTCTTGAGATACTCGTCCACAAAGTAGGCCAGACCGTAACCGGTGGCCTCGGTACGGGCGAGCGAGCCACCAAAGGAGAGGCCCTTGCCGGTAAGGACGCCGGTCCACTCGTTGGTCAGGCGCTTGTACTGACCGAACAGGTAGGCAACCTCGCGGCCGCCAACGCCCAGGTCGCCGGCGGGAACGTCGGTGTTGGGGCCGATGTGGCGATAGAGCTCGGTCATGAAGGACTGACAGAAGTGCATGATCTCGTTGTTGGACTTGCCCTTGGGGTCAAAGTCGGAACCGCCCTTGCCGCCGCCCATGGGAAGGGTGGTCAGGCTGTTCTTGAGGATTTGCTCCAGGCCCAGGAACTTGAGCATGCCCAGGGTGACCGTCGGGTTAAAGCGCAGGCCGCCCTTGTAGGGTCCAATGGCAGAGTTGAACTCGACGCGGTAGCCGCGGTTGACCTGGACCTTGCCCTGATCGTCGACCCAGGGGACACGGAACATAACGATGCGCTCGGGCTCGACGAGGCGCTCAAGCAGGGCGGCCTCCTCGTACTCGGGATGGGCGTCGAGCGCCGGCTGGATGGTGCCGAGGATCTCGGTAGCGGCCTGGATGAACTCAGGCTGCTCGGGATAGCGGGCCTTGAGCTCGTCGAGAACTTTCTGCGTGTAGCTCATGCTTCCTCCAATGATGGGAAACGAAAAATGTTGATCGCGGCACCCCATGCGCCGCGAACTTTATCGTTTATGGATAATATCGCACTGTTGCGGGAAAATTTCGCATAAGCCGACGAGCAGATGTTTCGTTTTGATTACGATGCAGGTAGAGGCGTTTTTGAGCGCCCGACGCACAAATCCCGTGTTTCAAACCTGTTTCGTCCATATGGTCCATACCACCACATTGGGGACAGGCGCCTTTGTGGTGGTTTTGACTCGTAATGCCACAAGAAGGCCATTCAAGCAACGAAACCACCACAAAGGCGCCTGTCCCCAATGTGGTGGTGCTGGCGGTTAGAGGACGAGCTGATGGTAGTCGGCGGGGGTTATGCGGCCTTCGGTGGCAGCGCGGAAGGCGGCAAGCGCATCGCCCGAGAACGGCATGGCCCAGCACAGACCGCAACCTGCGGTAATGGAGCCCGGCAGCGGCATGATGCGCCCGGGCACACCGGCGGCAAGACACAGCTGTTCGCATTCCATCACATCGAAGGTGCTGTCGAACGACACGATAATCTTGCGCTCGTGGTCGAGGGCCTCACCGGACGGGCCTTCGCGGTGCGACTCGCGATACGCAGCCGCCGCTGCCTCTTCCTCGGCCGTATGTCCACAGCCGCCACAGCCGCAGGTGCAAGGCTCGGACCCATCGCAGGTGCAAGGTTCCCCGGTATCGGGGCAAATATCGTGAGACATGGCAACTCCAATCGTCTAGGCGAGTAACTCGGCCGCCGCAAACTCCTCGGGCGTATTGACGTTCTCGAAGCAGAGCGTCGAGCCCGCGGCCTTAACGATTTGCGGCTCATCCATATAACCAGCCTGAACGCGATTGATCAGGCAGCGAATGCGCTGGCGGTCGCAGGCGAGCAGCTCTTGGGCAACCGGCGCACACGCGCCACGGCGCCAGACGGCGCAAAGCGGCTCAATCCCCCGCTCCTCACGCGGCACGCACACGTCGAGCGCCTCGGCCTCGACACGATCGGCAAGCGCGCCGATGAGTTCCGGCGAGACAAACGGCATATCGCAGGCGACGATCGCCACGAGCGGCAATCGGGCCGCCGCCAACGAGCTCGCGATGCCGCGCATGGCACCGGCGGGACCGTCGACGTCCATCACCACGCGGGGGCGCAGGCCATCAAACATAAGCTCTGTCTCTTATACACATCTGACGCTGCCGACGATCGCATAAGTGTA
>UROM01000056.1 GCA_900549455.1 uncultured Collinsella sp. | reverse complement strand
GCTCAGGAGTCTCGTGGGCTCGGAGATGTGTATAAGAGACAGACATCGACTGCATCGGCGAGGACGGCCGTCACCTCTCGTTCTTCGAGATGCTCGGCGACTTCTCCTTTGGCGGCGTCTCCAAGCAGCAGGCTTGCGCCTGGGCCTTCGAGCTCATCACCAAGGAGTTCAAGCTGCCGCTCGATCGCCTGTACTTTACCGTCTTTACCGAGGACGACGAGACCCACGACGTGTGGCGTTCTCTGGGCGTTGCCGAGGACCACATCTCCCGCCTGGGCGAGGACGATAACTTCTGGGCCGCCGGCCCCACCGGCCCCTGCGGTCCGTGCTCCGAGATCTACTTTGACATGGGCGAGGAGGTCGGCTGCGGTAGCCCCGACTGCAAGCCCGGCTGCGACTGCGACCGCTTCCTTGAGTTCTGGAACCTCGTCTTTACCCAGTACGACCGCCAAGAGGACGGCTCCATGCCGGAGCTGCCGCACCGCAACCTCGATACGGGTATGGGTCTGGAGCGCATGGCCGCTATCATGCAGCACAAGACCGCTAACTACGACGGCGATCTGATGCAGCACCTCATCAAGCTCGGTGAGGAGATCAGCGGCAAGACCTATGACGCCGACGATTACTCTGGCGCCAGCCGCTCCCTGCGCATCATTGCCGACCATTCCCGTGCCGTCGACTTCATGATCTCGGACGGCATCCTGCCCGGCAACGAGGGCCGCGAGTACGTCCTGCGTCGCCTGCTCCGTCGCGCCGTGTTCCACGGCCGCCTGCTGGGCATCGAGGGCGCCTTCCTGACCAAGTTCATCGACGAGGTCAACGCTCAGATGGGCGAGGCCTATCCCGAGCTGCTCAAGAATGTCGCGCTCGTCAAGGGTATCGTCGCCTCCGAGGAGGAGCGCTTCTCCACGACGCTCGACAACGGCCGCGTTTACCTGGACGAGGCCCTGACCGCGCTCGCTGAGGGCGCCGTTCTTCCGGGCGATGTTGCCTTTAAGCTGCACGACACCTTTGGTTTCCCCATCGACCTGACCGTCGAGATTGCCGGCGCTGCTGGTCACGACGTCGACATGGACGGCTTCACCGCCTGCATGGAGGACCAGAAGGCCCGCGCCCGCGCCAACGCCAAGGGCGATGCCTGGGGCAGCTTCAACGACGTGTGGGTTGAGCTTTCGGACAAGGTCGCTGCGACCGAGTTCGATGGCTATGACAACGATGTGATCGAGGGTGCCAAGGTTGTCGCCATCGTGCGCAACGGCGAGTCCGTCGAGTCCGTTGCCGCCGGTGAGGACGTCGAGGTCGTGCTCGACCGTACCCCGTTCTATGCCGAGATGGGCGGCCAGCAGGGCGACGCTGGCGAGCTTTCCGCCGAGGGCGTTGCGCTGACCGTTTCCGACACCAAGAACCACAACGGCCTGTATGCCCACGTCGCGCATGTTGCCGAGGGCACGCTGACCGTCGGCGCTACCGTGACCGCTACGCTCGACGCCGAGCGTCGTGGCTTCCTTCGTCGCAACCACACCGCTACGCACCTGCTCGACGCCGCCCTTAAGCAGGTCCTGGGCGAGCATGTCTCCCAGGCTGGCTCGCTGGTGACCCCCGAGCACCTGCGCTTTGACTTCACGCACTTTGAGGCCCTGTCCTTCGAGCAGCTCAAGGCTGTCGAGGACCTGGTCAATCAGCAAATCTTCGCTTCCAAGCCGGTCGTGACCCGCGTCATGGACATCGACGAGGCCAAGGCCGCGGGTGCTGTTGCCCTCTTTGGCGAGAAGTACGGCGATGTCGTCCGCGTCGTCTCCGTGGGCGCCGAGGATCAGCCGTTCTCCCGCGAGCTCTGCGGTGGTACCCATGCCGCCAACACCGCCGAGATCGGCCTGTTCAAGATTATTTCCGAGTCCTCCACGGGCTCCAATGTCCGCCGTATCGAGGCCGTGACCTCCAAGGGCGCCCTCGACTACATGGCCGACCGCCTGGCGCTCGTTGACGCCGCCGCCGCTGCGCTCAAGTGCCGCGTCGACGAGGTTCCCGCCCGCGTTGAGAACCTGCAGGCCGAGCTGCGCGAGACCGCCAACAAGCTCAAGAAGGCGCTCACCGGTGGCTCCTCCGATGCCATCTCCAGCGCCATCGACGGCGCTGTCGAGCTCGACGGCTACAAGCTCGTTGTCGCCGAGCTCCAGGGTCTCGAGGCCGCCGACCTGCGCAACGTATGGGATACCGTGCACCAGAAGGTCGCCGGCCCCGTCGCCTGCGTTGTCGCCAGCGTGACTGAGAAGGGCACCCCGGCCCTGCTCGCCGCCGGCTCCGACGACGCCGTCAAGGCCGGTTTCCACGCCGGTAATGTGATCAAACAGATCGCGGGCCTGGTCGATGGTCGCGGTGGCGGTCGTCCCAACATGGCCCAGGCCGGTGGCAAGAACGCCGCCGGTATCGCCGATGCCCTCGCGGCCGCCAAGACCGCGCTCGGCGCCTAAGAACCTAAGAAGTCGCTGTGGTCGCGCTTGCGCTGGACATAGGGGAGACCAGGATTGGCATCGCTGTCTCGAGCCGAGATGGCAAGATGGCGATGCCCGTCAAGGTGCTCCCCGCTGCCGAGGTCACCGGTATGGCCAAGACGTTTCGCTACCTGGTCGAGGACTATGAGCCCGAGATCCTGGTAAGCGGACGTCCCCTGACTATGGCCGGTGAGCTCGGCCCGCAGGCCGAGCGCGTCGCCGCCGTGGCCCAAAAGATTGCCGACGAGCTCGATCTTCCGCTGGAGTTTGAGGATGAGCGCCTGTCCTCGCAAGAGGCCAAGCGCATCCTGCGCGAACAGGGACTCAACGAAAAGCAGATGAGGGGCAAGATTGACATGATCGCCGCCAGCCTGTTCTTGCAGACATGGCTCGATCGTAAAAACGAGGAGGTCCAGCATGCCTAGCGCTTCCGACCCGCGCCAGCCAAATCGACAGGGGCAGCCCGCGCCGCGTCCTGCTCAGCCTGTCCAGCGCCCGGTGCAGCCGACGCAACGTGCGGCTCAGCCTGTTGCGCGTCCGGCGCAGTCCTCCTCGCGTGCCGCTCAACCCTCTCAGCGTGCAGCTCAACAGCCGTCCGCCCGCTCCACGCAGCCTGCTGGCGGCGCTCGCTTTAAGCAGCAGGTTCCGACGCAGCGCGCGCAAGCACAGGCTCCGCAATCACGCTCCCATGCACATCATGCTCACGGCACGCACGGTGTGGCTCCGGCGACGCGTTTCAGCTACAACACGCATGCTCGCCGCGGTGCCCAAAAGAAGAACTCCCCGGTACCCATGATCGTAGGCGCCGTGGTTGCCGTACTCGCGCTTGCTGCGATTGCCTTCTTCGTCGTGCCGGCCGTTAAGGGCTTCTTTACCGGAGAGGATTCGAAGGTCGCCGCTGGCCAGCAGGTCACGATCACGATTCCCGAGGGAGCCTCGGGCGATACCATAGCTTCGATTCTCTCCGAGAACCATATTGTCGAGAATCCCAAGGATTACTACGCGGCAGTCAAAAAGCTCAACGCCGACATGTCGCTTAAGCCCGGCACCTACTCGTTCACCACGCTCATGGATGCGACCGATGTCGTCCAGCAGCTCATGGAGGGCCCCAATGCCGGCTCCGATGCGCTGACGATTCCTGAGGGCCTAACTGTCGATCAGGTCGCAGATCGTGTTGCCCAGGCCTACGACAGCATCTCCAAGGAGGACTTCCTTAACCAGGCAAAGGCTTCCAACTACGTGAATGATTACAGCTTCCTCGAAGGCGCTGCCAACGATTCGCTTGAGGGCTTCCTGTTCCCCAAGACATATTCGCTTGGTAAAGACCCGAGCGCCGACGATGTGATCCGTGCCATGCTCGACCAGTTCAACACTGAGTACAAGTCGCTCGATTTTGCCGGTTGCGAGGCCAAGATCAAGGAGCGCTACGGCGTGGAGATGTCCGACTACGACATCATCAACCTTGCCTCTATCGTCGAGCGCGAGGGTCTCAACGCCGAGCAGCGCGCGCATGTCGCCTCGGTCTTCTACAACCGCCTTGCCGGCAAGCTCGATGGCCTGCGCTATCTCAACAGCGATGCGACCATGATGTATGTCACCGGCGGCGAGGTTACCGCCGACGACCTGCAGAGCGATAGCCCGTACAACACCTATAAGCACGAGGGCCTGCCGCCCACGCCCATCTGCTCTCCGTCGCTCGAGGCGCTCAAGGCTACCTTTGAGCCCACTGACTCCGATGACCTGTATTTCTATATCACGCAGGATGAGGAGTATTTCTCGCAGACCTACGAAGAGCACCAACAGTCTTGGAATTAATCATGAGGATTTTTAGCCCCAAACGATACGTTGCCTCGGTCGATCGCATCGACCTCGATACCCTGTGGGCCGATGGCAAGCGCGCTATTCTACTCGATCGCGATAACACCCTGGTGCCGCGCGATACCGAGCAGGTGCCCGCTGCGGTTTCCGCCTGGCTCGAGGCCGCCCACGCCAAGGGCTTTAAGCTGTGCATGGTGTCCAACAACTGGCATCGCGACCAGGTCATGGCATCGGCCCGCGAGCTGGGGCTCGAGGCCATCAGCCACGCCATGAAGCCGGCGCCGTTTGCCCTCAAGGCGGGCCTTAAGCGCCTGGGCGCTACGGCCGACGAAGCCGTGCTGATCGGCGACCAGCTGTACACGGACGTGTGGAGCGGCAACTTTGCCGGTGTCGACACGATCCTGGTAAAGCCCCAGGCAACTCAGGACCTGTGGTATACGCAGATCTTCCGTATCTTTGAGCGCCGGGCCCTGCGCGACCTTCCCTGCGAGGAATAGGTTTCGCCATGTCCCAGCACACCAAGCACGGCTGCGACCATATCTTCTTTATCGGCTTTTTGGGCGCGGGCAAATCCACGCTCGCGCGCAACGTGGGCACTATGTTCAAGCGTCGGTTTATTGATACCGACCGCCTGGTCGTGCGCCGCTGTGGCAAATCGGTAACCGAGATTTTTGAGACCGAGGGCGAGGAACGTTTTCGCGAACTCGAGACCTCGGCACTGCGGTCCCTCCAAAGCGAGCGCAGCCTGCTGGTTTCGTGCGGGGGCGGTATTGTCGAGACGCCGGTGAACATCGAGCTCATGCATGAGATGGGCACCTGCGTGTACCTCGAGGGCGACTTTGAGGATTCGATACGCCAGATTCGCCGTTGCGACACGCGTCCCGATTTTCGTTCGCCCGAGCATGCGGCTCGTCTGTTCGAGCATCGATGCCCGTTGTACCGTCAAGCGGCCGACATTACCCTCGATATTCGCAATAAGTCCTTCGAGGACGTTTCCTATGTTTGTGCCGAGATGCTTTTGGAGCGTGGACTGCTATGATTCGCCGTCAACTTATCAATTTTCAAAACCGCAGCGTCGATGTTCGCGTCGGGTTTGGCGCGTTTAGCGAGCTGTCGCGCATGTTTGCCTCGGCCGTGGGCAAGCCCAAGCGCGCGATGGTTGTCTGGAACAGTGCTGTGTCCGACCGCATTGGCGAGATCGTTGAGCACGCTCTGGTCGATGCGGGCTTTGCCGTATCGGAGCTTTCGCTCGAGGTTTCGCCCGCCGGTGCGAGCTTGGCTGACGCCGATGCTGTCTTTGGTGCGCTGTCGGCTAACGGTATTACCTGCGATGACCTGGTTGTTGCCGTTGGCGATGCCGCAACCTGCTCGGTTGTTTGCTGGTGTGCCGACCAGTGGTGCGGTCGTACCGAGTGCGCACTGCTGCCGACGACCTTCGACGCCATGCTCACGGTCGCTACGACGATGGAGCCCCTCGTCGCTTCGGGCGACCATGCGCTGCCCGCCATCGCGGTGCGCCCCGAGCCCGGTCTGGTCGTGTGCAATTTGGACCTTGTCCGCGAGGCCAGCTCCGAGGACCTTAAGCTTGGCTATGCGGTGCTCGTGGGTACCATGATTTCCAGCAGCAAATCGCGCTGGAATCAGTTTACTGAGACAGTCCCCGAGATTCTTTCCGGCGAGGAAGTCGCGCTCGTCAATGCTGTGCAGTGGTCCCAGACCGCGCGCAAAGACGTGCTCATGGCCACGAACCCCAGTGCTCGCCATGCGCTCGATTTTGGCAAGACGGGGGAGCGTACCCTTCGCGCCTGCCTGGGCGATGCCGCGGCACACGTCCCCGCATACCAGCTCCTTTCCGAGGGCATGCGCTTTGAAGCGCGCCTAGCACATGATGCCTGCGACTTCGATATCGACAACGTGTTTGAGGTCGATGACTGCCTGGAGGACTTTGGCATCGAGGAGCTTGGCTTCGACCTGGAGTCCACCGCGTTTATTGGGGAGTTCCGCAAGCAGCAGTTTGCTCGCTCGAATCGCAGCATGCTGCCGCTTCCTGCCGCGCTCGGCGCTATCCGCCTGACAAATGTCGAGGACGAGATTCTCGAGCGCCATACGCAGGCGTACTTGGCTTCTCGCAAGGAACTTCTCTAACTTTATTGACATCCATCATCTTTCGTATCATTTTGAGGGACGAGTTTTCAATCGGCTGCGGATTGCAAGCGAATCTGTCTTCCGATCGAGGCTCGTCCCGCTCTTTTTGAGGACAACAAGAAAGGAATCTGCATGTCTGAGTTTGCTGCCGGTCCTGCCGGTCGTATCGAGCGTGTTCGTGCCCTGATGGCCGAGCGTGGCTACGACGCCATCGTCGTGCGCGACGAGGCCAACCTCCGTTGGCTCACGGGCGTGAAGGGCGTCTTCGACTACACCTTCGAGTTCCCGCACGCCGCATTTATTACGGCTGACCAGTGCCTGTTCCACACCGACTCGCGCTATCTCAACAGCTTTGAGGAGAACACGCCCGCCGGCAGCCCCTGGGTCTACGACATGGACGAGGGCACCATTCCCGGCTGGGTCGCCGGCAAGATAGCCGCCAACAAGTGCCGCGTCTGCGCCGTCGAGGATGACATGCAGATTAACTTCTACCAGGGTATCCAGCGTGGTCTGGAGGACCGCTCCGTCGCCTGCATGCTGCCGCTGATGCACGACGACATCCGTAAGATGCGTGCCATCAAGGATGCCGAGGAGATCGAGCTCATGCGCCACGCGCAGTCGATCACCGATGCCGCCTTCCAGCACATGCTCGGCTTTATTAAGCCCGGTATGACCGAGAAACAGGTCCGCAACGAGCTCGAGAACTTTATGTTCGCCAACGGCGCCGACAGCCTGGCCTTTGGCTCCATCGTGGCGAGCGGCCCCAACACCGCCAATCCGCATGCCGTCCCGAGCGACCGCGTGATCGAGAAGGGCGACTTTGTCCTGATGGATTACGGCGCGGGTTACTGTGACTACCGCTCCGACATGACGCGTACCGTCGTGATGGGCGAGCCCACCCAGGAGCAACTCGACCTGTACGCGCTCGTGCGCCGTACGCATGAGGAGTGCGTCGCCGCTATCCATCCTGGCGTTGAGGGCAACGACATCTTCAAGCTTTCCAAGAAGATCATCGGCGATGCCGGCTATGGCGATTACTACAACCATGGTCTGGGCCACGGCGTGGGCATCGACATCCACGAGCTGCCCAACTTCAACCGCAGCAAGAATATCATCGAGGTCGGCTCGGTTATCACCATGGAGCCCGGCGTGTACCTGCCCGGTGTGGGCGGCGTGCGCCTGGAGGACTACGGCGTCGTCACCGAGAACGGCTATGAGCCCTTCACCAAGACCCCGCACGACCTTCACGTCATCGACTGCTAAGCCATCCAGTTGGGTTTTTGGAGGCGGGGCGTCCGGATTGATTCGGGCGCCCCGCGTTCTCTTTTTATGCGCTCGCTGCAGCCGCCGTCTGCAAGTGTATAATTTCGCTCGTATGTAATTTGGACGCTTGTGCGTCTCGCCAATAACAAGAAAGGTCGCTATGCCTACTATCTCTACCGCCGACTTCAAGAACGGCCTCGGTCTCCGCATTAAGGACAAGGTTTACACCATCGTCGAGTTCCAGCACGTCAAGCCTGGCAAGGGCGGCGCTTTCGTGCGCTACAAGACCCGCGACATCAAGAGCGGCCGCGTCGTCGAGAACACCTGCAACGCCGGTACCAAGTTCGAGAGCGTCATGCTCACCACTCGTGAGTTCCAGTACCTCTACAACGACGGCGCCGACTACATCTTCATGGACAACGAGTCTTACGAGCAGGTTCCCGTTCCCGAGGACATGGTGGGCGAGAACGCCAAGTGGCTGCGCGAGAACGATACCTGCCAGCTGCTCTTCGCCGATGACGAGCTCATGGGCGTGACCCCGCCGATGTTCATCGAGACCACCATCGTCCAGACCGACCCGGGCTTTAAGGGCGACACCGTTCAGGGTTCCACCAAGCCGGCCACCATCGACACCGGTGCTGTCATCCAGGTCCCCATGTACCTCAACGAGGGCGAGGTCATCAAGGTTGACACCCGCGACGGCAAGTTCGTCTCCCGCGTCTAGCAACCAACTTTTCTAGGAGGACTCATGCCCCAGGAAATCAAGATTGACGGCATCGGTATTTCGCCCGATGTTCTGACCGCCATCGTCTCGCGCGCCGTCACGGATGTCGAGGGCATCGCCTCCGTGGGCGTCAAGGACCTTGCCACCAACCTTGTCTCGATGATGCTTTCGTCCAAGGCCCCGGCTTCCGAGCCGGCGGTCGAGGCCGAGGTCATTGGCGACAAGCTCGCACTTACCGTGCGCGTCGTGGTGTTCTTTGGCTATCCGTTCAAGAAACTCGCCGAGGCCGTTCGCGCCGCCGTGGTTGCCGCCATCGACGCCCAGGTGGGCGTCGAGGTCGAGCGCGTTGACGTTTGCATCGACGGCCTCGTTTTCCCCAAGGAGTAACCTTTGAGCCTTAAGGTTTATCGCGGGCGCACGCTTGCCCGCAGTCAGGCGCTGCAGCTGCTGTTCCAGGCCGAGGCCACGGACAGCCCGCTCGAGCGCGTCCTCGAGGGCGATTTCCTGATCTCGAAGGGTCCCCTCGACCCCTACGCGCTGGAGCTGTGTCGCGGTGCCTACGAGCACATCGACCGCATCGACTGTGCCCTGCGCTCCATCGCCAAGAACTGGGATCTTATGCGCATGCCCGGCGCCGACCGCAATCTTTTGCGTATCGCCGTCTATGAGATGCGCTTCCTCACCGACGAGGAGGTCTCGGACGCCATCGTTATCAACGAGGCCGTCGAGCTTGCCAAGGCCTATGGCACCGACCAGTCTGCGTCGTTTGTCAACGGCGTGCTGGGCAAGATCGCTCGTAGCGAGGAGCTGCCGGGCGAGGACCTGTATCAGGAGCTGCTGGCCGAGGATCGTGCCCGCGAGGAGGCCCAGGCCGCCGAGGCTGCCGCCAAGGTTGCCGCCGCTCAGGCAGCGGCCGGCGTTCTCGACGAGGACGCTGAGGTCGCCGAGGCCGAGACCGGTACCGTCGAGGAGTAGCCATGCCAGAGGGTTCCGTCCGCAACTTCGACGAGATCTCGGACCGCTTGGATCAGATCATCGCGACCGTTCGCTCCAAGGATACGTCCCTGGAGCGTTCGCTCGATCTGTTTGACGAGGCGATTGAGCTGGGCTCCCGTGCGGTCGACATGGTCGATAAGTTTGAGCTGACGCCTCGCGAGGCCGATAAGCTCGAGCAGGAATACGATGAGGATGCGGCAAACGAATCCCAGGATAGCCAGGCCGCGTCTCCGGATACGAATGGTTGATGGCATTCATGAAACGCGTGCGTCTCGATGACGAACTGATTTCACAGGGCATCTGCGCCGATCGCGCGGATGCCCTTCGCACTCTTATGGCCGGCTTGGTCTCGAGTGGCGGCGAGCGTTTGACCTCGCCGGGCCTTAAGGTGACGCCCGGCTTGCCGTTGCATGTTAAGGGTCGTATTCCCTACGTGGGGCGCGGCGGGCTCAAGCTCGAGGGCGCGCTCGATGCGTTTGGGATTGATCCGACGGACCTTGCTTGCCTCGATGTGGGCTGTTCTACGGGCGGCTTTACCGATTGCCTGCTCAAGCGCGGCGCCGCTACAGTTGTTTCGGTTGATGTTGGTCGCGCCCAGTTTGATTGGTCGCTGCGCCAAGACGATCGCGTGATGCTCCATGAGCGCACCAACGTGACACAGCTGCCCGAGCTTGGCTACGGCGGCGCTATCGACTTGGCCGTGTGCGATGTGTCGTTTACGAGTATCGCGAATATCATCGACGCCGTGCTGGCGTGCCTGAAACCTTCCGGTTCGTTTTGCACGCTCGTAAAGCCCCAGTTTGAGGCGCCGGCTGCGCTGGTGGGCGAGGGCGGCATCGTGACCGACCCCGCCGTCCGCCGTGATACGCTCGTGGCGGCGATTGAGCTCTTTGCCGCCAAGGGCCTGTTCCCGGTCGACGTGTGCGTGTCGCCTATCCATGGTGCCAAGGGCAACGTTGAGTTTTTCCTGTACGGCACGAGGTTTGCCCCCGGCGAGCGCGCCGACGATGAGCTGCAATCCCAGGTATCGGTTTTGAGCGAGAAAGCTGCAACGCTATGAAGGTCCTGTCTCTTATACACATCTGACGCTGCCGACGATCGCATAAGTGTAGAT
>UROM01000055.1 GCA_900549455.1 uncultured Collinsella sp. | reverse complement strand
CATACGAGGTGCTCAGGAGTCTCGTGGGCTCGGAGATGTGTATAAGAGACAGCTTCTCGGGCATGCCGTCCAGGGCATCCCTGCGCAGCAGGTAGATGCCCGCGTTGATGAGGCCCTCCTCGCACGGACGCTTCTCGTGGAACGCGGCCAGGGCGCCGGCGGCATCCACGTCGACCGTGCCGTAGCGCTCGAAGTCGTGCATGCGCTTGACGGCGATGACGGCCGAGACCCCATCGGGGGCATCGGCCGCGGCGGCCTCCATGGCGACGAAGTCCGCATCGAGCCAGGTGTCCCCGTTCAGGACGAAGACCCAGTCCGACTGGCACCTGCCGAGCGCCCTCTTCACGGCGCCGCCGGTGAACAGCGGCGTGTCCTCGGGGCTGTACTCAATTGCCATGCCGCGGTACGCGGAACCGAAGAAACCCTCGATCTGCTCGCGGCGGTAGCCGTCGGCCACGACCACTCGGTCGAAGCCAGTTGCCGCGAGCTGGTCCATGATGAAGCGCAGGAACGGCCTGCCGGCGACGGGCGCCATGGGCTGGCAGACGTCGGGCACGACGTGGGCGAGCCTGGTGCCGAAGCCGCCAGCCAGCACGATCGCCTCGCGGTAGGGGCGCATCTACTCGTCACCCCCGAACATGTCCGCCTCCACCGCGGCGCACAGCACGTGGTAGGTGGGCAGGTGCAGCTCTTGGACGCGGAAGACCTCGTCGCGAGGCACGCGGACGCACACGTCGGAAATGCCGGTAAGCTTGGACTCTTTGGATCCGGTGAGCGAGACAACGCGGACGCCCTTAGCGCGGGCGACCTTGACGGCCTCGACGACGTTGGCGGAGTTGCCCGACGTCGAGATGGCGAGCAGGACGTCGCCCGGCTCGCCGTAGCCGTAGACCTGCTGCGCGAAGACGCCCACGGCGGCCTCGTCGTTGCCGAACGCGGTGGACAGCGCCGTCTGCGAGACGAGCGAGATGGTCGGTAGGGAACCCTCAAGCCATGCGGGAGCGTCGGCGCCGTTGGCCTCGCGGTATGCCTCGGAGAACGCGCCGTCGACAGGGCGCTTGAAGCGGAAGCTCTTCATGAGCTCGCCGACCGTGTGCTCGGAGTCGGCCGCGGAGCCGCCGTTGCCGCACACGAGCAGCTTGCCGCCGGAGCGGAAGGACCCGGCGATCAGGTCGCGGGCCGCGCGGACCTCGTCCTCGCAGGCCAGCATCTCGGGGTAGTTCTCGAAGAAGGTGGACAGGCACTCGTCGCCCGTCTGGGGGCACTTGGTATCCATTAGCGGGATCCCTCCAGGTCGTAGTCCTCGGGCCCGTAGTAGGCGACGGAGGTCCCGCCGTCCTCGAACTCGAACGGTATGTAGAGCAGGTCGGACATCGCGCGGCGCACGGACTCCCTCGCGTCGGGCTCCACATAGAAGACGAGGAACCCTCCCCCGCCGGCGCCCAGCAGCTTGCCGCCGAGCGCGCCGGCCTTGAGGCCGCGCTCGTACAGGGCGTCGATGGAGCCGGTGGAGACCTGGGAGCCGGTGCCGCGCTTGAGGCGCCAGGTGGCATCGAGCAGGCGCCCGAACTCGGACAGGTCCGCCGACTTGTCGGTGAGCACGCCCTCCGCCACGTCGACCAGCGACAGCATCTCCTTGAGCTGCACGGTCTTGTCGGCGACCCGGTTGGCCTTCTGCATGTCCGAGGAGAAGCGGGTGAAGCCCGTGAAGAACATCATCAGGCTGGAGTTGAGCTCGCGCTTGCGCTCCGGCGAGATGACGATCGGACGGACGGAAAAGTCGCCGTCGGCGAAGTCGATGCGGTTGAGGCCGCCGTACGCGGCGGCGATCTGGTCCTGCCAGCCGCCGGCCTCGGCGCACAGCTCCCGCTCCAGCTTTATCGCCTCCCTGGCCAGGCGGTCCTTGGAGGCGTAGGTGCCCTTCATGCAGTGGAAGGCGTTGAGCATGCCCACGGCGAAGGACGACGAGGTGCCCAGGCCCGAGCGGGCGGGCAGGTCCGCCTCGTAGGCGATGCGTATCTCGCGCATGTCGAGCATCTGCATGGCGTTGCGAACTGCGGGGTGCTCGAGCTCGGAGGGGTCGGAGACCCGCTCGATCCTGGAGTAGACGAGCTCGGACGAGTAGTCGAAGAAGCGCGGCAGGTGGCGCGCCGTGACGTAGCAGTACTTGTCGAACGTGGTCGAGATGACCGAGCCGCCGTGCTCGTTGAAGAACTCGGGCATGTCGGTGCCGCCGCCGAAGAACGACATGCGGAATGGTGTGCGAGTGATGATCATAATTCTCCTTGCTTGAAACCGTTAAATTGCGTCAGCATTTACAAATGAGCTGTGCTCATTAATCGAAAATCCTGTTTGATATAGGGCCAAAAGAGTGCACAAAACCGCTGATTCTAAAACGCCTCCTGTAGCCGTCCACCTAAACCAAAGGACGAAGGCGTACGTCAGCGTAAACACGAGAAGCAGAATTTTTATTTCCCTAGTATTTGCAAATTTGTTCGAAACACTTTTAAAAAAAGCAATGAAAGTCGTTAGATATAAGGCGCTTCCAAGTAGACCTATTGAAAGAGTCATCATGTACCAGAAATTATGGAGAGCAGTATTGTGTAAAATCACGTTAAACGCATAGGCATCAACACCAGTTCCCGCAAATGCAGATACAGCCCCCTCTTGAGTTAAATAGGTAGTTCCAAGCCCAATTCCAAATAAATCTTTAAGCAGACCTTGGCTACTGAAAATATTAAGAAACCACTGGTTCTCATACGTCCGTCGTCCAGTGGAAGCGCCCATTCGCGAATCAGTAAAAAGACGCTCTATAATTTCAGTATTCGCTAACAAAACGATGCACACAACTAGTCCCACACAGCAAATGAGCGCTATTTTGGCTCTCGAAGTAGGCTGCACGGCGATCGCCACTAAGGCCATGGCAAAAGCGAGAATGATATATCCCCGCGTTCCCGAAATAAAGGCCCAGAATAAACAGTAGCCCATAGAAAATGTGCTAAACGGTAAGTGATATGACCCGTTTAACTGATACGCCACAAAGCAAATAATGATGCAGCTTATGCACCCAGATACGCACTGGTAATTCAACATTAAGCGCCCATCGGAACTAATCCCAAGAGCGATCGCGCCAATTAATGCTTCAGCAATCATTGCAGCGATCAATATCCGCTCAATATATTTATGTCTCTGATTAGAATCATTAACACCCTCGGGGAATAAATCACCAATGGGTATATTGCTAAACACAAATAGTAAAAGCAGAGGACCAAAATAATGAATAACCAATGCCGATGCCACAGGCACGATGCCATTCATAAATACCGAAATCGCCGATACTATTAGCAAATATGCTGCTAATAAAGTCTCCAGAGGACCAGAAAACCTTAGATATCGGATGTATGGCAGCACAGCAAATACGAAATAAACGCTCATCGTATAATCCAGCGTTAATTCGAAACACAGGACGACAAGATAAGCAGAGGCGATTAAAACCTGATATCCAATAAACCCAATCTTACGTTTTAATGCCAAAGCAATACAACATAAAACTGTTTCCATCACAATCCATGAACTCATTCGATGATGCTCCTGTACACATTCAGCAGACCAGAAGCCATGGAGTCAGGCGAATAATTACTACGTCCAAACTCCCATGCCGAGCGATTACTCTTCATCAGAGCTTCCTCATTGCCAAGAAGTCCGGCGACTCTATCTGCAAACTTCGCACAGTCGAAAGCCGTAACAAGGGCATTTTTATCAGGCACATACTGAGACATACCTTCAATGTCAAACGCAACAACGGAGCGGGAATGACTATATGCATCAAGCACAACGCCCGACTGAGTAACCGACGTGTAAGGCATAAGAACTAGTGAGCAGTCTTCGAAGAATCCATCCAACTCCGATTCATCAATAAATCGGTTGATGAGTTTTGCATTAGGCTGGCAATTGATCTCATTAAGCAGCGACAAATCGACATCGTCAGAAGCTTTACCTGCGATCACCACCTCAACCTGGGGGACAACGGCAGCTAAGCAACGCAGAATATCTGGATAAAGACTTACGCCCTTATACGCGTTAATTCGTCCAAATATAAGCACGCGACGCGCATTGATTTCGGGGTTCCAATCTAACCAGGGACAAACACCTAAAGGCACCTGATTCAAAGAACATGGCACCTTAAGCTGCTCCTCAGCCTGCTTCCTCGCAATATCCGAATGCACAATCACGGCATCGAGCATGCGCTGTACCACTTTGTGATACAGAATGACGCCCTTTTGAACTGAATCGCCACTATGCCCAACAGGATCGTGGAAGGTATGAACGATTTTTACATTCGGTGCGCTCTTTCGGAGCGCACGGATAAGGAAGTAATTCCAAGTGTGCTTATTAACAAAGTGCACAACATCAGGGCCCAGATCGACTATCTGCTGTGCAAGTTCCCCCGCGCTCTGCAAGGCATCCTTAATCGAGCCAACAGTGGGTTTCGGTGAATGGGGCGTATCAATGAGAAGATTCCGCTCGGTCATCGTGAAACGCAACTGAAGGTTATTCGAGCCTATAGTCCATGCTTCAATTCCGCGCGAACGGAGTTCGCTAAACGTAAGGTACATATATTTTTGAAGAGTTGGTAGCTCCGAAAAGGAAACCAGCACTACTTTTGGGTTCTCATTCATCTAGCGGCCCGTCCTCTTCTTGCCGAACATGGCACCAAAAGTGCCGGTAAAGCATTTCAGGTCCATGCGGAAGCAGCGATTGCGAACGTAATGAAGTTCAATCTTCTGCCGCAAACCGCTTTCAAACGTCGCGGCATTACGATCAGTCGCTTGCCACAGACCTGTGATGCCGGGCTGGATAGAAAGCAATTCAAGCTTTTCTTCATCCGAAAAATGCTGCTCAAGCTCATCTCTAGTAATGGGACGAGGACCAATAATAGAAAGGTCACCGTTCAGCACATTGAGAAACTGAGGCACCTCGTCGATAGAGCATTTACGAATGAATAGACCAATCTTGGTAATGCGGGGGTCATCATCGACCTTGCGCTCGACTTCCCACTGATGCAGCTGCTCAGGACTCAGATACTTCTGCACGTTGCCAGCATCGGCGACCATGCTTCGAAGCTTAAAAATCCTGATTGTCTTTCCGCCCTTGCCAACGCGCTCTTGCGTATACATAGGACTGCCGGGCGATTCAAGGCTAATAAGTGCGCACACCACAGCAATAGGAATAAGCAATAGAACACTCATCAAAAGACTGAACACAAGGTCAAACAGCCTCTTAACAAAGCGATAGCCAAGCGTACCGCTCGGCTTTATCTGATCGAAAGCCAGTGCATCCCCCATTGATGTACAGCTCTCTGTCATTTCCTTAGCAGCCACAGTCAAACTTACGTCCCCGTTGTCCACGGATCCCCCAATCGGTAAATTCAAATATGCGAACGAATAGCTGGTGCAACGTCTCCCTTACGTTTTGCTGGGAACGTCGAGCGGTAGCAGCTCCCTAAAAGTGGAATCGCCATCGCCCACGTCTACCAAGCACCAGCGCTTATGACGGTCGATCTTCTTTACGCGGGCCTCTTGCCCCACCAAGGGCCCTTGCTCTATGTGCAACACACCGTCTTCTATGCGCGCAACGCTGTTGCGCACCACACCGTCGCCGTCCAGAACGCTGCGGTACCAGTCCTGCGCATCGTCCGGCATGGGCATGTACGCCCGCTCCCTACTGCCGGCGATGCGACAGCCAAAGCTCAACTGGGCCAAAGCCCTATCGAGCGCGGCGGCATCGTGCGTGGCGACGAAGAAATATTCCTTGTACATGGGTTTGGTTTGGAGCGACCATGCGCCGTCCCGCTTAAACCAGAACTCCTTTTGCATCACAAAAGCGTCCTGCATCAGCTCGTGCGGGATAATGCGGCGGACCTTTTCGCAGGTCTCGCGCTCTTTTCCATTGGGGGTGTGGACCAGATACCAGCGGACGCGACCGTGCTGGCTGTTGGTGGTGGCGCCATTAAATGCGCCCGGCAGCTGCTCTTGGCGCCGTGCCGTCTGTTCCATGTTCTCGCCCCCTCTTTTGGCTTTGCGATGCACGCAAATGCAGGGGCGTTTAGAACAGGCTTCTCGCTCGCAGCTAGGCGCAGTCGCAAAAGTACAGGTTTCTGTAGAGGCGTATGGAGATGTATCTACCAGCAGTACATTTTGCGTAATCTGCGCAAACGTTAATAAATTGCTCGTATAATGGCCTGTGTCGAAAGATACAAAAACCTGTACCTTTTTGTGCAACAAAAAAGCCGCTCAACCTGCGGCTTTTCTTATTTTGGCATGAAAAAAGGCGACCGCCCTATGTGGACGGTCGCCTTTGTAAATTATTGTGTCAGTTGCCTTAGGCGCGGGTCTTGATCTCCTCAGTCACCTTCGCAACAAACTCGTCAACGCTCATCTGAACGGTCTCGTTGGAGCGATCGCGGACGGAGATGTTGCCGGCCTCGACCTCCTTCTCGCCCAGGATAAGCATGTAGGGCACGCGGTCGATGCTGCGGGCCTCGCGGATCTTGTAGCCGATCTTCTCGTCGCGGTCGTCGCAGACCACGCGGATGCCGGCCTCCTCCAGCTTGGCGCACACCTCATGAGCGTAGTCGCGGCTCTTCTCAGAGACGGGAAGTGCCTTGACCTGCACGGGGGCCAGCCAGGTGGGGAACTTGCCTGCAAAGTGCTCAATCAGAATACCGATGAAGCGCTCGATGGAGCCAAAGCATACGCGGTGCAGCATGATGGGGCGCTTCTTGGCGCCGTCGGCGTCCACGTACTCCAGATCAAAGTTGAGCGGCATCTGGAAGTCGAGCTGCACAGTACCGCACTGCCAGGTACGGCCGAGCGAATCCTCCAGGTGGAAGTCGATCTTGGGGCCGTAGAAGGCGCCGTCGCCCTCGTTGACCTCGTAGTCCATGCCCAGCTTCTCCAGAGCGGTGCGCAGGCCCTCCTCGGCGCGCGCCCAATCCTCGTCCGAACCCATGGAGTCCTCGGGGCGGGTGGAAAGCTCAACGTGGTACTTAAAGCCAAACTTCTGGTACACGGAGTCGATAAGGTTGACCACACCCACGATCTCGTCGGTCAGCTGGTCGGGACGCACAAACAGGTGGGCGTCGTCCTGGTTAAAGCAACGCACGCGGAACAGGCCGTGCAGGGCGCCGCGCAGCTCGTGACGGTGCACCAGGCCAATCTCGCCGGCGCGAATGGGCAGTTCGCGGTAGGAGTGCGGCTTGGAGGCGTACACCAGCACGCCGCCCGGGCAGTTCATGGGCTTAATGCAGTACTCCTCATCGTCGATGACGGTGGAATACATGTTGTCCTTGTAGTGGTCCCAGTGGCCCGAGGTCTTCCACAGCTGCTTGTTCATGATGAGCGGTGTGGAAATCTCCACGTAGCCGGCCTTGTGGTGGATCTCGCGCCAGTAGTCCAGCAGCGTGTTCTTAAGGATCATGCCGTTGGGCAGGAAGAACGGGAAGCCGGGGGCCTCGTCGCGCATCATAAAGAGGTCCATCTCGCGGCCGATCTTGCGGTGGTCGCGCTTCTTGGCCTCCTCCAGCATGTGCATGTGCTCGTCGAGCTCTTCCTTGGTGGCAAAGGCGACGCCGTTGATGCGGGTGAGCATCTTGTTGTCCTTGTCGCCCTTCCAGTAAGCGCCCGAGACGCCGGTGAGCTTAAAGGCCTTCAGCGCCTTGGTGTAGCAGATGTGGGGGCCGACGCACATGTCGATATAGTCGCCCTGCTGGTAGAAGGTGATGCGGGAGTCGTCGTCCAGGTCGCCGATGTGCTCGACCTTGTACTTCTCGCCGCGCTCCTCCATAAGGGCAATGGCCTCGGCGCGGGGCTTCTCGTACACGGAGAACTTGAGGTTCTCCTTGACGATCTTTTTCATCTCGGCCTCGATCGCGGGGAAGTCGTCCTCGCTGATCTTGACGCCCTCGGGCAGGTCGACGTCGTAGTAGAAGCCGTTATCGGTCGCGGGGCCGTAGGCAAAGTCGGCCTCGGGATAGAGGCGCTTGATGGCCTGCGCCATGATGTGCGCGGCAGAGTGGCGGATGACGTGCGTGACCTCGTCCTGCGGGAGCTCGGCCACCGAACCGTCATTGTAGAGTGCCTTCATGGGTATGTTTTCTCCTCTCGGATGCCTAATGCAAGTGTGTGCGATGCGCTCGGCGTTTTTGACTTGCATCATTATAGGCAGGTTGCCTTGGTATACAAGCGCCCGCCGCACCTTAATGGCACGGCGGGCGATTTTCTACGCATGCTTCATCGTGTAGGCGGGGCTGCGGGGCGCGCGGCACCCGTAGCTTGCGGCCAGCCCGACGATGGATGCGTTATTGGATGCGAGTTCGGCAGTAGGGGCAGACCTTCCAGTGCGCGTCGAGCGGGCGATGGCAGCTGGGGCACACGTTGCGAACCTGGGTGTCGCACACGGGGCAGACGACAAAGTCCTTCTCGATGGGGGCACCGCACTGCGGGCAGGTGCCGTACTGGGCAAGCTGGCGCTCGCGCAGGGCCATGTCCAGCTCCTGCTCCTCGCGGTCGGCCGCGTAGGAGTGCGGGCGCAGGACCAGGTAGGCAATGAGGCCTACAAACGGGATGAGGGCGATGATGCCCCATGCCACGTAGGCGCTGGCGCCGCGGCGGCGAGCGTCGATGAACACATAGACGACCGACAGCACATACAGGGCGATGATGAAGCCGACGAAGGCATAGATGACGCCCATAAGCTGCGGCGACATGAGCTCGTTGATGTATTTGGACATTGAGGTGTACCTTTCGGAATATTTACAGTCTGGTCTAGTTTACCACGGGGTTTGTTTATATGGGACCACGGCTGGGTACGGGGCTGGCGCGGACACAAACATCTCAATCTGTAACAGGTGGGAGCGGAATTCAGGTCTAGATGTTACAGACCGAGACACAGGGAAACTTCCAGACCCAATGTCTCAATCTGTAACAGTTACTCAGCTTAAAAAAGTCCAGATGTTACAGATTTAGACTGAGGAATCTCTCACCGACTTCAATCTCAATCTGTAACAACTAAACCCCCAAAAAACCTCTTACTGTTACAGATCGAGACATTCAAAATCCGCCGAAAGGTTTGTCTTGATCTGTAACATCTAGAACCCAAATCATCAGCTAACTGTTACAGATTGAGACAAAGGAAAACTTCTAGGCCGAATGTCTCAATCTGTAACAGATACTCGGCAAAAACAGGTCTAACTGTTACAGATTTAGACATTCGAAATCGACTGATTGGTTCATCTAAATCTGTAACATCTAGACCCCAAAACAGTCCCCAAATGTTACAGATCGAGACAAACCTCCGGCACCGGGGTCAGCAGACGAAGACGTCGGCATTACTGAGTCTCCCCTCGCCTGCCGTTGGCGGGTGTTGCGGGGCTGTTCGCCGCATTGCCGCTGCGCTGGGGGCGCGCAGACCGTAGGATGGTTTTATTGACAGCCTGTCAACTTGTCTGGGAGGCACCGTGGCAGAAACGTTTGATATCGCAATTGTGGGCGCAGGCATTACCGGGTGCGCCATCGCGCGGCAACTCGCGCGGTTTGACCTGTCCATTTGCGTGGTCGAGGCGGCAAACGATATCGCGCTGGGGGCTTCGAAGGCCAACGGCGGTCTGGTGCATGCCGGTTACGATCCGGCACCAGGCACGGGAAAGGCGCAGGTCAACACCCGTGGTTGCGAGCTATATGGCACGTGGGCCCAGGAGCTCGGCTTTTTGTTCCGCCGCACCGGGTCGATGGTGCTGGGGTTTAACGACGAAGACCGCGCACACTTGGAGAAGCTGCGCCAGAATGGCCTGGCCAACGGCGTTCCCGAGCTGGCGATTATCGGCCCCGAGCGCATCCACGAGCTGGAACCGCGCGCAAGCGCCCAGGCCACGTGCGCGCTGTGGTGCCCTTCGACCGGTTACGTTGACCCATTTGAAGTAGCCATCGCTGCGCTGGAGAATGCGGTCGCCAACGGCGTGACGTTTATGCGGTCTGCGTCAGTGGAGGCAATTGATGTTGCCGGCTCGGATGACGGAGCCGCACGCTTTACGCTGGCGACGCCCGCCGGCGACGTGCGCTGTCGCTATTTGATCAACGCCGCGGGCAACGGAGCCGCGGACATCTCGCATATGGCCGGCGCCGAGGAGTTTCAGATGGTCTGGCGCCAGGGCAACATCGTGGTACTGGACAAGGAGCCGCGCGCGCTCATGCCGCTCTACCCGGTACCGGCGCCGGTATCGAAGGGCGTTATCGTGACGGGGACCGTGCACGGGAACACCGTGATCACCGCGACCGCCGCCGTGCGCGAGCCGGGCGACACGCAGACCTATGCAAGCGATGTGAACGCGCTCCTGACAGGAGCGCGAAAGCTGGTTCCCGATCTGGACACGCGCCGCGTGGTGCGCGCATTTGCCGGCGGGCGTCCGGTCATTCAGGGGACGAACGACTTCTTTATTGGGCAGTCGGCCGTGGTGCCAGGCCTGTTCCAGGCGGCGGGCATTCAGTCGCCCGGCGTGGCGAGCGCGCCGGCCATTGCCGAGCGCATGGAGCAGATACTGCGCGACGCCGGCGTGGCCCTGCGCGAACGAGACGATTGGGACCCGATTCGCCGTGCGCCGGACGACTTTGACCGCGCGCCGCTTGTTCGCAAGGAGAAGCTGATTGAGTCCGACCCCGCGTGGGGGCAAATCGTCCTGTCTCTTATACACATCTCCGAGCCCACGAGACTCCTGAGCATCTCGT
>UROM01000054.1 GCA_900549455.1 uncultured Collinsella sp. | reverse complement strand
CAATTTGTCATTCAAAAGGCAAGGCATGACCAGAAGGTCTATGCCTTGCCTTTTTTATGCCAAGCGGTGCATGGGGGGACAGGCTGCTTTGCGCCAATCGTCCTCGTGTGTCTATTAATTTTTCGCGCACATGCCGCGCTGCTGGTTGCGGGCGTATATCCTGTCTTATTGTCAGTAAGGCAAAATAGGGAAGGCATCAGATGCAACCTCGACTACAGCGCGACGCGCAGGCCCAGCCGGTGTGCAGTCGTCGCATCTTCTTGGGTAGCGCCCTCGCTGCGAGCGCTTCCGTCGTCGCCGGCGCGCTTGCCGGCTGCCAGCGCCCGTCCACGCTCAAAGTGGTCCAGCCCACTACGGGCGGCGGTCGCGACGACCTGTCCGATTCCGTAATCGGCAAAGACAAGATCCGCATCGGCATGGAGGCGGCCTACGCCCCGTACAACTGGCAGGTATCCGAGGCCAGTGAGTACACCATCCCCATCGATAACGTGCAGGGCGCTTATGCCGACGGCTACGACGTGCAGATCGCCAAGATCGTCTGCAAGGCCCTTGGCGGCGAGCCCGTTGCCGTCAAGCAGAGCTTCTCGGGCCTCATCGATTCACTTAACAATGGCCAGATCGACCTCATCATTGCCGGCATGAGCGCCACGCCCGAGCGCGAGGAGTCCGTCGGCTTTTCCGATCCGTACTTTATCGGCTACTTTGGCCTGTTCGTAAAAGAGGGCTCGCCCTACCAAAACGCGACCAAGCTCAGCGACTTTAGCGGCGCCACGGTGCTCGGCCAAAAGGACACGATGCTCGACACCGTCATCGACGAGATCCCGGGCGTCGTCCACAAAAATCCGGTCGATTCGGTGCCCACGGTGTTTTCGAACCTGCTGCAGGGCACTTGTGACGCCGTGACCTACAACACCGAGAACGAGAAGGGCTATATGGCCCAAAACCCGGGTATCGTCCCCGTTCATTTTGCCGAGGGCGAGGGCTTTAAGCAGGAGGTCACAACAAACGTCGGCTGCCGCAAGGGCTCGGGCAAGCTGCTCAAACTTATCAATAAGACGCTCAAGGGCGTTAGCCAAGAGGAACGCGACCAGATGTGGGACGCGTGCCTCGACCGTCAGCCGGCATAGGGAGGCAGCATGAAAGCTATCAATCGTCTGGCCTCCTTTATCAAGGCCGACCACCGTTATGTGTATCTAGGCACGAGCGCCATCGCGGCGCTCGGTCTGGCGTTTAGTCAGCGCAACCCCACGCCGCTGAGCTTCTTGGCGCCCACGGGTGTGTTCCAGGACTGCCTCTGGGCGATTCTGTGGGCTTGGATTGTCGTATCGGCGGCAGCGCTCGTCACCAAGCTCATGCATTGGAATGACTATCGCCAAAAGTCGCCGTTTGCATCCGAGCGTTGCCGTCGCGGCGCGCGCCTGGGCAGCTATGTCGTGGTTGCCATCGCGGCGATCTTCTTTATCGACCGCTGCGTCATGTCGTTTATCGACCTGGTGCAGGTGAGCATTGTCTCGGACTCCAATCCCAGCGATTTTCTGTCGAGCTTGGTCTACATGACCTACAAGAGCGGCGACTTCTTTATCCGCGGCATCGAGATCACCATCGCGCTTGCCACCTTCGGCACGGTCATCGCCTTCTTCTTGGCGCTGCTCTTTGTGTTCTTGCGCACCCAGACCTTCGATCGCGTCGACAACGACTTGGTGCGTTTCTTTAAGAGCATTGGCCGAGGCTTTGCGACCGTCTATTCCACCGTCGTGCGTGGCACGCCCATGATGGTCCAGGGCCTGCTCATCTATTACGCGGGCTTCACCGTTTTGCGCGGCATGGGCTTCGAGACCGCCCAGGCCAACCAGATCTGGAGTACCTTCACCGCTGGCCTCGTCACCATCTCGCTCAACTCTACCGCCTACATGATGGAGGTCCTGCGCGGCGGCATCGAGTCCATCGACCCCGGTCAGGCCGAGGCAGCGCGTTCGCTGGGTCTTTCGCAGTGGCAGGCTATGCGCAAGGTTGTGTTCCCCCAGGGTATTAAAAACGCGATTCCGGCGCTCACCAACGAGCTCATCATCAACATCAAGGACTCGTCGGTGCTTTCGGTCATCGGCGTCTTTGACCTTATGTACGCTACTACCACGGTCGCCGGCGTGTACTACCGCCAGATGGAGGTCTACTGCGTGGCACTCGTGGTTTACCTGATCCTGACGCTCGTGGCGAGCCGCCTGCTCGAGGCCTTTGGCAAAAAGCTCGGCGCCGAGGCCCCGGCCACGCTGCCCAGCTCCAACTAGGCTCAAGACGAGGAGAATCATCATGGCAGATACCGCCACTAACGGCGTCGCGGCCGCCGCACAGACCAACGAGCCGCTCATCCGCGTCGAGGGCCTGCGCAAGAGCTTCGGCTCGCTCGAGGTGCTCAAGGGCATCGACCTGTCCGTTAACCCCGGCGAGGTCGTCACCATTATCGGCGCCTCGGGCTCGGGCAAGTCGACCTTCCTGCGCTGCCTCAACCTGCTCGAGACCCCGGACGCGGGCCACATCTGGTTCCATGGCCAGGACCTCACGGCCGAGCGCTGCAACATTAACAAGCTGCGTGAGGACATCGGCATGGTGTTCCAGGGCTTTAACCTGTTCAACAACATGGATGTGCTCGACAACTGCACGCTCGCGCCCGTCACGCTCAAAAAGATGAGCAAGGCCGAGGCCGAGAAGGTCGCGATGGAGCATCTGGCGAGCGTGGGGCTCGAAAAGTTCGCGCACGCCGCCGTGGGTCGCCTGTCCGGTGGCCAAAAGCAGCGCGTGGCCATCGCCCGCGCCCTGTGCATGAGTCCGCAGATCATGCTGTTCGACGAGCCGACTTCGGCACTCGACCCCGAGATCGTGGGCGAGGTGCTCGAGGTCATGCGCAAGCTCGCGGCCGACGGCATGACCATGGTTGTCGTCACGCACGAGATGGCCTTTGCCCGCACGGTGTCCGACCGCGTGGTCTTTATGGACAAGGGCGTGGTGCTCGAGGACGCCGCGCCGGCTGAGCTCTTCGGCAACCCCAAACACCAGCGCACTCGCGAGTTCCTCTCGCGTTATCTCGAGGACAAATAACCGATCGCAAACGCTTACGTGGCAGGGCCGCTCCGATGGGGCGGCCCTCGTCATCACAATCGAAAGGATGTCATGGCCGAGGTTTGGCGCTTCTTTGCGCATGAGGATGATTTTGCCGATTTGGACAAGGCCGGCGCATGCGAGCGCCTGGGTCGCGTGCTGTCGTTTCCGACCATTTCGAGCATGGATGCCGAGGCGGTGGACTGGCGGCCGTTCGACGACCTGCGCGCCTATATGCAGCAGGCCTGGCCGCGCGTGTTTGCGGCGGGCGAGGTCGAGCTTATCGATCATTCGCTGCTGGTGACGCTTGGCGGTTCCGACCCCGCCCTCAAACCCGTCATGCTCATGGGCCACATGGACGTGGTCCCCGTGGTGCCGGGTACCGAGGCCGACTGGACACATGCCCCCTTTAGCGGGCACGTGGACGACACCTACATCTGGGGCCGCGGCGCGATCGACATGAAGGATCAGGTCGCAGGCATTCTCGAGGCGGTTGAGTATGCGTTGGCGCACGGCTGGGAGCACAAGCGCACGCTGCTTCTCGCCTTTGGCCAGGACGAGGAGACGACGCAGTACGGCGCAGGCGCCATCGGCCGCGCGCTCGAGGAGCGCGGCATTGAGCTTGAGTACCTGATCGACGAGGGCGACTACCGCATCGTTTCGGCTGCCGAGTACAGCGTGGGCGAGGGTTGGCTCATGCACGCCGACCTGGCTGAGAAAGGTTATGCCGACATTGTGCTCAAGACAAAGAGCGCGGGCGGGCATTCCTCCAACCCCTACGGCGGCACGTCGCTCGAGGTGCTGAGCCGTGCCATCACTGCGATTTGCGATATCGAGTGGCCGGCGCGCGTGACCGACTTGCTTGCCGCCCAACTCGTCGAGTTAGGGCTCTACACGGCCGATGAAATTGCCGCCAACGGGGATGCCATTGTCCGCGATTGCCTCGCCAGCAAAAAGCTCTATCCGCTGGTGACGACTACCTGCGCGCCCACGCAGATCGAGGGTGGCAGCACCGGCGCCAACGTCATGCCGCAGGATATGTGGGCCAACATCAACTTCCGCATGCTCGAGGGCATGAGCGTGGCCGACGTTGTGGCGCGCTGCCGTGAGGCGGTTGCCGGGGCGGACCTTGCCGGACGTGTCGAAGTGGAGCTGGGCCCCGGCAGCTCCGAACCCTCGCCGTCCCCGCGCATCGGTGGTCCCGGCCTCGAGGCGGTTCGCTCCATCGCCGCCCACTATTTCCGTGATCCAAAAGGGACGGAGGAAAGCGGACCGAGCGCGGCGGACGGAGCTCCTGTCGGCATCGTGCGCTCGACCGTGATCGGTGCGACCGACGCTGCCAACTATCAGCACATTTGCCCTGAGTGCATTCGCTTCTCGGCCTTTGTGGTTGATGACGACGAGTGCGATCGCGGCGTCCACGGCACCAACGAGCGCATCACCCGCCGCGCCTACCTCCAGGGCATCCGCTTCCTCGTCGCTCTACTCCAAGCGCTCTAGAATGTGACAAAGCGACAGGCCCTTTGTTGGCCGTTGGGGACCGTCTTAAACGACCAGTCGTTAATGAACGTCCCCAACGGCTACGTCCAATCATTCCGTGCGGGTTATATGCAGGTTTGCCTGCGCACGCTATCATATATGGGTTAGACCGCAACAATGTACCCCGTACGCGAAGGGATGCGCATGTATCTGAAGATCGACATGTTCTAGCCGGGCTTACCCCCGCAGTGGTGCCGCGCGCCCCATCAACTCTGCCGATTTTCACCTTCACGCATATAAAGGAGTCCCGCCATGCGCGACAAGCTCGAAAAGATTATCAAGGCCTACGAGGAACTCGAGAAGAAGCTCTCCGACCCGGCCGTCGCCTCCGATATCAAGGAGTTCACGCGTCTCAACAAGGAGTACGCGCACCAGTCCGACCTCATCGCCGCCTCGCGCGAGTACATCGGCGCGCTCGATGACATCGAGGCCGCAAAGGAAATGCTCCACGATACTACCGATGCCGATGAGAAGGAGATGCTCCAGATGGACATCTCCGAAAATGAGGCCAAGCTTCCCCAGCTCGAGGAAGACATTAAGTACATGCTCATCCCGAGCGACCCCAACGACGACAAGAACACCATCGTCGAGATCCGCTCCGCCGCCGGTGGCGACGAGGCGGCCATCTTTGCCGGCGACCTGTACAAGATGTACCAGCGCTTCTGCGAGTCGCGCGGCTGGAAGACCACCGTGCTCGATTCCAGCCCCAGCGAGGCCGGCGGCTTTAAGTCCATCGAGTTCAAGGTCGAGGGCGACCGTGTCTACTCCGTTATGAAGTTCGAGTCCGGCGTGCATCGTGTCCAGCGCGTTCCCAAGACGGAGTCCCAGGGCCGCATCCAGACCTCCACGGCAACCGTCGCCGTGCTTCCCGAGGCCGAGGAGATTGACGTCCAGATCAACCAGTCCGACCTGCGCATCGACACTTACTGCGCTTCCGGCCCCGGCGGTCAGTGCGTTAACACCACCTACTCCGCCGTGCGCATCACCCACCTGCCCACCAACACCGTGGTGCAGTCGCAGGAACAGCGCTCCCAGATCCAGAACCGCGAGGTCTGCATGCAGATGCTGCGTGCCCGTCTGTACGAGATGGAACTCGAGAAGCAGCAGGCCGAGCTCGGCGCCGAGCGCCAGAGCCAGATTGGCCACGGCAACCGTTCCGAGAAGATCCGTACTTACAACCAGCCCCAGGACCGCGTGACCGACCACCGTATCGGCTTCAACTCCACCTACAACGGCGTCCTTCTGGGCGATCAGCTCGGCACCGTCATCGAGGCACTTGCCGCCGCCGAGCGAGCCGAGAAGCTGGCACAGGCGGTGTAGGTTACGCGGTTCTACGAACCGCGTAACCGGTCGACGCTGCAAACGCCCCTAAGCGGCAATCTGACGTTCAATCGTCGGTCGCGTACCAAAGTACGCTTCCCTCCTCTTTCACGTCACCTTGCTCGCTTAGGGGCGTTTTCGCTGACTTATGCTCAACCTGCGGCGGAGCACTCATTGGGGACAGACTTAAATGAGTAGTCGTTGGGGACGTTCTTGAATGACTAGTCGTTTAAGAACGTCCCCAATGACTAGGTTGGGTACATTGCTTTGGGATGTTATTCAATCGGCTTTGATAGTTATTGAGCCGTTCACCTGTGCAAAGCAATGATCGGCATGCGTCTATCGCCGAAAATAATGCTTAAATTATCGTTCGAGAAGTCGTGGAGCGAATTTTGGCGTGTCGCGCGTCAAGCGATGTGGCAAGCGTTTGGTTAGATATTGGTCAGCTTACGGGCAACCTTGCCAAAAGCTTGACGAATGCAAATCTAGACGTCGACGAATGAACACTTTGAGCGAGCCCGGTGCAAAATTCTGGGCTGATTCTCGATAATCGCCTTCAATCGTCCCTTGTCGTGCGCCGCCCTCGCGTACAATCTGCTCCGACATTCGCGCGCCGCCCGGCGCTTAAGAGGGGAGGACCCCATGGCAAACGAGATCTGGACCATCAAGCGTTGTCTCGAATGGACCAAGGAGTACCTGGCCGAGCGCGGCGAGGAGCACCCCCGTCTTTCTGCCGAGTGGTTGCTGTGCGCGGCCACGGGCCTGGCGCGCATTGACCTATATATGCGCATGGACGAGACGCTTAACGCGACCCAGCTCGAGACTATGCACGCGGCCGTCGTTCGTCGCGCCAAAGGCGAGCCACTGCAGTACATCACCGGCAGCACGCAGTTTCGCATGATCGACGTCGCGTGCGCCCCCGGCGTGCTCATCCCGCGTCCCGAGACCGAGATGCTCGTCGAAGAAGTCCTGAACTATCTGGATGCCGAGGTGCTGAGCCCCGGGGCCGCCGCCCGCCAGCGCGTGGAGCTACCTTGGAACGATGAGGTCGAGCAGGCCCGCAAAGCCGAGGCGGCGCTCGCTGACGAACGCGCGACCGCCGAGCGCCGTGCCGCCAACCTGACGGCCGCCGATGAGGCCGCGCTGGGTAGCGACGTGCTCGGTAGCCGCGCCTATGCTGAGGAGCTTGCCGATCGCGAGGCCGAGGAAGCCGCTGCGCAGGCGGCAGAAGCAGAGGACATGGAAACCCCTGAGCCCGAGCTCGACGAATACGGCATCGCCATTGAGGGCAACGACCAGCAGACGACTCCCGCGCAAGATGCCGCGGACGATGCCGTCGCGCCTACCCCAGCCGAGCCCCGCATCGCCCGCGTTCTCGAGGTCGGCTGCGGCACGGGCTGCATCTCGCTCTCGCTTGCCTGGGAGCGTCGCGGCCACGTCACCTGCACTGCTACCGATATCGAGCCGCGCGCCATCGACCTTGCTACCAAAAACCGCGATGCGCTTGGTCTCACGTCCGACGAGGTCGCCTTTAGCCTCACGAACCTGGTGAGCTCTATTCCCCGCGAAGAGTGGGGCACCTTTGACGTACTCGTCTCCAACCCGCCCTACATCCCCAGCGATGTCATGCGCTCGCTGCCGCACGAGGTCAAGGACTTTGAGCCCGATCTGGCGCTCGAGGGCGGTGCCGACGGCCTCGATATCTTCCGCCGCCTGCTCAACGCGGCGCCCTACATGTTGCGCGCCGGTGGCCTCTTTGCCTGCGAGCTCTACGAGGGCGCGCTCGACGCTGCGGCCGAGCTCTGCCGTCAAGCGGGTCTGTCGGACGTGCGTATCGTCCGCGACCTCACCGATCGTCCCCGTATCGTCCGAGCCATCGTCACCGAGCCCAAACAGCGTATTTAAGCTGAACTAATAGACATTTGCTCAAGTTTGCTCTTGCAATATACCGTAAAACTTCTACTATAGAAGGAGAAAGGTATGTCAAATCAGCTGCATCGGTACCGTATCGTGCTTGATTACATTGAACCTTGGCTTGATGAGCAGGATGAAGCTACGCTGAAGCAGATTTATGCAGACCTTTTGGTGCTAGAGAAGGAAGGTCCCATCCTTGGTCGTCCACTGGTTGACCGTGTCAAGGGCTCGAAGCTTCATCATTTAAAGGAGCTGAGAGTGACTTCATGTGGTGGGCAGGTGATCCGCATCCTCTTCGCCTTTGACCCCAAACGCCAGGCGGTATTGCTATTGGCGGGTGATAAGTCGCGAGCGGGATCGTCAAGGGCAAAATGGAACGGCTGGTATGCGATCAACATTCCAAAGGCCGAGCAAATATACCGTCGCCACGTAAGGAGGCTCGATCGAGATGGAACTGCATGAGTATATGGAATCTCGCGGGATAACACGCGACTCCATTACCGCCGAGCAGGAGAGGACTCGCGATCGTATCGAAGCCTATAAGCTTGCTCAGATTCGCAGGCTAAAAGATCTAACACAGGCGTCGGTCGCCCAATCGATGGGCGTTTCTCAAAAACGCGTATCCGAGCTCGAGCGTGGGGAATTGGGTTCGATGAGGCTTGACACGCTGAGCAGGTACGCAGAGAGCCTCGGCGGAAAACTGGTTGCAAGCATCGAGTTTCCCGATCGTACCGTTACGCTTGCGCGCTAAAAATCTTCAATTAACTCCCTCACTTTCACCGACTACTCGAGCCGCTCACCAAACCAACATGCGCTCTGGGCAAATAGGTTGAACGTTTCGTGCGAGAATGCCCCACAGTAAACAAACTTGCACCAGAGCGTAAGGGGCTGGCATACACATGCAGACGGTCTATCGGGTATTCGAGGGAGCGCGCGAGCCGCATCGGCTCGCCGTTGAGCGTACGGCCGAGGTACTCCGCTGTGGCGGCTTGGCCCTGATCCCGACCGAGACCGTCTATGGTGTCGCCGTGGCAGTCAACGCCTTCTCGGACGCCGTGCCTCAAGATACAAGTGAATTCCCATCGTGGCCGCGCGATCCGCAGGCTGCCGTCAACGGCGCCGCAGTCCCTGCGCTCGGCACCGGCTATCGCCGTATCTTCACTCTCAAGCAACGTGAACTCACGCAAACCGTCGCTTGGCTGGTCGATGGCGTCGAAGCACTCGGCCGCTATGGCGTGGATATCCCGGAAGATGCCCGCGTACTCGCGCGACGATGCTGGCCGGGCGCCCTGACTATCGTGGTCAAGGCGGCCCCCTGCGTGCCGACCTTTATGCGCGCCGCCGACGACACGGTGGCACTTCGCGCTTCGGCCTCGCCCGTGGTGCAAGCGCTCATCCGCGCCTGCGGCAGCCCTCTTGCCTGCACCAGCGCCAACACGCATGGCGCGCCCGCGCCGGCAAGTTTTGTCACGGTGGAGGAGCGCATCCTGGAGGGGGTCGATGTGGCCGTCGACGCCGGTGAGACCCCGTGTCGCGACGCCTCAACCATCGTGTCGTTTCAGCACGGCGAGCTCCAGATCCTGCGCCAAGGCGCGCTTCCCGCATCAGAGATCGAACGGGTCCTGTCCGACCCGATGCAATAGAAAGGTGTAAGCGATGTCGTTGAATCTAGGTAGCCTGGGCATGGAAGACGCCTCGTTTAGCTTTGGCGGTTCCTACATCATGGCGCTCGACTGCGGCACCACCTCGGTACTCGCGACCATCGTCGACGAGTACGGCTGCATCGTCGCCCAGGCGCGTCGTAGCGTCAAAACCAGCTTCCCGCGCCCCGGCTGGGTGGAGCAGGATCCCACGGAGGTGCTTGCCAGCCAGATCGGCGTGATGATGGAGGTCCAGTTTAAGAGCGGCATCCATTCTGACCGCATTGCCGCCATCGGTATCTCCAACCAGCGCGAGACCACGGTGGTCTGGGACCGCATAAGCGGCCAGCCCATCTACAACGCCATCGTATGGCAGTGCCGTCGTACCGCGCCGGCAATCGACGCGTTGGTTGAACAGGGTTGCGAGGAGCTGGTGCGCTCCCGCACGGGACTCACGCTCGACCCGTATTTCTCAGCCTCCAAGGTGCAGTGGATTCTCGACAACGTCGACGGCGCGCGCGAGAGCGCGGCGGCGGGCGACCTCATGTTTGGCACCATCGATACCTGGCTCATCTATAACCTCACCGGCGGCCAAACCTTCGCCACCGACTACACCAACGCCAGTCGCACGGCACTCTTCAATATTCATACGTTGGACTGGGACGATGACCTGCTGTCTCTCTTCGACATCCCGCGTGCCATGATGCCCGAGGTCCGTTGGAGCTCCGGTGACTACGGTCGCGTCGCGAGCGACATCATGACCAACATGCCGCCCATCATGGGTGTGGCGGGCGACCAGCAGGCGTCGCTGTTCGGACACTGCTGTTTCCATCCCGGCCAGACCAAAAACACCTATGGCACGGGCTGCTTTATGCTCATGAACACCGGCGACGAGATCGTCGAATCCAAGAATGGCCTGGTCTCCACCATCGGTATCGCTGCGGACGGCAAGGTCAGCTATGCGCTCGAGGGCTCTATTTTTGCCGCCGGTTCCACCATGAACTGGCTTCGCAACAACATGGGCATCATCTCGAGCGTGAGCGAGTCGGCACAGCTCGCCGCTTCGATTAGCGACAACGAGGGCTGCTACTTCGTTCCCGCCTTTGCGGGTCTGGGCGCTCCCTGGTGGGACCCGCATGCCCGCGGTATCGTGTGCGGTCTGACCGGCGCCTCGAGCCGTGCGACTATCGTACGTGCCGCCTGCGAATCCATGGCATATCAGAGCTACGACGTGCTGCGCGCCATGGAGCAGGACCTGTCTCTTATACACATCTGACGCTGCCGACGATCGCATAAGTGTAG
>UROM01000053.1 GCA_900549455.1 uncultured Collinsella sp. | reverse complement strand
TCTACACTTATGCGATCGTCGGCAGCGTCAGATGTGTATAAGAGACAGGGCACCGCCCGAATACCCGAGCGACTTGACCTCGTCCGAAACGATCATCGCGCCGTCCGCATAGCCGCGCAGCATCGTCGGCGGCATCTGCGTGTCGCCCACCAGCACACTCGAGGCGGTGCCGGCGGTCACGTAGAACGTCTGCACGACACCCGAACGCGGCTTGAACTCCACATCCGAGCAATAGCCCACGACATCGCCCGACTCCGTGCGCACGTCCATGCCAACCCAGATAATGCAATCGTCCAGGTTGATGTCGAGGCGCTTGGCCGCAGCGGCATCGTAGGTGCCCTTGACGTCGTCGACCGCGATGGCGCCCTCGTAGACGCCAATGGCATCGAGCGCCACAAATCGGTCGGGGCGCTCGATCATACCCGCGATATCGGACTGGCGAACCATAAAGCCCACCACGCGCGTACCGCCCGGGGTAAAGACCGGAAAGTGAATCTTGCCGAGCTTTTTAGGGCTGCGCGGCGTGCCGTCTTTTTTGGTGCGCTTATCCTCGGTAGGCTTGCGATAGATCTTAGCGCCGACAAAATCCCCGGCGCGCATTATGCCTCGGTCGAAGGCTCCGCGGCCTCGGCGTCGGCCTCGACGGCGTTTTCGACCACGACATCGGCGGCGGGCGTCACGTTGCCGCCCGAGATAGCGTCGTTGAGCTGCTCTCGCAGCTGGTCCATGCGCTCGCGGGCAAGGTCAACCTTGGCACGCAGGTCATCGGTCTTGGCGTCGACCATCGGGCCAAAATCGTTGACCGCGGCGCGGGCCTCCTCGGCACCGTGCTCGTAGGTGTCGCGCATGTTATCCCAGGCGTCGTTGGCGATATCGGCAGCCATGGCGCGGGTCTCGGCGCCCGAGCGCGGAGCCAGGGCGACGCCGATGATGGCGCCGGCGGCAGCACCGAAGAGCGCACCCGAGATAAAGTTGAAAGTCTTACCCATGTTCATTCCTCTCCTGCGGGCACCTCAGCGCCCACCGTTTGAATGCTGTCCATTATACCCGCAGCACAGCACTTGCCGTCTCGCTCATCTGCGTACGGTAAAGGCGCAGGTACATGATGGTGATAAGCGAGTGAGCCTACTCCTGCGGCACGGCCGGCATGGCCATCGTGGCGGCCGGGTCCTCGCCGGCGCCGTCAACGAGCGGCAGAGCTCCCTCGTGCGCAGGGGCAACCGGAGCCGTCGCCGCGCCACCGTAGACGGCAGCGGGGGCCTCGTGGCTTTCGGCGGTCGCGCCCTCGGTATCGATTGCCTCCTGCGGTTCGTCGTCAAAGCTCGGGACGCCCTGGGGCTCGACGGCCTCCTCGGCAGACGCCTCGACGACAGCCTCGGCAGGTGCCTCGTCGACAGGCTCGACGGCAGTCTCGGCAGGCGCCTCGTCCTCGGTCGCGTCCCCGGCCTCGCCCTCGGCATTCGCGGCGGCAACGGCCTCGTGCGGGTCCTTGCCCTCGGCCTCGGCACGCATGCCCAGTACCAGGTTGCGCAAACCCGCGACCGTACCGTCCACATCGGGAGCGGGCTGGTCGGCATGCAGATAGGCCCAATCCATCATAAAGGTCGCCGAAGACAGCGCGCCGATGGCCAGCGCGTCATCGGGACACGAAAGCTCAACCTCAAAGACGCGCTCATCGTGCTCGCTCACGCGAGTGCGGCCGCACGAAATGCTGCCAGCGAGACCGGTCTCGTTCATGAGCTCGACCGTCACGTGCTCAAGCAGATGGCAAAGCTCGGTCTGGCCCATGCAGTCCTGGAACTCGCGACCGGAATCGCCCAGGCACAGATGCTTGGCAATCGCGGGCACCAGGTAGTACACGCGCGCCGTGGCCTCGATGTCCTCCGAGGTCATGAGCGGCATGCCGGGGTTCACCAGCACATGCGCGCAGATCTTGTCCTCGCTGACGGTGACCTTAAGGATGTTGAACAGGCCTGCCATAACTCTCCCCTACTCTTCCTTGCCCTACTCGTCGCCGTCGTGCGGGTCCGCAGAGCCCGCACCCGACACCGTCGGCTTATCTGCCGAGGGCTCGGAATCCTTCTTATCGGTTTCGGCCGGAGCGATCACGCGAATGAGCGAGATGCGCTGGCCACGCATCGACTGCACCTTGAACTTGTACCCCGCAACCTCAAACACCTCTCCGATGTCGGGCACCGAGTCGCAAAGCTCCAAAATCCAGCCGGCGATGGTCTCATAATCATCGCTTTCCTCGAGCGGCCAACCAAGCTCAATCGCGTCATCGCACGAAAAACGCCCATCGACAAGCCACTCGCGGCGCGAAAGGCGCGTGAGGTACTTGTTGTCGGGGTCGAACTCGTCCTCGATCTCGCCCACGATCTCCTCGACGATGTCCTCGATGGTGATGATACCGGCCGTGCCACCGTACTCGTCCACGACCACTACGATCTGGTCGTGCGAGGTCTGCATCTCGGACAGCAGCGGCAAGATGTCCTTGGTGTCGGGCACAAAGGTAGCGTCGCGCAAAAAGTCGGCGATGGGCTGGTCGCCCTTGCCGTCGAGCGAAGGCTGGATCAGGTCCTTGATGTGCGCGATGCCGGCGACGTTATCGGGATCCTCGTGATAGACGGGGATGCGGCTAAAGCCGGTCTGGCGCATGGTGGACAGCACGTCGGCGACCGTCTCGTCGTCCTCGCACATGGTGGTGTCCACGCGCGGCACCATGACCTCGCGGGCAACGGTGTCGCCCAGGTCGAAGATCTCGTGGATCATGCGCTTTTCCTCGTCGAGCAGGTCGTCCTGTTCCGAGACCATGTACTTAATCTCTTCCTCCGAGACATTCTGGCGGTCGTCGGCGCTCTTGATGCGCAGGATGCGGGCCAGGCCATCGGAGCAAGCGCCGGTCAGCCACACGAGCGGACGGGCGATCTTTTGGAAAAACGACAACGGTCCCACGACCTGCTTGGACACGCCCTCGGCGTTGGCCAGACCGATGCGCTTGGGCACAAGCTCGCCAATCACGATGGACACGAAGGCGACCGCAACGGTGATGATGACCGGCGCCAGGCCGCGCGCGATGGCAGAGAGCGGCGCGATGCCAAAGCTCGTGAGCCACGTGGCAAGCGGGTCGGACAGGCTCGTCGAGGCGACGGCAGACGAGGCAAAGCCCACGAGCGTGATGGCGACCTGGATGGTGGCGAGCAGCTGGTCGGAATCGGCGGCCAGCTTAATGGCGCGCTCGGCGCGCTTGTCGCCCTCCTCGGCCTCGTGCTCCAGCACAGCGCGCTTAGCCGTGGTGAGCGCCATCTCGGACATGGAGAAGTAGCCGTTGATGAGGGTCAAAACGAGGGTGGTGATAAGGGAGATGGTTATGTCCATCGGGAGTTTCTCGAACCTCCAAGATTCGGGACGTTAGGGTAAAACGTTGATGGCGGATACGGCAATTGCACTGGCGCCCAAACGAGGACGCGGACGCGCAGGCATGGTCGCTAGATTACGAAGAGGATCACCGCCATGAACTGGAAGATGCTGCCGGCGAGCACCCACAGGTGAAACACGCTGTGCAGATAGCGCACGTTTTTGGCGATATAGAACGGCACGCCCGCGGTGTAGCACACGCCGCCGACGGCGAGCAGGGCAAGTGCCACGGGGTTGAGCAGCGACACGAGCTCGGGCAGCTTAAAGACAACGAGCCAGCCCATCAGCAGGTAGACCAGGCCACTTACCCAGTGCGGTTGACGCTCGCGCATAAAGCACTCGAGGGCGATGCCGATAATGGCGATGGCCCATACGGCAAAGAACAGCGCAGGGCCGCCGTCGTTTGCGAGCGTGATGAGGCAAAACGGAGTATAGCTGCCGGCTATGAGCAGATAGATACAGCTGTGGTCGATGATGCGAAACACGCGCTTGGCGCCCGCGGGCTGAATCGCATGGTAGAGCGTGGAGGCAAGGTATTCGAGAATAATGCTGACACCATAGACAATCGCCGCGGCCATGTGGGCCGGGCCTCCGCCGCGCAGGGCGGCGAATACGATCAGGAGCACCAGGCCCGCGATACCCAGCAGGCAGCCGACACCATGGGTGACGGAGTTCATGATCTCCTCGCCCACCGTGTAGTGTGGAACGGCCGCGGTCTTGGGTCGCGGCTTAGAACTGTCGCTCGAATCGGACATGCCGGTTACATCCTCCAACGTAAAGAGTTCTCAACACTATATCAAAGCGTCTAGGTACGTGCGAAATTTGCACCATACGCGACCCTTTGTTTACCCATTCTTTGCCTGTTGACGCATCAACGGCGAACGTCCATAATGCGCTTGCATTAAATGTTGATGTATTAACATCTTATAGGAGAATACCGCATGGCTCAAAACGCACGTTCCCATCGAAAGCTCAAGATAGCCGGCATCGTTGCACTGGTGGTTGTCGTTGCGCTGCTCGGATTTGCCGGCAACTTTCTGTTTGACTTCGCGCTGAATCCCCAAGCGCCGTACACCATGAAGATGATGCAGGATAGCAAGAACGACAAAGAAGGCGAGCAGCCGGATGCCGAGGAAACCGAGGCGCGGGCGTGGTTTAAAGAGAATCGCGAGAGCAGCAGCCTCACCGCAGATGACGGAACCGAGCTCGCCGCTTGGTATTTTGCCGCCTCGGAGAACACCCACGATTACGCCGTCTGCCTGCATGGATATACCAATGAGCCCATCGGCATGGCCCGATACGCCAAGCGCTTCCACGACCGCGGCATGAACGTGCTCGCGCCTGCCGCCCGCGCCCACGAGCGCTCCGGCGGCGACTATATCGGCATGGGCTGGCCCGAACGCCTCGATGTCGTCGCATGGATTGGGCGGATCGTTCAGGCTGACCCCGAGGCGCGCATCCTGGTCTTTGGCGAGTCGATGGGTGCGGCAACCGCCATGAACGTCGCGGGGGAATCTCTACCCGCAAATGTAAAATGCATTATCGAGGACTGCGGCTATACGAGTGTTTGGGACGAGTTTTCTCTGCAGCTCAAGGACGTGTTCGGCCTGCCCAGCTTTCCCTTGCTCGATGTAGCAAACTTGGTGTGCAACGTGCGCGCGGGCTACGACTTTCATAAGGCGAGCAGTGTAGAGCAACTCAAACACGCGACGGTTCCCATGCTGTTTATCCACGGCGACCAGGACACCTTTGTGCCGTACGACATGCTCGACCAAAACTACGACGCGTGCGCCAGCAAGGTCAAGCAAAAGCTCACCATCCATGGCGCCGCCCACGCCAAGAGTGCGCAAGTTGACCCCGAGCTCTACTGGAACACGGTCGATGACTTCCTCGACGAGTATTTTTAGGCAAAAAGCAACGTCTGGGGTTTTGTTGCCAAAAAACGTCGTGTACTCGGCGGTCTCGAAATTTGCCGCATACTTCCGGAAAGCCGCCCGCGAGAGCTGTGCTCGCGGGCGGCCTTTGCTAACGTTGCGCTACAAAAGCGCTTGATATGTCCAATAGATAGGTGCTATTTGACCTCGATGAGCTCGTACTCGCTCGTGCCTAGGCCGATCTTCTCGGCATGCGCAATGCAGGTGCGCCAGTCGGTGTCGGGATGCGTGATGCAGAAGGGGTCCTTGGCCTGCTCGCCCTCCAGATGCTCGTGGTTATGCTCCATCTTGGCCGCGCTATCGGTGAGCTCGGTGTTGGGCAGCGGCTCGGATGCCATGACGGCATCGGCGCAGGCCTGGTCGATGGCGACCGGGTCGAAGCTCGCGAACATGCCGATATCGTTGACGATAGGCGTGTCGTTTTCGGGATGGCAATCGCAGTTGGGGCTAATGTCCATGGCGAGCGAAATGTGGAAGCTCGGGCGGCCGTCGACGACGGCCTTGGTGTACTCGGCGATCTTGCAGTTGAGCACGTCGGCCGCGGCGTCATGGCCGGGCTTGATGGCGTCCTGGTTGCACACGCCGATGCAGCGGCCGCAGCCCACGCAGCGATCATGGTCGATAGCGGCAACGTGAACCGTACGGGTGTTGCCGTTGGCGAGCTCGCGCTCACGGGTGTCGTCAAACGAGATAGCGCCGTGCGCACAGACCTTTTCGCAGGCACGGCAGCCAATACAGTGCTCGGTCGCGACGTTTGGCTTGCCGGCGGCATGCTGCTCCATCTTGCCGGCGCGGCTGCCGCCGCCCATGCCCAGGTTCTTCATGGCGCCGCCAAAGCCGGCCTGCTCATGGCCTTTAAAGTGCGTGAGGCTGATCACAATATCGGCATCCATGAGTGCCCGACCGATCTTGGCCTCGCGCACGTACTCGCCGCCCTCGACCGGGATGAGCGCCTCGTCGGTACCCTTGAGGCCGTCGGCGATGATGATCTGGCAACCCGTGGCATACGGGGTAAAGCCGTTCTGATAGGCGGTATCGATGTGCTCGAGCGCGTTTTTGCGGCTACCGACATAGAGCGTGTTGCAGTCGGTGAGGAAGGGCTTGCCACCCAGCTCCTTCACGACATCCGCGACGGCGCGGGCGTAGTTGGGACGCAAAAAGCTCAGGTTGCCCAGCTCGCCAAAGTGAATCTTGATGGCGACGAACTTGTTCTCAAAGTCGATCTGCTCGATACCGGCGTGACGTATGAGGCGCTTGAGCTTGTCGAGCTGGCTCTCGCGAGCATGCGTGCGCAGGTTGGTGAAGTACACCTTAGCGGGTGCTGCGGGTGCAGTTGCGGTCATAGATCTATCCCCTCGGTCTATATGGCGTTACAGACATAGAGGATGGTACCAGTTAAAGTAGAGTTAAAGTCAAGTACGGCACCTAGTCATTGGGGACGTTCTCAAACGACTACTCTTGGACTTTAAGGGCTTCGGCCAGGCTCACGCGCTTGATAGAGCGCGTGTGTAGCAGCGCCACGACCAGATAGGTTGCAAAGCCGATTCCTGCGCACGCCGCCATGGACCACCAGGGCACATAAATCTCGATATTGCCGTTGTAGGCGAGCAGCATCGAGCGGAAGATGGCCGTGAGCGAGCCAATAATGACCGGCAGGCTCAGCACGAGCGACGCCACCACGCACAGCGTGATCGAGCGGATGTACAGATGCGAGATCTCGCTATCGCGATAGCCAAAGACTTTCATGTAGCTGATCGAACGGGCGCTGTGGTCGATCACAGCCTTGGTCAGTAGGTACATAAACAGCAGGAAGATAAACACCGCGAGCCCGACCATCATGCCGATCATTTTGCTCATCATGCCGATGAACTGGTCGCCCACGGCGCGCATGTCGTCGGGCGTGGTGTCGCCGGCAAAGTAACGAGCATCGAGGTCGAGCTTCTCATCGCTCGCATAGCCGTTGAAGTACGCGGCGTCGTTGCCGAACAGCTCGTTAAAGTCGTCGATACTCATATAGATATTCATGTCCGACTTGGAGCCCCAGGTACAGTCCTTGCCCGCGTACTCAAGGGAATAATGCTCGCCCTCGTACTTGTCGTCGAGCGTGACCTTCTGGCCCTCGCTCCAGCCAAACTTGTCGAGCAAGCCACCGCCAAAGACGACGCGTCCGTCGCCGACGTTGAGGTCTTTCCAGTAGCGCGAATCGGGCGAGATGCCGTAGATGGAAATCGTCTCCTCGCCATTTTCGTCGCCGCGGTCGTATTGCAGCTGGTAGACGGCGTATTTCTCGGCCTGAGCGATTGCGCCCGTACCGTTGTCGGTCGTATTGACCGGGTGGATATCGTCGCTGTCAGCGTCAATCTTAGAGGCCTTGTCGATTAGGTCGATAGCCTCGTCGCGGTTGCAGCCGAGGGCATCGGCAAGATCGTCAAGGCGCGCGTAGAGCGCATCCTTCTTGTCCTGGACCTTGGCAAGCGCGTCCTGCGCCGCGGCCAGGCTCTCGGCAGACGGAGATGCGGTCGCAGCATCGGCTGCCGCCTGCGCCGCATCGGCCGCGTCGTCGAGTTCGTCATCGGCATCTTGGGCGGCGGTGAGGAGTGCGCCGTCAACCGATTGCAAGCGCTCGAGTGCCGACCACTGCTCGCGCTCCTCGGCAGTACCCTCAAGCTCTAGCGGAGCCTTGAGTGTGTACTGATGCTCGGCGACCAGGCTCGTCTCCAGGTTGTCCGCATAGTGCGTCATCGTGGGCAGAATCGCCAGGCCAAAGAGCAGTAGCAGCGACGCAAACGCGATGCCCACGAAGAGCGTGGCGAAGTTGCCCAGATTGCGCAGGAAGACACGCAGACGGAAGCGGGAAACAAAACCCATGCGCTCCGGCAGTTGCATACCACGCTTGGTACCCGACTTGTCGCTCGCCTCGTGACGAAGGAACTGCAACGGCGTCTTGCCCATTTTGCGAAGCAGACCCACCAGCGTGATGAGGATGAGCGCGGCGGCGGGAACCACGGCGCACTTCACAAAGATCTCCCAGCTCCAGTACACCTGGAAGGGCGGCAGGCTGTACGAACCGTAATAGAGGCTGCGCATGGGCTCGGTAAAGAACACAACGCCGAGCGCAGTGCCCAAAAGCGCCGCGACCACGCCCACGATGGCGGGAAGCGCAAGGTAGTGCAGCACGATCTCGCGACGGCGATAACCGCTGGCGAGCAGCGTGCCGATGATGGCGCTCTCCTCCTCGATGGTGGCGTCGGTAAGAACCACAAAGACAAACGCCATGATCACGATGATGATGTCGAGCAGCGTCATCCACATCATGGAGTCGCCGTCCACGTCGTCGCGCGCATAGCCAATGCCCTGGTTGGAATCGGCGTCGATGAGATCATCCACGCGTGCATCGGCATCGGTGAGCGCTTCTACCATATCCTGCTCGACGTCGATGCGGTCTGCAGTGGAGAGATCGCGATCGGCAAAGGTGAAGGAGTAGGTGTAGGCGGGTGCGCCACCGGCATCCTCGAGCGCGGCAAAGCCGGCATCGGTGACCTCGGCCACGCCGTACGTGATGGTGTTCACCGTAAAGTCCGAATTGTTGAGGAACAGCGCCTGGCCATCGGGCTGGGTCATGATGCCGCAGATAGTGTAGGTGCGGCCCTCAAGCTCAACCTTATCGCCCACGGCGAGATCGTTGTTGGTGGCGAAGACACGGTCGATGGCCACCTCGTCGTCCGTCTTGGGCTCCTTGCCCTCACAGTAGGACGCGATATCGACCTTGGTGCGGTGCGCATAGGTGCGCAGCGTGCGCTTGGTGCCATCGTCGCCGGCGGTCTTTTTGATGATAGCGTCGATGGAGAAATTCTTGTAGAGCGTGACGCCGCCGACGTCGCCGGCTGCATCCTCGATGGCCTTGAGTTGATCGTCGGTAGCCTCGAAGGAAGTGGTCACGCGGCCGTTCTCAATCGTGTACGCATCGCGCATGTCGTCGATAAGGCAGCCAATGGAATGCGCCGCGAGCAAAAAGCCCGATGTAAGGGCGATGCTTCCGCACATAAGCAAAAAAATGCCCAGGTACTTGCCGATATTGCGGCGCAGCTCGCGCGGGAGACGTTTTGCGAGAGGTGTCATGGCGCCGCCTACCAATCGAGCTCGGCGGCGGACACGGGCGACTCGTTGAGCTCATCCTCGACGATACGCCCGTCGCGCAGGCGCAGCACGCGATTTGCCATGCGCGCGATGGCGGCATTGTGGGTGACAATGATGATGGTGCAGCCGTAGGTGCGGTTGACATCCTCCATGAGCTGCAAGATTTCCTTGGACGTCTTGTAGTCAAGCGCGCCCGTGGGCTCGTCGCACAGCAGCAGGCCCGGGTTTTTGACGAGTGCGCGGCCGATGGCGCAACGCTGCTGTTGGCCGCCCGAGACCTGACGCGGGAACTTGTTGCGGTGCTCGTAGAGGCCCAGCGAACGCAGCAGGTCGTCGATGTTGAGCGGCTTTTTGGACAGGTGCGCCGTGACCTCGATGTTTTCCTTGATGGTGAGATCGGGCACCAGGTTGTAGAACTGAAAGACAAAGCCCAGCTCACGGCGGCGATACTCGCCCAGGTCGGTAGGCTTGAGCACCGTGAGGTCGCAGCCGTCCACCATGATAGAGCCGCCGTCGGCATCCTCCAGGCCGCCGATCAGGTTAAGAAACGTGGACTTGCCCGAACCCGAAGGCCCCAGCATGACGCAGATCTCGCCGCGATTGATGGACGTGTCGATGCCATCGAGTACCGTCAGGCGCGCATCACCGTCGCCGTAGTGCTTTTTGAGATCCTTAACCTGGACGTAGGCTTCCTGCGTTGCCATGCTATCCCCCATTGTTAGCCTTGTACTACTTTATGAACGTAATAGTAAACCTTGGCGAACTATTTTTGGTCGAGAGCGGGGATTTGTTTCAAGACTAGTCGTTGGGGACGCTCTTAAATGACTAGGTGGCTAGGCGCGGGATTTAGCGCGTGCGAGGGCGAGGCCTGCGGCGGCGATGGCCACGGCAAAGAGCACCGTGACGCCTAGGTCGCAGGCGATGTCCCCCAGCACGGCAGACGTCAGGTCCGAGGCAAGCGCCTTGCCGATCGCGTCGTTCACCCAATATGTCGGCACAAAGTGCGCCACGGTCTGCACGGCCGGGCCCATCAGCGACAACGGCATCCAGGCGCCGCCCAAAAACGTCATGAGCATGCCGAGCAGGTTGCCCACACCGTTGAGCAGCTCCTCGCGCGCGCCCAGACTCGAAAGCGCAAAGCCAACGGCCAGCGGCGTGCACGCCAGGGCAAACGTCGCCGCCAGTGCCAGGCACACACGCCCCACGCCGACCTCGGCGACCGCGCCGGCAAAGCCCACAACGCCCATCATGCTCGACACAAACCAGATGCAGACGGTGAGCCTGTCTCTTATACACATCTCCGAGCCCACGAGACTCCTGAGCATCTCG
>UROM01000052.1 GCA_900549455.1 uncultured Collinsella sp. | reverse complement strand
GCATAGGTGGCGTGGTAGTTGCCGCGGCACACATGCGTGTTAATGACCAGATCGTCGGGCTTGCCCTCGATGGCGGCGTTGTTGAGCGCCACGCCCAGCTCGCTTACCTTTTGCAGATCGACCGGGCTCATGCCGGTTTTGGCGACAAAATCGGTATCGCAGTAGATGCCCCAGGTGCAGTCATCAAACTGGATGTTGCGGCAGCCTGCTGCGTACAGGTCGGCGATCACCGTGCGATAAGCGGCTGCAATGGCATCGGCAAGCTCCTCATCGGTCTTATAGACAGCGCGCAGGCTCTCCTGCTGGCCGTCGCAGCGATCGAGCGTGACCTCAGAGAACGTCTGGATCGGTGCTGGAATGGTTTGGCGCGCGACCTGACCCTCGCCCTCGAGCGCCTTAACAAACTTGAAGTGCTCGACGAAGGGGTGATTCTCGCCGCTGATAGGACCGGTTACCACGGCGGTGTCGGCCGTCGTCTCCTCGTCATGGAACATATAGCCCGTGCGTGAGGCGCGGCGCTCAATGCCGTTAAGGCCCCACATAAAATCGAGGTGCCAGTAGCTGCGGCGAAACTCGCCATCGGTGATAACCTGCAGGCCGGCGGCCTTCTGCTTGGCCACCAAATCGCGAATGGCATCGTCCTCGACGGCCTTAAGGCCGGCGGCGTCGAGTGTGCCCGCGGCATAGGCGGCACGTGCATCCTTAACAGCCTGTGGACGAAGAAAGCTGCCGACGATATCGGCGCGAAACGGCGCGTTCGGTTGAATCAAAGTGCTCATAGATATCTCCCTTTGCATTGGTTGCTTTACCGAGACAGAGTATGAGCGCTCATATGGCCATCGTAAAATATATGTTTATAACAGTTTGATATAGATGTTTCCTATATCAGTCTGGACTGCCATAAAGAGACTTGAACCGTGCGGAGCACAGCACCCTAGATATGCTGACGAATCGCGTCGATATAGGCCCGACCGTAGCGCGTGAGCGTCGTGTTCTTGCGCGTGATAATGCCAATCTCCATGTACTCGTCTACATCGAGCGGAATCGAGATAATACCGGGGCCGTTAAGTTCATGGCTGATCACGCCCGAACACACCGTGTAGCCGTTAAGGCCCATGGCCAGATTGAACAACGTCGCACGGTCGCGCACGCGGATATTCTTGCGGCGCTCAAAGGTCGAGGTCAGTTCCTCGGAATAGTAAAACGAGTTGTAGCTGCCCTGCTCGTAGGACAAAAACGGATAGTCCTCGAGATCTTCGAGCGTCACGCTGGCGCGGTCCGCCAGTGGATGGTCGGCGCATACAAAGACATGCGGCGCGGCGCAGAAGAGTCCCTCGAATACGAGCTCGTTGGCGGCGAGCATGCGCTCGATGACCTCGCGATTGTGCTCCGATAGATACAGGATGCCGAGCTCGCTTTTCATATGCGCGACGTCCTCGATAATCTCGTGAGTCTGTTCCTCGCGCAGGGTAAAGTCGTAGCGCGCGGCATCGAACTCACGGATCACATCGACAAACGCATTAACGGCAAAGGAATAATGCTGGCAGCTCACACTAAAGTGCGGCACCTGCTCGGACGCGCCCTTGTACTTGCCCTCGAGCAGGTCGGCCTGGTCGAGCACCTGGCGCGCGTAGCCCAAGAAGGTCTCGCCTTCCTCGGACACAATGACGCCCTTGTTGGTGCGCTCAAAGATATGCACACCCATCTCGTTTTCGAGATCGCGGATCGATGCGGTAATCGAAGGCTGCGACACAAAGAGCCGGCGCGAGGCCTCGGTGATGCTGCCGCATTCGGCAACTTTGACGACATACCTGAGCTGCTGAAGCTTCATAGCTTTCTCCCTAGACGTTCGTGACGTCGAAACCCGTCGCATCCATCTGACGCATAAACGGCGGCATCTCCCCCGTCGCGGCGCAGGCGGCAATCTGATGCAGAGCCCCGGCAACCGCATCGTCTGCCGCAGCGCCGATATGCCAGCGCGCGGCAGCCGTGACGGCCTCGTTGGCATTGGCGACTGCAACGGAGTTGGGAACGGCACCGATCATGGGCAGATCGTTATCGGAATCGCCAAATACGGCCACCTCATCAGGCGTCAGACCCAGGGCACGCGCCAGCTCCAAGGCGGCGCAGCCCTTGTCCCAACCGGCCGGGAGAATATCGAATAGGCGCACACGGTTGTTGGGAAACACAAGCGAGAGCTCCGGCACCTCGGCGGCAACGCGCTCGCGTAGCTCCACGAGCTCCTCACGTGAACGGGCACTCCAAATATTCGCCTTAAACACCGGCGCATCATCGACGACGGGACGGCACGGGGCCTCTTCGCCTTTGAGCCACGCGTTGCCGCCCGACTCCATGGCGCGACGCACGCGCTCGGGATCGCTCGTCACGCAGTAGGCATCGTTACCCCAAAAGTCATCACCCAGGCCGTAGAGCTTCAGATACGTATCGTCGGTCTCCTGCTCTAAGTAGTCAGCCAAGCGCATAAGGGCGGCGTTGTCGGTCGCATGCGAGGCTACCGCCTCGCCGTCCACAAACATGACCTGGCCGTTACAGAACGCGCCGGTCGAGAAGCACTCGGCGCGATTGCGGAACATCCAGCCCATCGCGGACGGCTGACGACCCGAAACCGGGCCAAAGTGCAGACCCGCCGCCTGCATGGCATGAATACCCTCGATGGCGTAGTCGCTGGCGCCGTCATGCCCGGCCGGAATCAGCGTATCGTCCATATCGGTCAGTACAAGTTTAATCATAAGACCCCCATTCGTATCGTTCCTACCTATTGTAACGACCTGCCAAAATAAACCTGTCCCTTATTGGCAGGTGCGCTAGTATAGGGAACAACAGATTCGATGCGGGAGTGCCGGCGGTGCAAGCCACAAGGCTGAGAGGGCATGGGGCCCAATCCTTTGAACCTGTCAGTTAATGCTGGCGTAGGGAGCATGCCGCCTTTACAGGGGCGCTGTCTATGCACAGCGCCCCTTTTCTATGCCAAGGAGGCATGTGCAGTGATTGATTCGGAACAGCTTAAGCAAAATGTGGTCAAGGCCGTGGATGAGATTCGCGCCACCAATCCGATGGCCGGCTCCATCACCAACACGGTGACGATCGACTTTGTCGCCAACGCGCAGCTCGCCGTGGGCGGTTCGGCCGCCATGGTCTATCTGCCCGACGAGGGCGAGGCGCTCGTTGCCGGCGGCGGTGCCATCTATCTCAACATGGGCACGCTCTTCCCCATCTACGAACAGACGATTCCCCGCGCGGCCAAGGCGGCACACGACGCCGGCAAGCCCTGGGTGCTCGATCCGGTGGGTCTGGGCATCGGTAGCCTGCGCACCCAGTTGGTAAACGAGCTCAAGCAGTGCAAGCCCGCCATCGTGCGTGGCAACGCCTCCGAGATCATCGCGCTCGCCGGTCTGTGGGGTCTTGAGGGCGAGGCGGCTGATCTGAGCCGCGTACGCGGTGTCGATACCACCGACACGGTCGACGCCGCCCGCGATGCCGCCGTGGCGCTCGCTCGCTACACCGGCGGTGCCGTAGTGGTCTCGGGCGAAGTCGACCTGATTACCGACGGCACGACGGTGGCCAAGTCCCACGGCGGCAGCCCGCTCATGTCCAAGATTACCGGCTGCGGCTGCTCGCAGGGCGGTGTGCTGGCCGTGTACGCCTGCGCTACCGATCCGTTTACGGCAGCCATCTGCGGCACCGCCGTCTACAACGTTGCCGGCACGCGTGCCGCCGCTGTCGCCGATGCCCCGGCAAGCTTTAAGGTCGCCTTTATCGACGAGCTCTACCGCGCGACCGCCCAAGACATCGCCGATAACCAACTCGAGCTCGAGGAGGCATAAACCATGTCCGAGCCCGCAACCAATACCGGCATGAACACACTCGTCGCCGTGGCCATCGCCCCATGCGGCACCGGCGATGAGCTGTCCGCCGAGGTCGCCGAGGTCGTGCGTGTTATTCGCGAGAGCGGCCTTCCCAACCGCACCACCTCGATGTTCACCGAAATCGAGGGCGACTGGGACGAGGTCATGCAGGTCGTGCGCGACGCAACCTTTGTGTTGGCGAGCAAGGGCATCCGCACCGAAGTCGTGCTCAAAGCCGATATTCGACCTGGATTTACTGACACTATGACCGGCAAGCTCGAGCGCATGGAAGCACAAATCAAAAAGCAGGAGGAAGCACGATGAGCATCCGCGACAACCTTGATATCTCGGCCTATCTGGTACTCGGCCCCGAAAACACGCTGGGGCGTCCCGTGGGCGATGTGGTGGCCCAGGCGCTCGACGCAGGCTTTACCTGCATCCAGGTGCGCTCCAAGGTGGCAAGCGCCCGCGAGATCATCGCACTGACCGGCGACGCCGCGCAGGCAATCGCACAGGCCGGCAAGACCGGTCAGGTCGCCCTGCTGATCGACGACCGCCTGGACTGCGTACTCGCCGCGCGTGAGCAGGGCATTGCTGTCGACGGCGTGCACGTCGGCCAGAGCGATATTCCCGTCGAGGTCTGCCGCAAACTTTTGGGCCCCGATGCCATCGTGGGCCTTTCGGCCCGCTGCGAGGAGATGCTCGAGTACGTCAAGACCGCCGACATGAGCCTGGTCGACTACCTGGGCATCGGCCCGCTCCACGAAACCGAGACCAAGCGCGACTGCGGACGCGCAGCCGATGGCTCCATCATCACCAAAAGTTTTGAGGATCTGGCCGCACTCCACGCGGCAAGCCCCGTGCCCATCGTGGTGGGCGGCGGCGTCAAGACGGCCGACCTGCCACAGCTTAAGGCCACCGGCGTCGACGGCTTCTTTGTGGTGAGCGCCGTCTGCAGTGCCGACGACCCCTACGCCGCGGCCAAGGAGCTTGTCGACACCTGGCAGCAGGCATAGACATAAGCCGAGCAGCTGATCCGCAGCCTCATATCTTCAGCAATGGAAAGCGCATCCCAGTTTGGACCTCCATTCCGGGATGCGCTTTCCGCCGAGTCCACGGCAGTTTGCCCTACCCCGCCAGATACGCTTCCAACGCCGGCAAAGTCGCCTCCGCATCGTGGCGGCCGACCTGGTAGATGCGCTCGAGCTCATCCGGTTCGCGGCACAGCGACGGCACCTTCACCGATTCGCTCGGCCGTACCACAAAGATTTCGCCGGCAGCCTCGCAACGCGCCAGGTCATCGAGCGTGGCGTTGTAGACCTCATGCCGATGCTCAAGCGCTGCGACAAACTCCGGGTAGTGACGGAACACGCGCCGCAGCATGGGCATCACACTGTTGGGCTGCTTCACAAAGCCCGCCGGCTGTGTGAGCACCACGATATTGCGGTCATACCCCTGCGCAAACAACCAAGCGCTGGGAATGGAATCAGCCACGCCGCCATCCAGGTACTTACGGCCCTCAATGGCAACAGGACGCGTCGCCACAGGAATCGCCGACGATGCCCGGATCCACTCGATATCCCTCTCGTCGCCATAGGGCAGGTCGTGGTAGACGGCCTTGCCCGTCTCGATATCGGTACACACGCACGTAAATCGCATGGGGCAGGCGCGATACGCCTCCAAGTCGATGGGATCGCGCTCGATAGGCACCTCGTGATAAGCAAAGTCGGCATTGAACATATCGCCGGTTCGCAGCCAGCTTACTACACCCGCATAGCGCTTATCGGCACAATAGGCCTTGTTATAGCGAATGGCGCGGCCGATCTGGCGCGATTTAAAGTTGTAGCCAAACGCCGCGCCCGCCGAGACACCCACCATATGGTCGCAGGTCAAACCGTGCTCCATCCAAACGTCGAGCACGCCCGCCGTATACATACCGCGGTAGCCGCCCCCCTCGAGCGCCAGCCCCACCGTGCGCGTCATATTTGGCTGTGCCATGCGACCATCTCCGTTCCTGCGTTTTAAAACGGGACAAGTATACCCGTCAACATATATCGTCCCAGTCGCATTTTTATCGAACATCGCATCATCGCGCTACCGCTTGTCGAATGATAGCCGCCCACAGCATGTGCACCCATATCCCCGCACTCGAGGAAAGCGGCTTTATGGTGACGCTCGACAAGCACATTTGGCAGATTGCACCCATCGACGGCGATCATGGCCGCAGCACGCAAATCATTTCATCAATGCTCGAGATGGCGCATTCGCTCCATCTGCCCGTCGTGGTCGAAGGCGTCGAGACAAATGAGCAGGCGAACGTGCTACGGCAAATGGGCGCCCGCGACGCTCAAGGCTTCCTCTACTACCGCCCCATGCCAGCGAAGGATTTTGAGGCATTGCTCGATGGTGGCAATAACAACTGATACGCTCGCGCGCAAAACACCACCGCCGAAGGGGGAATTTGCCTCCATTAGTTAACTTATATCCCCAATTCAAACCGAATTGGGGATATGATACAAACCGCTGTTCCGCCCAAGGAGGTTATCCATCATGAACGAATCATATCGCCTGGGCGAGCAATCGATTATTGCCTATCTTCAGCGACTTGCGAATGGCATCTCGACCGCCGAACTCGATGTTGCCGCGCTGCCTGCTGGGCTACGCGCCGTTGGCGAGCAACTGCAAAAGACGCACGCCATCCTGCAGCAAGAGCGCCGGCTGCTTGAGAGCAACGCCTATATCGACCCGCTCACCAACTTGGGCAACCGCAACGGATTCGACCGTCACGTCGAGCAACTCTGGCACAAAGGCGACCCCTTCACCTGCGCCTATATTGACATCGACCATCTCAAACATTGCAATGATAGGTTTGGCCACGCCGAAGGCAATCGCTATATTCTGGGCATCTGCCGCACGCTCTCCGAAACCATGGAGCACGATGAGATGCTGTTCCGTATCGGTGGCGACGAGTTTGTGCTCATCTCGCTCTCCGCAAACGAGACTGAACTCGAGCAGCGCTTGGAGCAGGTACGTACCGGACTGATCGAGGCGAGCTCAGGTGGCAAGGCGCCCATGATCGGCAGCTTTAGCTTTGGCTGCTCGCGCGTCGATCCACTTGCCGGCGACACGCGTCGCCAGATGACGATGGATGCCGATCGCAAGATGTATCGCTACAAGCTTATGCATCGTGTGCAGCAACCGAAAGACAGCGACGCGCCGCAACGCCCAATCGCCGACCAGCTTCCCTGTAACGACCGAGTGTTCCAAGCGATCTCCATGAGCTCAGAGACGCGCTATCCGTTCATCCTTAACCTCGATACTGGAGAATCGCAATGGTCGGTTAACGCCGTGCGCGATTTTGACCTGCCCTCCCAGCACCCTTTTAACTCGGTCGATATGTGGCTTGCCCGCGTCCACCCCGAGGACCGCGACAACGTACGCGCCGAGCTCGACATGGTGATAAACGGCACGTGGCACTTCCACTACATGCAGTACCGCGTGATGGATGCCACCGGAGCGTACGCACTTTGCGACTGCACGGGCTACCGCTTGGACGGCACCGATACCGAGCCTAACATGTACGTGGGCATTATCATCAACCGAAGCCTAGCGGATACGACCGATTCCGTGACCGGTCTGGGCGATATTCACGCCCTGGTCAACGCCATTGGCGAAATGCGCCGCGTGGCGCGCAGGGCCGGTTTGATCGCCATTAAAATCGACGATATCGCTCAGGTCAATGCCCGCTTTGGCTTTGATGCGGGCGACCGCGTTTTGGCAGAAAGCGCCGCCTGCCTCATGGAATGCTCGCGTGGCAAGGGTCGCCTGTTCCGCTCGACGGGGCCGACGTTCGCGGCGCTTTTCGACGACTTTGATCCCGAAGAGACCGACGCGATCGCAGAAGAAATCGAGCGGTTCCTGGGTTCTCCCGTGCTCATTGGCCCGCTTGAATATCAGCCGCCCATTCGTGTGGCCACGCTCCATCTGGACGCTGTCGATCGACAGCCCGTTTCCATTTTGAACGAGCTCAAAGCGTTGCTTAAAGAGGCACCACAAGTACCGGGCACCAAGCTGGACTAGCGTTGTGGGGCGCGATGTGAAACACGAGCCGTTTCACATCGCGCCCCACGCCATCTACCCTCTCGTGCGATAATCCTCCGCAGAAGTCACCGACAGCAGAGGGAGTTTGTGATGAAGGTTCTTTTGGTCAATGGCAGCCCCAAGGCAAACGGCAACACCGCCCGCGCACTCGCCGAGGTCGCAGAGCAACTTAATGCGGAAGGCATTGATACCGAGGTGTTTCAGCTGGGCGCCAAGCCCATTCGCGATTGCATCGGTTGCGGCCAGTGTGGCAAACTTGGCGGTCGCTGCACCTTTGACGACGACGTGGTGAACGAGCTCGTCGCTGCCGCCGAACAGGCCGACGGTTTTGTCTTTGGCTCGCCCGTCTACTACGCGCACCCCAGCGGCCGCATCCTTTCGGCCCTCGATCGCGCCTTCTATGCAGGCGGGCATGCCTTTGAGCACAAACCCGGCGCCGCAGTCGCCGTCGCCCGTCGCGGCGGTACGTCGACCACCTTCGATGTGCTCAACAAGTACTTCACCATTAAGCAAATGCCCGTGGTTGCTTCCACCTACTGGAACAACGTGTTTGGCCGCGTGCCCGGCGACGCCGATGGGGACGCCGAGGGCCTTGCCACCATGCGAAACATCGGCAAGAACATGGCCTGGCTCCTGCGCTGCATCGAGGCAGGTCAGGCCGCCGGTATCAACGCGCCCGAAGCCGATCGCGCAACGACCAACTTCATTCGATAGAGCGGCGGGGCCATGAATATTCAAATCTTCGGGACTAAGAAGTCGTTCGATACCAAGAAAGCGCAGCGCTTCTTCAAAGAGCGCCGCATTAAGGTGCAGTTTATCGACCTTAAGGAAAAGGAGATGAGCAAGGGCGAGCTTACGAGCGTAATGCAAGCGGTCGGCGGCATCGACAAGCTGCTCAACCCCAAGGCCAAGGACGAGGAGACGCTCGCGCTCATCCAGCACCTCACCCCCAGTCAGCGCTTCGATAAACTGCTCGAGAATCAGCAGGTCTTGACCGAGCCCATCGTGCGCAACGGCAAAAAGGCCACCGTCGGCTATTGCCCTGATGTATGGGGAGCCTGGGAGTAGCCTGTGTTATTTGCCGGCGCGTGGGTATAAGAGCGAACGTTTGGCATAAGATTTAACTGTAAGCCATGTCTAACAAAGGAGGGCACATGCCCAACAAACCCGTGAAGATCATCATGCTTACCGGATACCTCGGTGCCGGCAAGACCACGCTGCTCAACCACATCCTCGCTAACGACGGCGGCATCCGCGCCGCCGTGATCGTCAACGATATCGGCGAGATCAACGTCGATGCCAGCCTTATCGCCGACGGCGGCCTTTCCGAGACCGACGACCTCATCCCGCTCACCAACGGCTGCATCTGCTGCACGCTTTCGGATGACCTGGCCAACCAGCTGCAGGGCATCGCCGATTCGGGCAACTTCGACTACATCATCATCGAGGCATCGGGCATTTGCGAGCCCATCCCCATCGCCTACACTATCTCGAGCTTCTGCGACGAGGCCAAGGTGGGCGGAGAGCCTAAGCTCGCGCTCGATAACATCGTAGCCGTGGTCGACTGCGCCCGCATGTACGACGAGTTCAACGGCGGCCGCGACCTGCTGGCCGAGGATATCGACGAGGACGACATCGAGAGCCTGCTCATCCAGCAGATCGAGTTCTGCTCCACGCTGATCCTCAACAAGACCGATACCGTGAGCCCTGAGCAGATCGCCGAGCTCAAGGCCATCGTGCGCAGCCTGCAGAAAGATGCCGTGATCGTCGAGGCCCAAAACGGCGAGGTCCCCATGGAGGAGCTGCTCGACACCGACCGCTTCGACTTTATGCGCGCCTACAACTCCGCCGCCTGGATCGATGCCATGGAGCATCCCGAGGAGCATGACGACCCCGAGGTGCTCGAGTACGACATCGAGACCTTTGTTTACTCGCGCCGCAAGCCGTTTGACCTGCAGAAGTTCACCGATTTTGTTGAGCAGGAGTGGCCCGACGAGGTCATTCGCGTCAAGGGTCCGCTGTGGCAGACCGGCAATCCGGACATGTGCTACATGTTTGAGCAGGCCGGCCACCAGATGCGCCTGATGGAGAACGGTCTGTTCGTTGACTCCGCGCCCGAGGGCGAGAAGCAGAAGATCATCGACGAGAACCCCGAGATCATGCAAATTTGGGACGACGAGACGGGCGACCGCATGACGAGCCTGTGCATCATCGGCCGTCACATGGACAAGGATGCGCTCATCGCCTCCCTCGATGCCTGCCTGTCCGACTGGCACCGCGCCTAGGTTTATCCAAGCGGGCATTTTTCCGCCTACGTAGCCGCCAAACCACCACGAAGGTGCCCTTCGTGGTGGTTTTTCGTTCTGAGCCAAGGAGATTCATGTTCAACATCGTGCTGTATGCGCCCGAGATTCCGGCCAATACGGGCAATATCGGCCGCACCTGCGTGGTTGCCGGCGCCCGCCTGCATCTGGTAGAGCCGCTGGGGTTTTCGCTCGATGACAAGACGGTGCGTCGCGCCGGACTGGGCTACTGGCAAAACTTGGACGTGACGACCTATGCCGGCTGGGAGGATTTCCTTGCGCGCAACGGCCTCTCCCCTGCCGACGAACGTCTGCATCTGCTGACCAAAAAGGCACGCCGCACCTATGCGCAGAGTACCTACCGCGATGGCGACTACTTGGTCTTTGGCAGCGAGAGCTCGGGCATTCCCGAGCCACTGCTTGCCGCGGCGCCCGAGCGCTGCGAGCGCATCCCCATGTTGCGCGATTGTGACTCACTCGACAACGCCGAGGCCTGGGAAGCCCACGAGGAATCGCTGGGACATACCGAGGACAGCCACGAGGCCATCCTTCAGCAGGATATCTGCGGCAACTTCGTCAATCCGGACGACTACCGCATCAGTGCACTCACTGTCTCTTATACACATCTCCGAGCCC
>UROM01000051.1 GCA_900549455.1 uncultured Collinsella sp. | reverse complement strand
CGACGCCACGCCCGATGCGTCCACGCTGACGTTCAACACCATCGGCCGCCACCAGAGCCGTCTGGTGCGCACCCGCATCTCGTCCAACTTGTCCCCGTGGCTGTCGCAGTGCAGCCTGGACGACCCCTATACCGTCGCCATCAGCCACGGCGAGGGCCGCTTTGTCGCCAATGACGAAGTGCTCGCCCAGCTGATCGCCAACGGCCAGGTCGCCACGCAGTACGTGGGCGAGAACGGCAAGCCCAGCATGGACCTTTCCGTCAACCCCAACGGCTCCGCACTCGCCATCGAGGGCATCACGAGCCCCGACGGCCGTGTCCTGGGCAAGATGGGCCATGCCGAGCGTCGCGGCGACAACTTGTACCGTAACGTGCCCGAGCATGTCCCCGGCGACAAGTTCATGCCGATCTTTGAGAGCGGCGTAGCCTACTTCGCTTAATGCGTCCCATCGGGTACAATCCCTTCGGGTAACATCACCCGCCACCGACACATCCGGTGGCGGGTTCTTTTTTGCTTCGCGCATGTAGAAAGGACATCATGGAAAGCCGCAAGCCGTATCTCGCCACCCTGCCCGGACTCATCCTGGGCTGTCTCGTTTGCTGCGCGCTCTGGGGCTCCGCCTTCCCCTGCATCAAGATCGGCTACGGCCTCTTTGGCATTCCCGCGCACGACAGCGCCTCGCAGCTGCTCTTCGCGGGTCTGCGCTTCACCCTTGCCGGCATGCTGGTCATTGTTGGCATGAGCGTGGCCCAGCGCCGACCGCTCGTTCCGCAAGCCCGTGATATCAAGCCCATCTGCATCTTGTCGCTCTTCCAGACCATTGGCCAGTACTTCTTTTTCTACCTTGGTCTCTCCCGTGCAAGCGCTATGTCAAGCTCCATCATCGAGGCCAGCGCCAACTTCTTGGCTATCCTCTTTGCCGCTCTGGCGTTTCGCACCGAAAAGCTCAATACGGCCAAGGTGCTCGGCTGCGTACTGGGCTTTGCCGGCGTCGCACTCGTCAACCTTTCGGGCGTGGACGGCACCTTTGGCTTTACGCTCGACGGCGAGGGCTTCATCCTGGCCTCCACCGTCGCGGGTGCCCTTTCGACCTGCCTGATCGGCATCTTCTCGCGCGAGCACGACGGCGTTTTGCTTGCCGGGTGGCAGTTCTTGGTCGGCGGCCTGGTCCTCACCGCCATCGGCTCTTTGATGGGTGGCGCGCTCTCCCCCACGGCGATTGCCCCCGCCGTCGCGCTCATCATCTACATGGCGCTTATCTCCGCGGTCGCCTACTCGCTGTGGTCGCGCCTACTTGCCGTCAACCCCGTCAGCCGCGTCTCGGTCTTTGGTTTTATGAACCCCGTCTTTGGTGTGCTGCTGAGCGCGCTGCTGCTCGGCGAGGGCGCTGACACGAGCCCCGTTACCGTCATCGTTGCCCTGCTGTTGGTCTGCGGCGGCATCATCATCGTCAACAAACCCAAAAAAGCCTAACGAACTCACCTTTTTAGAGAGGGCGTTCGCACGCTTTAGCTTAATGGAGTGCACTGGTTCTCGTTGATTTCGTACCGAGTCGCGGCAGCAGATGCCCGTCTTGCCGCATCGCGCCTGGGCATCATGGCCGGTGGCCCCCACAAACGCAAAAGGGGCGCATGACCATCGCAACGGTCGTGCGCCCCTTTTTTTCTAGCGTATCTGGACGCCGGCTTTCTTTTTCTCGGCCTTGACGCGGTAGAGCTCCGCATCGGAAGCGCGAAGTAAGTCTTGCCAGGTATCAACACTATCGCCGACCCGCGCGTAACCGATGGACATCCGCAATGCATACGGCACCTCGGCACGAGCGAGCTCGTCGTTAATCGCCGAACACAGGTCTATGATGTCCTGTTCCGCCACAGCCTTCTGGAGCACCACGAACTCATCGCCGCCATAACGCGCGATAAAGCCACCTGACGCCGAGCAGACCTCTTTGAGCGCAGCAGATATGACCTGAAGAGCATGGTCGCCCTCCACATGCCCATAGCGATCGTTAATCTGCTTAAAGCCGTCGGCGTCCATCATAAGCAGATATACATCTTCGGCCTGATCCACATTTGAAAAGAGCGATAGCATATAGGTCTCAAAACGGTTGCGATTGTTAAGGCCAGTCAACGGGTCGGTCGAGATCAGCTGCTCCTGGTAGATGATGTAGAGCAGCAGGATGCTCAGCGTTATACCGACACAAAGGCCCGGTACCGAAAACAAAACCTGGAAGGTACCGCCCACCAGAGCGGGAACCGCAAAAAAGGCGAGGGTGCGATAAATGGCCTTCTTTTGCAGACTTTCGACTTTTCGAGCCTGAATAAAGGCATGCAAGGACGTATATATAACGTAGCAGTAGCTAACGATAGGTTGAATCATATAAAGCGCTCCGCGACGATACACGCCCTGCGAATCGATATAGAACAGGGCGTGCGTCCAGTAACTGGCAAACGCCAGCACGACCACCAGAGCCGTAGGCAACGCTACAAGCACCACCCTATAGCGCGCGGACAAAAGGCGAGAGCCCTGCACTGTCTCGGAATACAAAAACCAAATGAGGCACGCGATGGCGAACAGCGAAAACGAGACCGCGTTGGAAATCCAGTTGGCCGTGATGCCTACAGGAGTGCTCACGCCGTCCGAGAGCGTCCAGATCATATCGAAGAAAATGTAGGCAGCGGAGGTGTAGCCGAGCATGCTAAACAAGAGCTGCTGGGTGCTCGAGAACAAGGAGCGGCGGCTTCGTGCGGCAAGCCCGATAAGAACAATCATGCATAGCACGAATATCTCTATCTTGAGTGCCTTAACCACTAGCGCCATCCCTTCAATATCTAAGTGGCCAGAATCGCCCAATTCGAATCTGGGCAACAAACACCCCCTACTCCGCAGGGATAAGGGGAATAATAGCAGAGCGCCCGAACGTCACTGCAAGACAGCTTTCGTTCGGGCGCTCAAACGGCGCGAGTTGCACGCCGGCATCATTGATGGGTACCGATTGCTACTCGCCATCGATGTCGGTCGCGACGGCTTCCTCGATGGCCTCGACACCGGCAGGCGACAGATCCTCCTTGCCTTGACAGAACTTCTTGTCGACCCAGCCGGTCAGAATCGGAGCCATGATTGCCGTGATGATGACGGCGGTGGCGATCTGGGCGTACGCGGTGGGCGCAAGTTCGGCATAGCGCGGAGCGACCTCGGCGAGGGCGACCGGCGTGGTCATGGCAGTGCCGGCGATAGTGGAGCAGGCAACGGCCGCCTTGCCGTTACCACCGCACAGGCGCTCGAAGGCAAAGGTAATGGGACCGACGACAAACAGCGTGACAAGGCCCAGCAAGATACCGGAAATACCGCCGGTGATAAAGCTCGAAAGACTCATGGACGCACCGAGCTGAAAACCGATAACGGCGATCGCGGAATTGGCGCCGGGGACCAGCAGGTTCTTGATAAACGGGAACAAGTTGCCCAGGACCATGCCGATAACAAGCGGCAGTATGGAGCCGATGATGGTACCGACGGGGATGTTGGCGAGACCCGAGACGCCCAGGATGATCATGGTAACGGCAGGGCCGGCCGTAAAGAACAGGATACCCACGGCGCCTTGCTCGGACTCATCGCCGAACTCGCCCATGATGCCCGTGTAGAGCGCCATGTTGCAAAACGTAATGCCGCCGATGATGGAAACCGAGCTCAGACCCAAAAAGTTATCGTTAAAGAAGTACGCGACGCCCAGGCCCAACGCGGCTGCCACCACAAGCTTAGGGATCAGCACGACGATACCGGTCTTGATGGCGCCCGGCGTGGACTTAAAGCTAATGCCCGCGCCCACGAAGAGCAGAATCGCAGCGACGATGGTATTGGAGCCGCCGCGGCAGGCGGCGGTAAAGAAGCCGCCGATCTCAAAGACCTGCGGGCAGAAGGTATTGAGCAAAAGGCCAACGATCATGGGATAGATCATGATGTCACCCGGGATACGCGGGACTTTGAATTTCTTTTGCTCGTTGGCGGTCGCTTCCTGTGCCATGAAACCCCCATTTCCGCTGACGCGGAACAAAAGCCCACGTCATACTTTGCTACAGTAAAGTTTGACCATGGTACCAGAAGAAGCAGACCGGCTCGGTGAGAAATTCGATTCGTCGACCAGGACGGTAAGCGCGCCCTGCTTTTATACAAGGCTCAAAACGATATAGAACACGATGCCCGAGACGCAGCACCACAACATCGACTTTGTCTTGATTGCCACCGCCACGACGCCGGCAGCCGCAATCCAGGGAATCAAGCCCTGCCACAAGCCGGCGTCGAAAGCGCCAGGGCTTATCAAATCGTTGGCGACCAGCGCCGCAAAGGCGGCAGGCGGAATATAACCCAAGGCTTCGGTAACGCGGGGCGACAGCGTTCTCCCGCGCAAGGCAAACGCCGGGGCAATACGGAAAAACGCGATAGCCGCCCATGACGACAGCCACAGGACCAAAAACTCATTAACGGGCATCGCGAGCACCCCTTCCTTCGGCGAGAGCATCGCACGCAAGCGCCGCGGCAACGCCGACGAGCACGCTTGCCGGCACGGCGATATTCGTCCATCCCAAGAACTTGCATATGGCGACGGACACCGCAGCCAAACCGGCAGCTACGACATTGCCGCGCGACAGCCGCTGCGAAAAGAGCAGGCAGATAAAGAGCGATGTGCAGACAAAACCCGCAATAGCGGTGGGGACATCGACAACGGCGCCGACGATGGCGCCCGTCGTACACGAAACGCCCCATGTTGCGATGAGGATCGCGTTGAGCACAAAGGACTCGAGCGGACCCCAGTCCTCCCCTTCAACCAGCTTGGCAAGCGAGATGCCATATGCCTCCTCGGTAAGTGTCGCGGCAACAGCCAGCGTCTGACGCTTCGAGGCACCCCTCAGATGCGGTGCAATCGATGCCGAGTAAAGCGCAAAACGCGAGGAGATTGCGGCGACGCTTATGATAATCGACGCCGCAGGCACACCTGCCAGCCATAGATTGCAGACCATAAACTGTCCGCTGCCCGTCACGAACGTGCTGCTCAGAGCAAAAACCATCCAGGGTTCCATTCCCGTCTGCGCCATGATCATTCCGCACGGCGCGCCTATCGCAACATAGGTAAGCATCACCGGCCAGACGGTTTTAACGATTTTGAGCACCATAGCGTTCCTCGTCCCGACAAGCTTTCCGAGCCGCATTCAACGATGCGGCAGAATCATCGCCCGGCAGCAACCGAGTTCACCTACAATTGCCACCGGATCGAAAGACACAGCTTTTTAGGAAGTCATTATGACAGCTATCGATCGGGGCCGGGCGATCGCGGCCTTCAAACGCTATACCGATGCTTACGATGCCGCCAATCCGCGCATCGCACTCAAAATCGAGCATACGTACCACGTTGCCGAGGCATGCGATGCCGTGGCGCGCGAACAGGACTGGTCACCGCAGGTCATTGACCTAGCGTGGCTTTGCGGCCTGCTACACGATATGGGCCGCTTTGAGCAGCTGCGACGCTGGGACACGTTTAAGGATGCCGAAAGCATGAGCCATGCGGCGTTGGGCGTCGAGGTCCTCTTTGGCGAAACGCCTGCAGGCGCGCCCGCGGCAACAAGTATCCGCGACTTTATCGACAACCCGGCAGAAGACGAGTTGATTCGCACAAGCATTGCCTATCACAGCGATTTCCGCCTACCCGCGCAGCTCGACGAGCGCACGCGGCGCTTCTGCGATATTGTGCGCGATGGCGACAAGATCGACATCATGCGCACCATCGCCGACAGCACCGTCGACACCATCCTCAAGGTTGATGAGGACACATTTCTCGCCAGCCGGTTCTCGACACCGGCGCTCGCCGCCTTTGACGAGCGCCGCTGCGTTGCACGCGACGAACGCGACGAGCCCGCAGACTACCTGGTGGGACTCATCTGCTTTATGTTTGAGCTCGTCTATCCAGCGAGCCGCGCACTGGCGCGCGAACAGGGCAATATCTACCGCCTGCTCGACGCGCCCTTTGGCATTGTGCGCCCCTTTACCGATCCCGCCACGCAAGCGACCTGGGAGCGCCTAAAGGACGAGATGCGCGACTGGCTGGCGCGCGCCTAGCGCTCAAGCTGGGCCAGCAGCTCCTCGACGACCTCGACGGCATCGCCGACAACCTTGTACTGGGCAGCACCAAAGATGGGGGCATCCGGGTCCTCGTTAATGGCGATAATGCACTCCGCCCCACCGATGCCGGCAAGATGCTGGATGGCGCCCGAAACACCGATACTTACGAGAAGCTTGGGCGAAACCGATACGCCTGTCTGGCCAATCTGATGGCGATACTCCAACCAGCCGGCCTCCACGACAGGTCGCGTGCAGCCAAGCTCGGCTCCCAGAGCCTCGGCGAGCTTTCGCATCAGCGGCAGGTTTTTCTTGGAACCAATGCCGCGGCCCACCACGACCAGACGCTCGGCATCGGCAATCGAAGCCTGCTGGCCCCGCTCCTCGGCGGGAATCGAAATCTCGACACGAGCCTTGGCGTCTTCCGCAAGGAATACCTGGGTAATCGTTCCGGAGCGGCTGTAGTCAAACTCGGGCGCCTCAAAGATGCCGGGACGCACCGTTGCCATCTGGGGACGATGATTGGGGCAGATAATGGTGGCCATCAAGTTGCCGCCAAACGCCGGGCGTGTCTGCTGCAGCAGACCCGTCTCCGTATCCATCGAAAGTACGGTGCAGTCAGCCGTAAGGCCCGTCTGCAAACGCACGGCAACGCCGGGTGCCAGTTCGCGGCCAAAGGCGGTCGCACCGTACAGAATGGCCTCGGGCTTGCGCTCTTCCACCAAATCGCAGATCAACCGGGCGTAAACCTCCGCATCGTTCTGGCGCAGACGCTCGTCGCAACAGACCAGGACCTCGTCTGCACCGGCGCAAACCAGATGCTCCAGGCCGCCGAGAGAACCCTTGGGGCCCATACCGACCAGTGCCATCAGACGGCAACCACGGGCATCGGCAAGCTCGCGTCCCTTGCCCATGAGCTCGTAGGCCACCGGGGCCACGACATCGTGCTCGTCGGTCTGAACGAATACCCAGATATCTCGATATGCATCAAGGTCCACCGCACCGGCGGCCTCGTCACGCTCGATCGAGATAGCGTTGACGGGGCAGGCGTCGACACACCCACCGCATAGGATGCAGCCGTCGGTCACATGGGCGCAGCGGTTGGGGCGCTCGCCCTCCACCACAATGCCGCCCGAGGCACAGGCGCGAACGCAGCGGCCACAGCCAACACATGCCTCGCTATCGATTATCAGTCCGCTCATCTATGCCATCCCCTCGATAATCTTGGCAAGCTTTGCCGCTTGCTCGACCGGTGTGCCCTCGATGGCCTCACACGTTTGGTCGCGGTCGGGCACAAACGAGCGCACGACCTGCGTCGGCGATCCGGCAAGGCCGCAACGCGAGGGGTCGGCATGTACATCGGCAGCACAGACCACCCGCACATCCGCATCTTCGGCCGCGCGAATGCCGGCGATGCTCGGCATGCGCAGCTGGCCGATCTCCTTGGCGGTCGTCATCGCGCACGGCATCTCCAGATAGACCGTCTCCTCGCCGGCGTCGCAACCGTGAACGAGCGAAAGCGCACCGCACGTCGTAAAGCCCGCGCTCTGCACGCAGCTCACATCGGTCACGCAGGGAATCTCGAAGGCGCCGGCCAGCTCGGGGCCAATCTGGGCAGTATCGCCATCCACCGCCATCTTGCCGCAGATGAGCAGGTCGAAGTCCTCGTCGAGCGCCTCGATGCCGCATTTGAGAGCATAGGTGGTCGCCAACGTGTCCGCACCCGCAAAGGCGCGATCGGTCAGCAGCAGCGCGTCATCGGCGCCGCGGGCAATGCAGTCGCGCAACAGCGATTCGGTTGCAGGTATACCCATCGACACCACCGTCACGCGTACATCCATGCCAAAGCCGATAAAGTCGTCCTTGAGCGCCAGCGCGCATTCGAGGGCACTTGCATCGAAGGGATTAATGACCGCCTGTCTGCCATCACGCACGATGGTATTGGTTTTGGGGTCCATCTTGACCTCGGTGCTTCCCGGCACCGCTTTGACGCACACCACCATATGGAAATCGCTCATCTTCACGCGCCCCCTTTCTGGACGAGTTCATCCAAGAGCTTCTCCGAAAACAGGTTGCCACGGCCCAGCTGCCCGGCAGGATCGAGCTGCAGCTTGAGTCGAGCCGATTCGACCATGGCCTCGTGGCCGTACATCGTCTCCAAAAAGCCCGCTTTGATCTTGCCGACGCCGTGCTCGGCAGAAACGGCGCCGCCCATAGCCGTTACCTCCGCAGCCCACCGGGCAAACAGCTCGCCACCGCGACGGTAGTCTTGCGCATCGCGCGGCAGGATATTCACATGCAGATGGTTGCTGCCAATATGTCCCCAGGCGGCAGACTCAAGCCCGCTTTCGGCCAACGTGCGGCGATAGAGGGCAACGACATCGGCCAGGCGCGCGTTGGGCACCGACATATCCGACCCCAGCTTGGTAATGGTGGGGTCGGTGCGGCGACGCTCGTCGATGAGCATGTTGACGCTCTCGGGAACGGCGTGGCGGAAGAACCGCTGGCATTCGCGATCGACCTCGGTGCGCGCAACCCAGGTCGCGTCGTCGCGGCCGCCCGCAAGCTCCAAAACCCATCCCAAGTGGTACAGCTCCTCGGTCGCCTGCGCCTCGTCGTCGCAGTCGAGCTCCACATAAACACAGACCTTTGCCTCGTCGTCGAGCGCCGGCAGCGAGGCAAACGCAGTCGACTGCTCACGCTGGCGACGAAGGATATCCAAGGCGCCGGCATCGAAATACTCAATAGCGGCGGCATGGGACAGCACGGGGCGCACGGAATCGGTAAAGGACACCGCCTTGTCCTCGCTATCGAAGAAGCAGCTCACGCCCCATACGACCGAAGGTGCCGCCTGCAGGGCGATCTCGAGCTCGGTAATGACGCCGAGTGTGCCGCACGCACCGATAAAAAGATCGATGGCGTCCATATCGTCCGAAACGAAATAACCCGACGCGTTTTTGGTCTTGGGCATGGTATAGCCGGGAAGATCCAGCTCGAGCGCGCGGCCCCCTGCCGTCACGAGCGACAAGTGGCGTGCGTCAGCGCGCGCCTGACCTCGATGAAGCTCAAGCAGGTCGCCGTCCGCCAGCACCACGTGAAGCCCCGTAACGTGCGGGCGCATGGGGCCATAGGCGTAGCTGCGGGCACCGGAGGCATTGCACGCCGCCATACCGCCCAGGCAGGCAGATGCCTCGGTGGGATCGGTGGGGAAGAACTGCTCGGGAGCTGCCTGGAACTCCTCATAGGCCTCAAGCGATACCTGATCCCAGCCAGCGGTCGGCAATGCCTTCTTACCCAGCTGCTTGCGCAACTCCGAAAGCACGACCCCCGGCTCCACGCGCAGCAGAAAACGGCCCTGCTCGTCGCGGCGAAGACCCAGGTAGCGATTCATACGAGAAGTGTTGAGGATATGTCCGCCGTGGGGCACGGCACCGGCAGCCAGACCGGTTCGAGCGCCTTGGACCGTTATCGGAACATGCTCGGCATGGAGCTTTCGCAGAATGGCGCGGACTTCGTCCTCCGTTGTCGGAAACGAGATGCTCGACGCCTCGCCCGATATGCGAGATTCATCGCGACCATATTCTTCGAACTCGTCGCCGAAGGGTTTGATGGCTGCAGACACGCGAACTCCCCCTTTAGTTAACTACAGTATTTGCAGGGAGATGTTACCGCATCGTTTCGTCGACGTGACTGAGACCGTCTCCATAATTGGCGAATTTTACGTTTGTGCAATTCGGCAAGCGGCGACGTTTTCTCGGCAGACGCTCTATTTAACGCGCTCCCTCCCATCGCAGCCACACGCACAATTGGTGCTCGAAAAAACTTGAGATATTTTTTACCGCCTCTCACCTGCGGCGATGCAAATCCGTCAAGCATTTGGTCAGAAATCGGTCAAGTTGCGCCTGATACGGTCGGCATCGACAGCCAAAACCAATAGAAGGTTTGGCCCAAAAGCAGGGAGGTCCCCATGGCATATTACTGGCCCCAGTACGGCGTCGCCATCGAAGTCGACGATGACCCGTATCTTCTGCCGTTCGACGAAAAGGCATTTCCCGATGCGGCTGTCTATCACGTCACCACCGACGTGATCTGCGATCCCGAATCGTTTTCGGCGCTCGCTCACCACATCGCCCACATCCACGACATCAAACTCGACCCAAACTTCGACGAGCTCATCTACTCACGACGCCTCATGCTCCACATGCTCTTTGGCGCCGATCCGTCCACGTTCGCGCGCGTCTATACCACTAAGGATGCCGCATGAGCGTAAGAAAGCAGTCGAGCCCCCTGGGGTCAAAACATCGAAAAAGGCTCGGCGTTGTCTGCTTGGCTATCGCCTGCGCCCTTATCGCCGTCGGCCTTTACGCCTGGCAGTCAAAGCCTGTCACCGAGACGGGCACCTCGGTCACAACGGCAGAGGGTAAGTCGCGCCAAGAAATCCAGGACGAGCTCGATGCCATCGTCCGTGACAACATGATGACGATCTCGGTCGCACCGGTCGCCCAGCTACAAAAAAGCGGCAAGTTGCGCGTCAACGTGCAAAACGTCCAGGATAACAAGTTTCCCCAGCGTTTCCGCGTGATCCAAAACGACGAGACCATCTATGAATCGGGCGTGGTCGAGACCGGCAAGACCGTTGAGACCTGCCCTGCAGGCGACATCAAAGAAGGTGAGGCGTATATCGAGATTCAAGCGCTCGACGCCAAGACCTACGACGCCCATGGCAATCCCACGCGCGTCAAGGTGCGGGTTGCGCAGGCAGAAGACTAAACCTGCCACCTGTTGCGAAAATGCGCACCCGCACCGCTTTCGTCTAACCATCACGGAAACGGTCCGTGACGAATAGAAAGGAACGATTCTGTCTCTTATACACATCTCCGAGCCCACGAGACTC
>UROM01000050.1 GCA_900549455.1 uncultured Collinsella sp. | reverse complement strand
TACGAGATGCTCAGGAGTCTCGTGGGCTCGGAGATGTGTATAAGAGACAGCACGAGCATCAGCAGCAGCGAGCAGGCCTCGGGCTTGGCGGCGGCCATCGGGATGTCATCAAAGGGGCGGTTGCGGTCCACGTGCGACTCGAGCGCACCATCGACCTCGCCCGGCTCAAGCCCGCCCAGCAGCTGCGCCGCGCGATCGAGCATATCAACCGGGCCGGCGAGCGCCGAGAGTGCCTGCGCCAGCACGCGATCCATGCAATCCTCTACCGCGTTGAGCGTCACGAGCTCTTGGGGCACCACGGCCGAGGTGCGGTTGCGCACGCGTGCCACAAACTCGAGCGTCGACAGATACACGTCGCCAAAGGGCGCAAAATCGCCCTGGTAGCCGCCGGACAGCGCGGGCGCCGCCAGTGCATACTCAGTCTTGGAAAGCGGGCTCAACGCCATGGCGCCCAGCTCGAGCGCCGTATCCTCGAGCATCAGGCCCAGCGCGCGCGAACGCAGGCGCTCGGCATCGCCCGCCGACACGTCGCGGTCGAGCACGCGCTCCGCATCCGGCGCATCGCGCTCGACGGTGCGAATGTGCAGACGCTCAGCGATTGAGCGAACAGCAGAACAGCGGGCGGCCTCGGCCTCCTCCTGCGCCGGCGTAAAGATGCGGTTGCGCCCCAGCACTAAGCCAATTACGTTACGAGGACCCAAGGCATCGACGGCAAGCGCCGCCAACAGGGACGACGGCAAATCGCCCTCGATCGCCACCACGGCATGCGACGTACCGTGGGCGCGGGCATTGTCGCGCACGGCAAGCACCAGCGCCTGCCACAACCACTCCTCGGAGCGAAACTGGGGCAGCTCATGGTCCTCCAGGGCATCGAGCATCACGCCGCGCTGAATCTCCTGAACCAGCAGGCTCTCCTCAAAACACGGCGCCTGGGCCACCACGCGACCGCAATCGTCGAGCACAAACGACCCGCCGGTATACACCGACTCGTCATAGGCGCCGACCGGCGCCATGCAGGCAAACCACACGCTGCGCTTGGAGGCGATCTTGCGGTAGGCACCGCTGCGCACGGCGGCGACGGCGGCGGTCTCGCGATCGGTCATGTCAAACGCGTTGAATTGGAAATAGGCAATGAGGTCGACACCGGTCGGCAGCATCTCGAGCTCGCGATCCAGGTCAAACACCACGGCGATACGCACGCCGTCCACGTCAAACACCGGAGGCGCCCAACGCGCGTCGTTGTTCTCACCGCGCTGCAGGGCAATACTTGCGCGCGCAGGCACCACGCGACCATCCTTAAGCATCATATAGTCAAGCAGGGGCTGGCCCTCAAACGAAACCGCAGCAGGCACGATGCAGATCATATCGAGCTCTTGGATGCGCTCGGCAACGCCCGTCAGGCCCGTCAGCATATCGTGCTCAAAATCGGCAGCGCCCACCAGGCTGCCCGGCATGGCACCCATAAAGAGCGGGGCCGGAACGCACAGCACGCGCGCGCCGTGCTCATGGGCCAGGCGAGCCTGGTCCTCGATGCGGCCGCAAATGCCCTCGATGTCACCCAAGCGCATATCGATCTGTGCAAGTGCGAGCTTCATGGCCCAGCCCTTTCCGTCGTAAATCGTCGTTGTCGTAGTAAAAGCGCCGGCCGCATAATGCAGCCGGCGCTCGCATGTGCATATGCTAGCTATGATACCCCGAGCGGGGGCGCGCTCCTAGAACGTCGCGGACCACAGCCCATGCAGGTTGCAGTAGGCATAGACAGTACCGGTCTTGGAGCCGCCAGCGAAAAACGTCGTGGGCTTCATGCCGGGCTCAAGGTAATGGACCTCCAGGCGGCCCTCGGCCTCAAGCGCGATCCACTCGATGTAGTGCTCGGGCAGCATGGGGTGCTCCGTCGAGCCCACGCGTGCGCGAATTACGTGACCGTCGCGCTCGATCTCGACAACAGGCACGTGCTTCTCGTGCGCCGCATCCTCGGTGTTTGCGGTCAGCTCCGTGCAACCGGCAGGGGTTGCAACGTCGTTGCCAAGGGCGGCAATGAGCTTGCCGTCGGGGTCCTTAAAGAATTTCGCCATGATGTTCTCCTTTGCTGATGTGCCGATGTTCTCGAGGCTCTTATGCCCAAAGGCAGGCGAACCATCCACGGCGTCGCAAATGAACACATAACGAGCGAGGCTAGCGTCCGTCACCGCCGAGCAGTGCCAGAACATCTTCGCGGGTAAACAGCGCCGACGAGATACCATCGCCGCCGAGCACGCTGTTGACCAGATCGCGCTTGGACTCCTGCATCTGCATAATGCGTTCCTCGATCGTGTCCTTGGCGATGAGTTTGTACACGGTCACGGCGTGCTGCTGGCCAATGCGGTGGGCGCGGTCAGTCGCCTGGTCCTGCGCGGCCACGTTCCACCACGGGTCGTAGTGGATGACCACGTCGGCAGCCGTCAAATTAAGGCCCACGCCGCCCGCCTTGAGCGAGATCAAAAAGACCGGAACCTCGCCCGCCTGGAACTGCGCGACCATCTTGGCGCGGCTTTCCTTGGACGAAGCGCCCGTGAGCTTAAGGAAGGCGATGTCCTCCTTGGCCAGGCGCTTACCGATGATATCGAGCATACCCGTAAACTGGCTGAACAACAGGATGCGATGTCCGCCGTCGAGTGCACCGTGCACGAGCTCCATGCACGTATCGAGCTTGGCGCTTCCCGCCTTGTAATCCGCATAGTGCAGACGCGGGTCGCAGCAAATCTGGCGCAGTTTGGTGAGCTCGGCGAGCACCTTGAGCTTGTCTTTCTTAAACTCGGATGCCTCGCGGTGTTGCACCTGCTGGGCGATGCGGTCCTGGTTTGCCAGGTACAGCTTGCGCTGCTCGCCGGTGAGCTGAGCCACGACAGTATCCTCGATCTTTTCGGGCAGATCGGCCACCACGTCTTCCTTGACACGGCGCAGCACAAACGGCGACACGAGCGCCTGCAGGCGAGCGGCGCTGTCACCCTCGGCGTACTCGACCGGGCTTTCGAAGCGCTTGGCAAACGACTCGTGCGTGCCAAGCAGGCCCGGCATCAAAAAGTCGAAGATGCTCCAGAGCTCGGACAAGCGGTTTTCGATGGGCGTGCCCGTCAGGGCAAAGCGTACACCGGCCGGCAGGCGCTTGGCGGCGCGCGCCACCTGCGTGAGCGGGTTTTTAATGTACTGGGCCTCGTCGAGCACCACACGGGCAAAGTCCTGCTCGGCATACTCGTCGATATCGCGCCGCATAAGGTCATACGACGTCACGACCACGTTGTGCTCGGCCACGCCGGCGATCTGCACGCGGCGTTGAGCCTTGGCGCCCACAATGGCACACACATCGAGCGACGGGGCAAAGCGCTCCAGCTCGGCGGTCCAGTTGTACACAAGCGACGCAGGGCACACCACAAGCGTGGGCTTAGTGTCCCCCGCCTCCACGCGCGCCAGAATATGTGCGATCATCTGCAGCGTTTTGCCCAGGCCCATATCGTCGGCCAAGATGCCGCCGAGACCCAGGTGCTCGAGCGAGCCGAGCCACTGGTAGCCGTCGACCTGATAGCCGCGCAGTGTGGCCTTGAGCGAGGCCGGCACCGTAAAATCCATCTTGCCGAGCGTATCCAAGCGCTCGACGGTGCGACGGAATGCGGCGTCGCGATCGGCCTCGAGCGCAGGCGTGCGCGTAAGCATGCTGTCGACGAACAGGGTACTCGACGCGGGAAGCGACACGCCGTCGAGCAGGTCGACGGCATCGACCCCCAGATCCTCGGCAAGGCCAAACGCGGCGCGCGCCCCCTCATCCAGGCGCACGATGTCGCCGGACGTAAGGCGCGCGAACGTCTGGTGGCGCTTATACGAATCGAGATAGATGGCAAGGTCAGCCGCTGAAAGCCCGCTCGCACCCAGCTCGACGTCGAGCAAGTTGCTCTTGACGGTCGCACGCACCGAAAGCTTGGGCGCAGGACGGACCGAGATCTGGCGCAGGCGATCGCTGAGCATGATCTCGCCCAGTTCGGACAGGGCAGACAGGCCCTCGGTCAGCAAGTGGAACAGGCGGGCGTCATCGCGCTCCTCAAACGCCAGGCCGCCCTCGCGGAAATCAAAGTACAGGGCAGCCGTGTCCATAACGCGAAACTCCGCCAGCGTATCGCGGGGCGGAACACCGGGGCGTTGCTCTTCGAAAGGACTGCCCGGAGCACCAAGACTAAAGAGATCTGCCGACCAATCGCCGTAGGCCACCGTAATCTTGCAGGTCACAAGGCCATCGTCGACGCCAATCGCCATGGCAAAACTCGGCTCGGGCGCCACGGCGTCAAGTACGGCGGGAGCGGTCAGGTCGGTGTAGTCGCGCAAGATCGGCAGCGCCATGCGGCAGAACTCGCCCACCTGGTCGGCGGCGATATGGACCGGCATGCGGCAGGGCAACAAGTGCGATAGGAACGGCGCCGCATGCTGGGCAAACGCCGTGTCGGTACGGCGCGCGCGGCGCGTATCGACCAGATAGGCTGCGTCGCCTGCGACAAAGCAGTACGTATCGGCCGGCAGGCGCAAGTCGTAGCTGCCTCCCGCCGCCGGTGCAATCTTGGCGGCAAGGAGCGGCGGGCGCTTAGCCGGGACTTCGCCCTCCCCCTGCGGCGACGGCTCGACTGCCACCTCGTAGGCGCGATGCGTCGTCGTTCCCCGCGACCAAGCAGGCTCAAAGGACATGGTCCTGCCGCGCAGCAGGTCCAGCACGGACACGATGGAATGCTCGGATACCGGCAACTGACGCTCGGCGACAAAACCGTTGCGGGCAAAGTCATACGACGCCGAGCGCGAGCTCGTAATATCGCCTAGGTAGGCGACCGTCATTGCGATAAAGTCGAGCAGCTTTGTCGACACGTCACCGAAAGCCTCGGGCACATGGGCAAACGTAAGCTTCTTGCCATAGGAGAACGTACCGCCGCGCACATAGGCATCGGCCATGCCGTCGATATCCTTAACCACGTAGGACACCGAACCGCTACGAATGCGAAACTCGAGCGCCCAGTTAAAACGATCGGCAAACAGCGGATTGTAGTACGGCACCAGCGAGGGCTCCAGCACCGCTTTGGGCGCATCGGGGTCAATGGTGCTGGCGAGCTTGCGGCGCATGACCGCGAGCTCGTCCATGCGCGCGTCCGAAAGATCGGAAAGCGCCGCCACAAGGCTCGGGCTCGTGGGGACGGGCGCCGGGAAGGGAAAGTTGGGGTTGACCGCAGATGCGGTGGGCGCGGGGCGCGTGGGCTGCTTGGACTGTGCGGGCGGTACTGTAAACGTGCGGACCGGTGTGCGCAGGCCCTCGACGGGCTCGGCGCCGCTGGCATCCAGATACGCCAGCGCCGTGGCGATGGCGTGCTTGCACATGCCGGAATAGCGAAAGGCGGCCGGGCAATCGCAGTCGTAGTCGATAACCTCGTGCTCGTCCATGTCGAGCGCCACGTGCGTCTTGTACAGGTCGCCGCGCGAGCCGCGCACCGAGCCCTCGATGTTCACGTTTTTGGAGAAGCGCGAGCCGGAGTCCTCAAACGACAGCACGGCACCGTTGAGCATGAGCGAACGCCCCTTCATAAAGGTGCCGCTCAACGCCGCCTCTTTGCGAAGCGCCTGCACAAACGTCCCCTGTGCCATCACTTCCTCCAATCTCGCGCGGACCAGCAAGGTCGCCCTTAGATCACCGTCACGCGACCCTGGTTACCCACGATGGCTTTTGCCTCTGCCAACAGCGGAATCGAGCGTGCGTTGACCTTGGCCGGCACCTCGGCACGCAGCACACGCCCGTCCACCTGCTCGATAAAGATCTCCACGCGGTCGCCGCCCGGGTTGGCGGTAAGCACCGTGGCAAGACGCGCCATATTGCCCTGGCTAAAGCGGCTGTTGGGCACCATGACCTCAAACACCTTGGGCTTGTTGTTCTCCTCATTAAGCTCCAGTGGCACGATCTCCTGCGCGATGATCTGATCGCCGCGGTCCGAGCGCTCAAGCTTGCCCTTAATGCGCACAAACGCATCGGACAGCTGCGCGCCGGTCTCGGGATCGACCTCGCCGTACAGGTACCCCTCGGCCTCCTTGTAGGTCTTGGGGAACACCACGACCGTGGCCTCACCTTCCATGTCCTCGAGCTGCACGATGCCCATGGGGTCGCCGTTTTTGGTCACGCGCTTGGACACGCTCGAGACCATACCGGCCCACCACAGCGCCTTGCCCTCGGGAATCTCCTGGTTGATGGTACCGCCCGTGGGGTTTTGCACCTCGTAACCGGTGTCGATCTGCGAGAACGAGAAGTCGCGCGCCTTGGCTAGCGCATACTCAAACGGGCGCAACGGGTGGTCCGAGACATAGATGCCCAGAACCTCCTTCTCCTGGCTCAGCTTAAGGTGGCGGTCCCACTCCTGGCCGTCCGGATCGGGCACGCTCACCTCAAAGCCCGAGCCCTCAACGTCGCCGAACATATCGAAGAACGACGTCTGGCCGCTCGCGCGATCCTTTTGGCGCTTCACGGCGGCATCGATGATGTTCTCGGGGTTGTTCTTATCCACAAAGTGCATCATCTGGCGACGCGGATACCCCGTGGAGTCGAAGGCGCCTGCCTTGATGAGCGATTCGATCACGCGACGGTTGGCCTGGCTCGAGTCCACGCGCTCGACAAAGTCGTGCAGCGTCTTAAACGGGCCGCCCGCCTCGCGCTCGGCGATAATCGCCTGCGCCACGCCAGTGCCCACGCCGCGGATGCCGGCCAGACCAAAGCGCACGCCCTCCTTGGTAGCCGTGAACTCGGTACCGGACTCGTTGACATCTGGCGACAGCACGGGGATGCCGTCGTGGCGGCACGCCGAGACGTAATGAACGATCTTGTCGGTCTTGCCCGTGTAGGACGTCAGAACGGCCGCCATGTACTCGTGCGGATAGTGCGCCTTGAGCCACGCCGTCTGCATAACCAGGATGGCGTAGCCGGCGGAGTGCGACTTGTTAAAGGCGTAAGACGCGAACTCGAGAACATCGTCCCAAATCTTCTGGGCGACCTCGCGCGTGTAGTTGTTCTTGATAGCACCGTTCATCCAGTGGTCGTAGGTGGTCTCGTCCGAGCCATCCTCCCAGTGGAGCACCGTCGACGTGAGCAGCTTGATCTTTTTCTTAGCCACGGGCTTACGGATACGCGAGTCCGATTCGCCCTTGGAGAAGCCGCACATCTCGACGGAGATGAGCATAACCTGCTCCTGGTAGACCATGGTGCCGTAGGTTTCGCCCAGGATGTCGTCCAGGCGGTCGTCGTAGGAGACGGCCGGCTCCTTGCCGTTCATACGGTTGATGTAGGACGAAACCATGCCGGCGCCCAGCGGGCCCGGGCGGTACAGAGCGATCAATGCCACGACGTGCTTGTATTCGGTGGGTTTCATGTTCTTGATCGTGGCCGTCATGCCGGCGGACTCGACCTGGAAGACGCCGGCGGTGTGGCCGGAGCCCATGAGCTTAAAGATCTCGGGATCGTCAAAGGGAATCTCTTCCTCTTTGATGTCGATGCCGAAGTTCTTCTTGATGTTTGCCTTAGCCTTGGAGATAACCGTCAGCGTGCGCAGGCCCAGGAAGTCCATCTTGAGCAGGCCCATGTCGGCAACGGTATGGCCCTCGTACTGGGTAATCTCGACGCCGCCCTTGGTGTCGAGCTTGGTGGGCACATGCTCGTTGACGGGGTCGCGGCAGATCAGAACGGCGCACGCGTGCACGCCCTCGCCACGGGTGAGGCCCTCAATCGAGAGCGCCGTGTCGATGATGCGGCGGGCGTCGTCGTCCTTTTTATAGGCCTCGGCAAAGTCGGGGTTAAACAGATCCTCTTTGCCGGGTTGTTTTTCGAGCACCTGCTTGAGCTTGACCTTGGGGTCGCTCGAGACCATCTTGGACAGGCGCTGGCCCATGTAGACCGGGTAGTCCAGGACGCGCGCGGCGTCGTTGATGGCCTGCTTGGCCTTAATGGTCGAGTAGGTGATGACGTGGGTGACCTTCTCGGGGCCGTAGAGCTGGCGAACGTGCTCCACGACCTCGAGGCGCCGCTCATCGTCGAAGTCCATATCGATATCGGGCATCTCGGTACGCTGCGGGGACAGGAACCTCTCGAACATCAGGCCGTTCTCGAGCGGGTCAAACGCGGTGATGTTCATGGCGTAGGCGACGATAGCGCCGGCGGCCGAGCCACGGCCGGGGCCGACGCCGATGCCGTTGTCCTTAGCCCATTGCACGTACTCGGCGACGATCAAAAAGTAGGCGGCAAAGCCCTTGTCGCAGATGACCTTGTATTCGTACTCAAAGCGCTCTTTGATGTTGACGCCGCCGATCTCGCGCGTGGCCCAGTCGTCACCGTAGTGCTGGCGCAGGCCCTTCTCGCACTCGCGGCGGAACTGGCTCTCGTGCGTCTCGCCGGGATCGAGCAACGGGAAGCGCGGCAGGATGATGGAGTCCCAGTCCAGTTCCACGTAGCACTTGTCGGCAATCTCGAGCGTGTTGTCACAGGCCTCGGGGCAATACGGGAACATCGCCCGCATCTCCTCCTCGGTCTTCATATAAAACTCCGAGCCGGTCATGCGCATGCGGTTGGGGTCGTCGACCTTGGCGTTCATGCCGATGCACATGATGACGTCCTGCACGGGCGCGTCCTCGCGGCGCAGGTAGTGAAAGTCGTTGGTAGCGATGACCTTGACGCCCACCTGTTTGGCGATGTCGATGAGCGTACGGTCCATCTGCTCGTCGGTCAGGCCATTATCGGTGGTAATGCCGTGTTCCTGAATCTCGATATAGAAGTCGCCGGGATCGAAGGTGTCGCGGAAGGTTTCGGCCCACTTGATGGCGCCTTCCATGTCGCCGCGGTCGATGTATTTGGGGATGATGCCCGCGATGCAGGCGCTCGTGCAGATCATGCCCTTGGCGTGGCGGCGCAGGTTGTCGAGCGTCACGCGCGGCTTGTAGTAAAAGCCCTGCACGGCGGCCTCGGAAACCGTCTGCATCAGGTTGACATAGCCCTCCTGGTCCTTGGCCAGAAGAATCATGTGGTAGAGCTCGGGCTTGTGGTCGCGGGCAAGGGTCTCGTCCGGCGTAAAGTAGACCTCGCAGCCAAAGATGGGTTTGATGACCAGGGGCGGCTTGAGCTCGTCGATATTGCCCTTCTCGTCCCACATGGCCATGTCCTTCACATACTGGGCATGCTCGCGCGGGTTTTCCTCGGGATCGGGCTCCACCAGCTCGTCACGACGGTCCTTTTCCAAGAAGGCCTTGTCGTGGCTCCAGGTTTTGTACTCGGGCGTGTTGTGGTTGACGGCGTCGCAGGCCAGCGCCAGGTCGGGCACGCCATACATGTAGCCGTGGTCGGTAATGGCCACGGCGGGCATGCCCAGCTCAACGGCACGGTTGACCATATCCTGGATACGGGTTGCGCCGTCGAGCATGGAAAAGACAGTGTGGTTGTGCAGATGGACGAATGCCATGTGATGAGCTCCGATGCGGGTTCGTGTTCTGACTGAACGATTTTACCGCACGGCGCGGACGGCACCCGAACCTAGCCAAACCCACACGGCTCCTCTTGCAGTTGCGGTGGAATAGTTCCCGCTTGGGCCACCTGGGCCGCAATGCAGGAACTATTCCACCGCAAGTTATCTGAGGACTAGAAGTTGTAGGTGACTACTTGGGGCTCGGCGGGTTCGACGAAGATGGTTGGATCCGGCTGCTCCACGCGGACGAACTTGACGGTCACGGCCTCAAAGCCCGCCTTGTGCAGAACATCAGCGTAGACGCGCGCCTGCAGGGCGTGCTTCTCGAGCAGCTGGTCGGGCGTCTCATCCGGCGTGCCGCCCGTCTTGTAGTCGATGACCAGTGCGCGTGACGGATCGGCCGGGTTCGTCGCCAAAGCGTCGATGGCGCCTTCGGCATATGCACCGTAGCGAGCGATGTCCTCGTCCTCGCAGCCCAGCGAAAAGAACGGCACCTCGGCACGAACGCACGGCCACGCGAGCAGGTCAGCACGAACAGCCGACTTGAGCCAGCGATTCAGGGCGACATCGAAGCGCTCGCGCTGCTCCGGCGTCAGGCGCCACAGGCGCGCCAGCGCATCGGCGCGCGCAGCGGGCAGCGCATCGGCACCCATCTCGATGAGCCACTGGCAAGCGGCGTGGAACGCCGAGCCCAGCGCCATGGGGTTGCCGGCGGGCTCAACGGCGGCCACGTCTGCATCCGTCATCTCCGAGCCATCCGACTCCGCATCATCGCCGGCCTCGTCCATGGGCACGTGTGCCTCGGCGGCACGATCTTCCGTCTCGGCATGAAGCGCCGCGGCGATTGACGAGTAGCTATACGAATCACGCATCGGATACGGACAGATGCCCATGCGCACGCCCACTGCCTGGGGATACACAAGCTCAAACGAATCGGGCTTGGGGTCGGCAGGACCGGGGACGGTTGAGCGCGCAGCATTATCGGCGGCATCGGCATCGCCGCGAACAAGCCTGCCCTCGACATCCAGCGAAGCGTTAGCCTCAAACGCCTGCTCGCCAAACGTAAAGTCCGCCAGCGAGATAAGCTCGTAGTCGCCCGGCCTGGAGTTGTCGAACACCAAACGGTCGCTATCGAGCTGCGGCATGTCCAGACTGTCGGCCGGCAGGATGCGGCGCAGCACGTCGTAGGTCAGATCGGTCTCGACGTCGAAGGTCGGCGCCGTCACCTTGCCACGGCTCACGCCGGCATCCATCGCCAAGATCACCAGCTCGCGCGCACGCGTCATGGCGACATAGAGCAGACGAGCCCGCTCTTCGAGCGAAAGTTGCAGGTCGTCGTTGCGCAGGCGGGCAAATGCCTCGGCGGGAGAGCCCGTCGCGCATACGTCCTCCATAAGCTCTGGCGGCAACCACAGCGACGTGCCCTTGCCCTTAAACGCGTGTTCAAACTGCTTTTTGACGTCATCGCCCTTCACGAACGTACCGTCCGCGAGTTTAACGCCGTCGAAGCGTGCCGGCAGCGCCACGACCTGCGCTCCGCCCTCGACGCGACCCATCTGCGCCGCACCGGACGGCTTGCGCACGCCAAAACACTCGGCAACCGCCACGACCGGATACTCCAGACCCTTGGACGCATGCACGGTCATGATGCTGTCTCTTATACACATCTCCGAGCCCACGAGACTCCTGAGCATCTCG
>UROM01000049.1 GCA_900549455.1 uncultured Collinsella sp. | reverse complement strand
ATCTACACTTATGCGATCGTCGGCAGCGTCAGATGTGTATAAGAGACAGCTGTGAACATGGCCACCACCGTTGGCGCCAAGTGCATCACCGTGCCGACGACCACCGGTCGCACCGCTCGCCTGATCTCGCACTTCCGTCCCAACATGCCGATCTGCGCGTTCTCCCGCCACGAGTGGGCCGTCCAGCAGATGATTATGTACTGGGGCGTTATCCCGCACCAGGCCGAGATCACCCAGGGCACCGTCAACGGCACGATCGTCAAGGCGATCGAGACCGCTAAGGAGCTCGGCTACGTTGAGGCCGGCGATCTGACCGTCGCCACCGCCGGCGATCCCCGCATGAGCGTCCAGCTCGAGGACAAGGTCTCCTCGACCAACGTCGCTTACGTCGCTCAGGTGCGCTAAATCGCACTTGCAAGCACACTTGCATTGCAAAGGGCCCGGAAGGCTTTGCCTTCCGGGCCCTTTTTCTGTGCCAATGCCGGCGCACGGCAAAACACGCACTCATTTCTTTACCAAAAGTGCGAAATCCACTCTTCGAGGCTCAAAGAATAAAGTCCCAAGCGCTAAAAATGTTCGCCCGGTGGCAAACCCACACCTCACGCAGGGCTGATAAATCGTTTTAGCAAGGTCCAAATCGACCGCGTTTTCGGAAGTGCGGGGAAAAAATCGCTCACCCCCGAGCACAAGCCCTTTTATTTCGACAAAACCCCTGATAAAGTTGGCTCAAATACCGCTTGTGCTTAGCCTGTTTCTCTTTTCCCCGCACTTCCGAAACCGATAGCTTTTCTAGCCCAAACAACGCTCAAACGATCGGATTGCTATGTCATTTCTTGCCTGCGGACCCACGGCTTTTCAGTACTATCGCATCCCGCCCCAGATACTGGGACTCTATCCGGCAATCCTGCCGCCCAACCATGACCATCGCTTGGTGCATTACTCAAAACAACCAGTATTTAAAGACTTGCTTGGCACACCAGTTTGGAGATTCGTGAGCGAAAGAAAACAGCGCGCGAACGGAAAGCTATTTCATAGCCGTCTGCTGACCCAAGAGCCACCTCCTGGATCATTTAGACAGACTGAGCATGGTTTTGATGTCACATCGCCCGAGTTCACGCTGCTCAACCTCGCTACACAGGTCTCACGCAACCAGCTGCTCATGGCATGCTATGAAATGTGCAGCTCCTTCGCAGTGTTTAAGCCCTGCAAACGTGCACAACAACAGCTTGATGAAGCAATATCGCTTAAGCTCATCCCGCCCGACTGCGGTTGGGAACGCGTTGTCGACACCAAGGGCAACGACACCAATCTTTGGAAGCACCCACCACTCCTCAGCGCGGCGGATATCGCCGCGTTCGCCAAGCAGGCCGCAGGCCTGCGCGGCGTCAAGCAGCTCCGCTGGGCCACCGAACGCATGACGGGACAAACCGCTTCGCCCTTTGAGGTTCAGACCTCCATGCTCGTCTCGCTCCCCCGCGACGAAGGCGGCCTGGGCATCGATATCGCCAACAATGTGCGCATCCCGCTCAGCGAAGCCGCACGCTCGCTGTATGACAAAACCTGCTGCTATGCCGACATCCTCATCGAGAGCAGCACCGACAGTATGGGCGTCATTCTGGAATGCCAAGGCCGCTCCGCCCACGGCAGCGAAGCCGCGAGTCTCTCCGATGCCGAGCGCGCCACCGCACTTACAAGCATGGGCTACGATGTCATCCAAATTACCTATGGCCAGATTAAGGATAAGAAGAGCTTCGACCACATAGCCGAGCTCATCCATAAAAAGGCTGGGCTTACCTACGTCCCAAAGACTAAACAGGAGCGCACTGCCGAAGATGTCCTTCGGCAAGAGCTACTTGTCGATTGGGTTGAGCTATTCACTGCCGGGCCGGCCAGCTAGCAGCTAGCGATCAGGGGCAGAGCGGGCACACCGGGTGATGCGACGCGGGCGGTAAAACCCGCCTCGGTTAGCTCGACGACCTCGGTAAATGTTGCGTCAAAGAACGCTTCGCTCAGCAGGCGGTACGGTGGATGATCCGGCTCGCCGGGGTTCTCGCGCACGGTCTCGTGCATGACGCCAATGGTCTTGAGCACATAATCTTGCGGAATCGAATACTGACCAAACTGGGCCGCCGCGGTATACAGGCGATCGGTCGCACGCGGGATAGAAACAATGCCGAGCGTCTTGCCAAACCAGTCAAAGTCGCCTTGCTTTTTAATGCGGAATTCCTCGCACGGCTTGCCGCCGTGCGCCTCCAGATACTGATTCACGCGCGTATTCCACACGGTATCGGCCACGAGGTGAGACCAAACGCCCAGCGTCAGATCGAGCAGCGACTGTGCCACATCTTCGGACGCAAGCGAGAACTCACAAGCGCCGGGACCGGCAACCGGCTCGGCGTCCTTGTAGCGTTGGGGATAATGCACCCGATTGAGTCGCTCGCGCTCCTCGACAATCGAGGTCGCGGCAGCCGGCGTACCAACAGGCGCCCCTTTGAGCAGCGGCGCCACATAGGTGTCCCAAAACTCATGCTCGCGCGGCTTGGGGATAGGCTCAGGCTTGGCAAAATGCGTGATGCGATACGGGATGGGGTCGGCGATGCCAGGGACCATATAGCCCACGAAGATATCCGGAACCACACAGCCAAACAAAAAGGCATTGCGGTCGCGCACGCTATTGGCAAGCGCACCGGTGCGCTCCAGCAAACGCTCCGTCTGAGCGATATGAATGTTCCAGCTTGGCATAGCCACCCCCATAAAAACCTGGATAACTATACCATCACGGCAAGCCACGCGCGCGGCCGCGACCCTACTACGCAGCAACTATTCCGCAGCGCCGCTCTCGGTTCCATACGACGACACCGGTGCCTCGACCACGTGGTGATATCGGTCGATATAGATGGCGCGGGCACCCAGGCGTCGTACCAAATCCTGATGGTGCGTGCTCATCAAGACCGTCTTACCGGCAGCAACATAGGCCAGTAGAAAGTTGACCACGATGTCACAAGAGTCTTCGTCAAGTCCGTTGGTAGGCTCGTCGAGTACCAGGATATCGGGGTTCATCGACACGATGGCAGCCAGCGCAACGCGCTTCTTTTGCCCGCCCGAAAGCTGATAAGGCGAGGCATCGACCAGATCGGCAACCTGGAACAGCTCCATGGCATCGCGAACGCGGCGCTCGAGCTCGCCTGCCGGAAGCCCCATCTGGGCGGGGCCAAACGCGACCTCCTCACCGACCGTGGCGCAAAAGAGCTGCGCATCGGCATTCTGGAACACAAAGCCCACGCGCTGATGGAACCGCTGGGCCGTCGCAGAATCCTTGAGATATGCCGCATCGACCGCATGTCCGTCAAACAGGTACGCACCCGCGTCCGTGAGCTCAAGGCCGTTGATAAGGCGCATGATCGTCGTCTTGCCGCAGCCGTTGGGACCGAGCAGGGCAACAAGCTCCCCACGGTCCACCTGCAGCGAAACGCCATCGACCACCGTATGGCCCGCATAGGAAAACACCACGTCACGAAACTCGATGAGCGGCGTGGCCTCGGCACCGGCAGCACCGCTCGCACCCATCGTGCCATTCGTATCGTTTGTCAAAACGTCGCCCTTCCCTATTCACATCGACGGTTAAACCGCCCGCGCTACAGCACCGCGCACAACACGGCGAGCAGCACCACAACGGCCGCATAAACCGCATCGCGCCAGCCAAAAGAGCTGCGAGCGGGCGTCGGATACGCGCCGGCAAACCCACGGCAGAGCATGGCCTCGTCCATCGCGCGGCTGCATTCCATAGCCTTGATAAACGTCATGCCCATGATACCCGCCACCGAGTCGGTACGCGAAAATCCCTCAGGCGCACGGCCAACGCTGCGCAGCATGACCGATTCGCACAGATCATGCGCCGTGCGTCCCAGCACCTCGATATGCTTGAGTGCCATATCAAAGGTAAAGATAACCTCGTCGGGCAGGTGCAACATCTTAAGCGCCGCCGACATGCGACTCCACGTGAGGGTCCACGAAACGCCCAGTACCAGCGACACGTTAATGAAGGTCTTGAGTGCAATCTTAAGCATGGCACCCGTGGCAGAAGCGCCCAGCAGCAGGGCAGGCAGTGCCAGAACCACGGCAAACCCCGCAGCAGCCAACGCCGGCATAAAGGTAGCGCCCAGCCCGCGTACGGGGCGCACCGCGACCAGCACCAACGCGATCGCCGCCATCAACATGAGGTACAGCGGGCTCTGCGTCAGACACACGCACAGAACGCAGACGAGCATCCCCACCAAACGCACCGGCGCCGAAACGGAAGAAAGGGCGCGGTCGATCATCGACCCGCCCTCGTGTGCGCCGCCGCCCAGGCGAACCCGCTCAAGCAGGCTCGCCAGGTGCAGGACGTTCTGTTGCATTACGCGATGCCGAGCCCCCACGGGCTCATATCGCTCCTCGGCCGCAAGCCAACTAGGCAGCTCGGCTATTGCCATGAGCACCGCTTTCCTTAACCGTCAGCGAGATCAGACGGAATGCGATGGTGAGCACCGCCACGCCAATCACACCGGAAAGGATATACATGGCAGCCTGACCGGCAAAGCCAAGACCCTGCTCCTCGGAATAGGCCTGCAGGTAATCGCCCGTGGGCAGCGCATCGGCAAAGGTCGGGGTATCGAGACCGACCGAAGCCTGCAGGCTGTTGTCACCAGCCTCCTGAACGGCGGTCGCGGCGCCCTCAGCGTCCCACTCACCCCAGGCGTCACCCGTGGCCAGCAGGCCCAGCGGCGTGGCCACGACAAGCACGGCAACCAAGATGAGCGTGGGGACCAGCGAGGTCTTCTTGGCAGCAGCGCCCTCGGCAGCAAGCTGGCCATCGACGGCCTCGGGTCCGACGATAATGCTCGGCGCCGTCTTCTTAATGAAACCGTAGATCGCAGCCGTCGCCACGCCCTCGACCACGCCGGCAACCAGCATATGCGGGATCAACATGGCCGGAATAGCCACAGACAACGGGAAGGGGCAATACAGCGGCGCGCCCGAAGCGTTGGTAAAGAGCATCGGCTGAATACCAAACTCGATTGCTGCGCACAGGGCCGCCAGGCACAGGCCGACCCAGCCGCTTACGATGGCCGAAACCGAGGTGCCCCAGCTTTTGTCGTACAGACGGCTGTTGAGCGCACGGAACACGATAGCAGCGGCAAACGGCAGCACAAAGGCCATGTTAAAGCAGTTGGCGCCAAAGGACAGAACGCCGCCGTCGCCAAACAGCAGCGCCTGCAGCGCCAGCGCGACCGAAACCGCGATGGCCGCGGCCTCCGGGCCCAGCAGCAGCGCGATGAGCGCGCCGCCGACGGCGTGACCAGTGGTACCGCCGGGCAGCGGCACGTTGAACATCATAAGTAAGAAGGAGAATGCAGCGCAGATGCCCAGGAAAGCCACATGCTCGCGATCGAGCGTGGCGCGCACCTTCTTGATGCAGTGAACCCAAACGGGCACCATCGCCACCGCCAGCACGGCATCCGTCTGCGGGGACAGATAATTATCTGGAATGTGCATGTACGCCTCCCGGTTATCGGCGCACGGAATTGCAACGCCGCTTAAATCACCTTGTCAGTGTTACGTATTGTTAGATTCGTAACACGCCGCGGGCTATCATAGCAAAACGGCGCACTGCCGACAAAGCAGCACGCCGCTATGTAATGCGCGTGTCATATATGCAGGCTCAGCGGTGCCTTATGTCGAGCACCGCGGTCACGCAGGGTCCCACAGCAACTGTGGAGGGGTCCCGTGCTCCCAGCGCAGGACCTAGCCGCGGACCTCGCCGTTTACGCCCTTGCACACCTTGGTGACGATCTTCTGGTGCGCTTTTTCGACCTCTTCGCTGGTGAGCGTGTGGTCGTCGGAGCGATACGTAAGCGCAAAGGCCATGGACTTCTTGCCCACGCCCACGCGGACCGGATCGCGGTAGACGTCGAACAGACGCACACCCTCGAGCAACTTGCCGCCGGCGCTGGTAATGCGGCGCTCAAGGTCCTCGCAGGTCACGGAGTTATCGACCACGATAGCAAGGTCGTGCTCAACGGCAGGGTACTGCGAGAACTCGCGGTAGTTCTCCTGGTTGCGGGCGCCCTTGATCAGCTTGTCCAGATCGAGCTCAAAGGCAACGACGACCTCATCGATGCCCATCGCCTCGCGCGCCTCGGGGTGAATCTCGCCGACCCAGCCCAGCACGGTGCCGCCGGACAGAACCTCGGCCGCACGACCCGGCTGCAAGAAAGCGTAGCCCTCGCCCTCGACGGGACGGAAGCGGACCTTCTCGATGCGCAACTGGGCAAGCAGCTCCTCGACAATGCCCTTGCCAAAGAAGAAGCGCAGCTTGCGGTACTTCATGCTCCAGGACTGCTCGCTCCACTGGCCCGAGAGCACACCCGCCACGGACTTGGTCTCCTTGGGCAGGCTGGCGTTCTCGCGACCGTGGAACAGGCTGCCGACCTCGTACAGGTGCACGTTGGGCGTGCCGTGGGCCTCGTTATAGGCCACAGACTGCAGCAGACCCGGCAGCAGTGAGCGGCGCATCTCGGTCTGCTCGGCCACCAGCGGGTTCATGAGCACGACGGGGCAGCCGCGGCCCTCGGTGGACATACCGATCTTCTCCAGGTCGCCCGGGGCGGCAAAGCCAAAGGTCGTGGTCTCGTTGAGGCCACAGGCGCGCAGGATCTCGCCGACCTTGCGGGTGAGCTTCTGCTCGCGGGTCAAGCCGCCGATATGGTTCTTGGCAGCCGGGATGGTCGCCGTCACACGGCCCATGCCCCACAGGCGCAGGACCTCCTCGATCAGGTCAATCTCGCGCGGCAGGTCGGGGCGGAAGCTCGGCGGGGTGACCATAAAGTCCTCGCCGTCGCGCTCGACAGTGCAGCCCAGGCGGGTGAGCGAGCGCTCGATAAAGTCGGGCTCGATGTCGGCGCCGCAGATGGCGTGCACGCGGGCCAAGCGCAGCTTGATGCTGTCGATGGTCTTGGGCGCGGGGAACACGTCCACATAGCCGGGGGCGACCTCGCCGCCGGCGATCTCCTCGATCAGCGCGCACGTGACGTTGGCGACGTCCACGCAGCCGGTCTCGTCGACCTGGCGCTCAAAGCGAATGGAGGCATCGGAGATCAGCGACAGGTCGCGGCTGGTGTGCGAGGTGCGACCGGCGTTGAAGCAGGCGCTCTCGACCATCACGTCGACGGTGTCGTCCTCGATCTCGGAATCCATGCCGCCCATAACGCCGGCCAGCGCCACGGGACGCTCGCCGTCGGTGATGAGGCCCATGCCGGCGTCGAGCGTGCGCTCCTCGCCGTCGAGGGTCGTAAACTTCTCGTCCTGTTGGGCGGCGCGAACCACCACGCGACGATGGCCATCGCGCTCGGCAAAGGTGTCCAGGTCAAAGGCGTGCAGCGGCTGACCGGTGAGCATCATCACGTAGTTGGTGATGTCGACGATGTTGTTGTGCGGGCGCACGCCCAGGGCGTTGAGGCGCTTGACCATCCAGTCGGGCGAGGGGCCGACCTTCACGTTGCGCACGATGCGGGCGACATAGCGGTCGCACAGGCCCTCGTCGGCAATCTCGACCGAAAGCTCGTCGTCGGTCGCGCGGCCGGTCTCGGCCTTGATGGCGGGCAGCTCAACGTGAAAATCGCGGTCGAAAATGGCGCCGGTCTCGCGGGCCATGCCGATCATGGACAGGCAGTCGGGACGGTTGGGCGTGATCTCGCAGTCGAGCACGGTGTCGCTCGAGCCCACGTACTCGGCAAACGGCATGCCGCAGGGCGTATCCTCGGGCAGAATCATGATGCCGGAGTGGTCGCCGCCCAGGCCGAGCTCGCGTGCAGAGCAGTTCATGCCCATGGACACGACGCCACGAAGCTTGCTCTTCTTGATCTTGACGTCGCCGGGAAGCACAGCGCCGATCATTGCCGTGACGATGTGGTCGCCGGCCTCAAAGTTCTGCGCGCCACAGACGATCTGCAGCGGGGCGGGGTTGCCGTCGGCGTCGAGATTCTTGTCACCCACGTCGACCGAGCACACATACATGTGGTCGCTATCGGGGTGCGGGGTCTTGGTGAGCACCTTGGCAGTCACCACGTGGTCGAAGGACTCGCCCACGGTGTCGATCGCCTCGACCTCGGTGCCGGTACGGATATATTCGTCCGAAAGGGTCTTGGGATCCTCCGGAATATCGATCATGGTCTTGAGCCAGTCGTAAGAAACACGCATCTAGCTCTCCTTTCATACTGAAAGCCTGCGAAGAGATGCAGGTGGAAACTTCAACTTTGTGAACATTCCTTACAAAGCGAGGGTTGTCCAAGTGCGGCAGATCGGCCCGAAAGAGGAGCGCCGCGTACTTTGGTACGCAAGCGACGAATGAGCGCCGAGGTGCCGTGCTTGGGCAAGCCGCAGCCTAGAACTGATTCAAGAAACGCATATCGCCCGTCATGAGAGTTCTGAGGTCGGGCAGGTCGTAGCGCAGGGCCGCGACGCGCTCGGCGCCAATACCAAAGGCGAAGCCGGTGTACTTCTCGGGGTCGATGCCGCAGTTGATCAGGACGTTGGGGTCGACCATGCCACAGCCCAGGATCTCGATCCAGCCGCTGTGCTTGCAGAAGTTGCAGCCCTTGCCGCCGCACACGTGGCAGCTCACGTCCACCTCGCAGCTCGGCTCGGTGAAGGGGAAGAAGTGCGGGCGATAGCGCGTCTTGCGATCCTCGCCAAACATGCACTTAACAAAGTAGTCGAGCGTGCCCTTAAGATCGCCAAAAGTGATGCCCTCGTCGACGACCAGGCCCTCGATCTGGTTGAACTGCGGCAGGTGACAGGCGTCGGCCGTGTCGGGACGGTAGACGGTGCCCGGGCAGATCATGTAGATGGGCGGCTTCTGCGACTCCATAGTGTGGATCTGCACGCCCGAAGTCTGGGTGCGCAGCAGCACGTCGGACTCGCCGTGGGCGTGAGCCTCGGGGTGTGCGACGCTGCCGGGGTTGTTGTCGACCACGTAGAAGGTATCGCGGGCCGAACGGCTCGGGTGATCCATGGGGGCGTTGAGCGCGGTGAAGTTGTAATAGGAGGTGTCGACCATGGGGCCGGACTCGACGGTGTAGCCGATGCCGCAGAAGATGTCCTCGGCCTCCTCGATGATCTGCTTGATCAGGTGCTGGTGACCGATCTGCGGACGGATGCCCGGCAGCGTGATGTCGACGGCCTCGTGCTCGAGTGCGTGCTTGAGGGCGGCGGCCTTCATCTCGGTGGTGCGCTCGTCGAGCATGCCCTCGATCAGCTGGCGCATCTCGTTGGCGCGCTTGCCCATCACGGGACGATCCTCGGGGGCGAGCTTGCCCATCATGCGCATCAGGCCGGTGATGCGGCCCTTGCGACCGAGCAGCTCAACGCGCGCGGCCTCGAGCTTTGCGGCGTCGTCGGCGCCTGCGACGAGCTCCTTGGCCTCTTCCTCGAGTTTGACCAGATCATCAATCAGACTCATGTCTTCCCTTTCGTCTCTCGCGCTCCCCGCTCGCCGAGACGACTGCCGTCGCCTGACGTTGCGAAAACGCGGCCCGGTTCGGTAACAAAAAACCGTCCTCGGGCATGTGCATTGCCCAAGGACGGTTGAATTCCGCGGTACCACCTTGTTTGACCCGGCGGATGTCTGGCCCGCCGTGCCCACTCTGCGCCCCTTATCGCGAGGCTCACGGCTTCCCTACTGGGGCTTCGCCGCCGCTGGCCGCGCGCCCGTTGAGGTCGCTGCTCGGGAGTGAACGCTTGGCCCTTGCCACCGCAGGAAGGCTTGCAGCCCATGACCTTCCCTCTCTTGCCGGCGACGCGGCGGGCAAAACCCTCTCCGTCAACGCATTGGGCTATAGGATACCACATTGTGCGAGCGTATCGCCGCGTTCCGTTTTGTTCGCGCTGGGTACAAGACGGGTAGCTGTGCAAACTGGCCGTGCGCCCAAAGGCGGCGCGGCCTGCGAGATTAAGGATATGGTATGGGAAAGAAACTCGATAAGAAGGCCAAGGCCGCCGTGGCAAAAGCCGCCAAGGGCGTCAAGGCCGACAAGGCCGTCAAGAAGTTCCGCAAGCTCGAGGGCAAGCTGTGGACCCGCGAGTACCTACTCAAGATTGCCGAGTTTGACGGCGCAACCATCGCCCCCGCCAACGGCGCCGCCGCCCGTGCCGATGCCATGGGCACGCTTGCCGGCGAGCACCACAAGCTCCTGACCAGCGAAAAGTCTGTCGAACTTGTGCGCTCGCTGGCACGCGAGACCGTCGCCGGCGGAAAGATCGACGACCCGCAGTTGCTCGACGAGATTCGCGTGCTCGGCCGCGACCAGCGCGAGGCCAGCGTCATCCCCACCGAGGAGGCCGAGGCCTGGACCAGGCTCACCTGCGAGGCCGATGCTGTGTGGCACAAGGCCAAGACGGCCAACGACTGGGCGAGCTTTGAGCCCTATGTGGACAGAATCGTCGGACAGCTTAAGCATCAGGCCGAGCTCATGGACCCCAGGCGCGACCCATACGACGTTTGGCTCGACCAGTACGAGCGTGGCCTTTCCACCGAGAGCTTCGACGCGTTTTGCGACGAGGTCAAGGCCACGGTCGTGCCGCTCGTGCACGCCATCGGTGAGCGCGGCCAGCAGCCGGCTGCCGACTTTTTGCACGCCCATGTGCCCGAGGCTGCCCAGCGCGCCATGAGCTTCGACCTCATGAAGCTCGTCGGCCTGGACCTGGACGACACCACGCTCGCCTTTACCGAGCATCCGTTTAGCGAGGGCTTCTCGGTGGGCGATGCGCGCATCGCGACGCACATCTACGAGAACGACTGCATCTCCAACGTCTACAGCATCATCCACGAGGCTGGACACGCCATGTACGAGCTGGGCGTCAATCCCGCCTACGCGCGCACCTGCCTGGAGGGCGGCACCTCCATGGGCATCCACGAGAGCCAGAGCCGCTTTTTCGAGAACACCGTGGGCCGCAGCCGCGCCTTTATGGGACCGCTGCTCGAGGTGCTGCGCCGTCACGCGCCCGAGGTCTACGGCGACGTTGACGAGGACACGCTCTACCGCGCCGTGAACATCGCTCAGCCGTCGCTGATCCGTACCGAGGCGGACGAGCTCACCTATCCGCTGCACGTTATGGTGCGCTACGAGATCGAGCGCATGCTGTTTGCCGGCGAGGCCACGGCCAAGGACATCCCCTGTCTCTTATACACATCTGACGCTGCCGACGATCGCATAAGTGTAGA
>UROM01000048.1 GCA_900549455.1 uncultured Collinsella sp. | reverse complement strand
ACCGAGATCTACACATATGCGATCGTCGGCAGCGTCAGATGTGTATAAGAGACAGCGGCGGCCTGAGCAGCAGCCACACTCGCCGGAACGGCGGCGTTGGCAACCATGGCCTCCAAGCGAGCCACGCGCTCAGCCAAAGCCTCAATCGTTAAATCGGCCTCGGGACGTGCCAGGCGCGTGCAAGCGATCTCGAGCACCAGGCGCACGTCGCTCGCGCCCCTCATCTCCAACGCGGCATCGTCGAGCACCGTCAGCACGCGGGCCAGACGGTCGGCCGGATGCTCGCCAAAGGTAGCAGCCTCGGCAGCAAGCGCCTCGGCCTGCTCGGCCCCGCCCTCAAACAGCTCGGCACGGGCACCGGCAACGCAGGCCACATACACGTCGCGCACATGCGCCACCAGGTCGCGCGTCAGCTCAAGCAGATCATTGCCCTCCTCGACCTGTGCGCGAATGAGCCCATAGAGTTCAGCAATATCACGCTCGGCAATAGCGCGGGCAAACTCGCCCAGGATCTGGTCCGAAACCTCGCCCAAAAGCGAGCGGGCATCGTCTGCATGCACGGCGCCGTTGCCAAAAACGCTCAGCTGCTCCAGCGTGGAAAGCGCATCGCGCATACCGCCCTTGGCATGGCGTGCCACGATGGCCAGCGCCTCGTCGTCGTAATCGAAGCCCTCCTGCTCACACACGTAGGACAAGCGATGCTCGATATCCTCGTTGCCGATACGGTGGAAATCGAAGCGCTGGCAGCGCGAGAGGATGGTCTCCAGAATCTTTTGCGGATCGGTGGTGCACAGCACAAAGATCACGTGCGCCGGCGGCTCCTCGAGCGTCTTGAGCAGCGCGTTAAACGCCGCCGTCGTGAGCATGTGGACCTCGTCGATGATATAGATCTTGTACTTGCCACGCACCGGGGCAAAGTTGACGGAGTTGATAATCTCCTCGCGCACATTGTCCACGCCCGTGCGGCTTGCGGCATCGAGCTCGTAGACATCGGGGTGGTTGCCCTCGGCGATGAGCTCGCACTCCTCGCAGGTGCCGTCGGGCATGCAACCGCTCGCACCCTCGGCGCGCGCCGCCTCGGCGTTGCGGCACAGTAGCGCCTTGGCAAGGATACGCGCCATGGTGGTCTTGCCCGTGCCGCGCGGTCCGCAGAACAGGTACGCGTGGGACAGGCGCCCCTCGGTGATGGCGTGCTCGAGCGTCGAGACGATATGCTGCTGGCCCACCACGGAGTCGAAGGTGAGCGGGCGATACTTTCGGTACAACGATTCCATGGGTGCTCCCCCGGGTATACTGAGTCTTGTTGCCGCGACGGCCATGCGGTCGCACGGCATACTGCATTCATAATAACCCGTACGGCGAGCCCGCCGCGATAGGAGTCCAAAGAGCATGGCAGACGCAGAGAGCAACCTCGTTCCCTCCGAAGCAGCCGACCAGGTCGAGGTCGCGCTCGAGGAGCAGGCCGCAGCCGACGACGGCATCCTGTACCTCAACGAGTATCAGTACGAAAACGACCTGGTCACCGACTTCGCCCGCCTGGTCGCCTCACCCAGGCGTCGCGGCTCGCTGTATGTCGCCGCGGCAATTGCCGCGCTCATCGGCATCGGCATGCTGGTGGCCGGCGGCAGCTGGATCAAGTTCGGCGTCGTGCTGATCGTGTTCGGCGCGTTTTTGGCCTGGTGGAGCAAAAACCTGCACCACACCCTCGCCCGCGACTTTATCGACGCCGTCGAGGCCGACGAGTCCATGGGTGGCCGCTATCGCCGCGTCGCCGCCAACGAGGACGGTCTGATGGTTTGGGGCAAGAGCGGCAAGTCGCAGTTTTTCCCGTTTGAGAAGCTCGACCACGTACTCGACGGCGAGCGCATCTTTGTGGCCATGTTCGCCGACCAGGGCGTGACCATCCCTAAGGACACCTTTATCCGCGGCGATGCCGAGCAGTTTGGCCCCTTCCTTAAGGCGCGCATCAACAAAAAGCTCCGCATCGAGACCAAGAAGAAGAAAATGAAGGCCGAGAAGGCTGCCGCCGAGGCCAAGCGGGGCGACAAGGCCGACAAGCCCCAGGACAACAAGGGCAAGCAGCGCAAGCAGAAGAAGAGCAAGAAGAAGCGCTAAGGCCAAGCCAGACAGGCAGCCTCGCATCCCGCCATCCTCCCCATGCACCTGAGCGTGCTACACTAGCAGCATCTATGCCACCGCGAATGGCTCGGCCCCGCGCCCGCCGCTCGCAAACGAACTTTAAACGCACGAGGGTTGGCCATGCCGCTTTTCTCGCAACATACCGCCCGGTTCTCGCCGGACGTTCCCTTGGAGGGCACTAGCTCTCGCGAGCTGCTCAAGCGGTACCAGCCGCTCGAGACGCTTGCGACCGGTGGTTTTGGCTCCATCGAGATTTGCCGCGACACGCATCTGCGCCGTCGCGTGGCCATTAAGCGCATCCCTCTTATCAACGGCGCCGGCATGCCCGCCAGCGACATCATGGATGTACTGCGCGAGGCGCATACCGCCGCCATGCTTCAACATCCCAATATCGTGCAGGTTATCGACTTTACGCACGACACCGCCTATGCCTACCTGGTCATGGAATATGTCGACGGCATGTCGTTGGCCGAGTTTTTGCATCGCGTGGACGGTCACTCGCTCACCTTTGACGAGGCCGCGGCCATTGCCGACGCGCTGGGGCAGGCACTCACCTTTGCCCATGCAAACGGCGTGCTTCATCTGGACATAAAGCCCGCCAATGTGCTTATCGACCATTCGGGTAATGTAAAGCTCACCGACTTTGGCATGGCGCGGCTGTCGTCTGCCGGCGGCTTTGGCGGGTCACGCGGCGGCACCATCGGCTACATGCCGCCCGAGCAGCTCGATATCGAGACCGGCACGGTCGACGAACGCGCCGATGTCTTTGCCCTTGCCTGCGTGATCTACGAGAGCCTGTGCGGCAGCGCCCCCTTTATGGCGGCCACGCCCGGCGACTCGCTCGGCCGCATCATCGGCGGTGCCACTTATCCCAGCGAGCTCATCCCACACTTTCCCCCGGGAGCCGAGGCTGCACTCATGAGTGCCCTCTCCCCCATGCCGCAAGACCGCCCTAACAGCATCGAGGCATTTTGCGACCAGCTGCTCGCCGGCTTGGGCAGCGTGCGCGAGGGCCGTCGCAGCCTGGAGCAGATGGTGGGCGAGCTTTCGGATGACGAGCGCGCGGCAGACGGTATCGAGCCATCGAGCTACGCGGATGACACCGTCGAGGTCGACCCCGCACTTGGTTGGGCAGGCACGCGCTGGAGCTGCGCGCGCAACTACACCATGCGCGCCATCTCGGCGCTCTCATGCGGAGCCTTTAGCTTTTTGCTTATGCAGACAGCGGGCGTCGCGGCGCTTCCCGGGCTGGTCGTGGCGGCCATCGCTATTGGCGCGGCGGCAGGCTTGGCCCCGCAGATCGGCTCGGCCATCTCGGCCGTGGGCTTTTTGGTGCTCATGGCCAACGCCACCATGCAGACGCAGGGCATCCTGTCGATGCTGCCGGTCGCGGTCATTTTTGCCGCCGCCATGTCCGGTTGGTGGATTGCCTGGGGACGCACCGAGGCAGCTGCGAGCGCGGCGCTCACCTGCGCGCTTGCGCTGGGTTGCCTAACCGGCGACGCCCTCCTTGCCGCCGGAGCCGCCGGGGGCTTCGCGGCGTTTTGGCTCGCCCCGGCAAGTGCCGCGGCGGCTACGGGCATGGGCGCACTCTTTGCCCGCCTTGCCGCAGCAGCCCTCTCTGCGGGAGGCGTACTGGGGCTTAGCAATGTCGCCGTAGCGCTGGGAGACGCGCTCCTTCTCGCTGCAATCGTGCTGGTTTCAGCAACGGTCGCGGCAACATCGCTGCTGCTCAACGCTCATGCCAAGCGCGCCGAGCAGGGATCGAACCTTGCCGCCATCGTCGCAATTGCCGTCGCCGGCATTGGCTCGGCCGTATCGTTTTGTCTTGCACACCATATGGAAATTGCCAGCCTTGCGAGCCCGGTCGTCGCCAAGGCGGCGGTTGCGGGAATCCTATCCTCTATAATCGTTGGGATATGCCTTTATTTGCTCGGATACCAAAGAACCTATACGGAGAGTGATCTTTCGTGAACTTCCTGAACATCTTCGAGGACCACGTGGCCGGCATCTTCGGTGCCACCCGTGCCCCGTTCTCCTTTAAGAAGCTTGCCAAGCAGGCCGCTCGCGACATGGAGGATCAGACTCTGGTGATCAACGGCGTCAACACCGCGCCGGCACTCTATACCATCCTGATTGCCGCCGACGACGACCCCATGCTCGCCCCGTTCTACCCCGAGCTTTCGCGCGAGGTCCGCGAGTTTGTGAAAGCGCAGGCCGAAAAGCGCCGCTACGTCTTTGTCGGCGAGCCCCTCGTTCGCTTTATGATCGACCCGCAGCTGCGCGGCGGCAAGTTCTCGGTCTTTGCCGAGAACGTCGATGCCCCCACGCTCGGTCGCCTGTACGAGGAAGAGCGCGCCTACCAAAACGGCCTAGGCCAGAACAGCTCGGCCACAAGCCGTGCCGCCAGTGCCCCGCGCGCCGGCCAGCAGCAGTTTGCCGCCCCGCAGCAGCACCCCGCTGCCATGCCGCAGCAGCAGCCGGCACCCCGCGCCGCCGCTCCCGATCCGCTTGCCGCGGCCGATCCCTTTGCGCCCAATGTGCCCGATCCCGCCGCCGCACCCATTCCCGTGCCCCAAACCGTCTCGCGCGACGCGCTTGCCGGCATGGGTGGAGCCGCCGCGACCGGCGCCGCCGTGGGCCTTGGCGCCGCAACCAGCATCGCCTCCAACATGGCAAGCCCTCGCGCCCCGCAGCGTCCGCTTGCCCAGCTCGTCGACGTCGTGAGCGGCGAGAGCCACAGCATCACCTCCGCACAGGTGACCATCGGTCGCGAGCGCTCGGTTTCTGACATCGCCCTGCGCGACCCCAACGTGTCGCGCCGTCATGCCCAGCTCACCTTTACCGGCTCGGACTGGTCGATCGAGGACCTCAACTCCACCAACGGCACGCTCGTCAACAACCGCCGCATCACGCGCTGCCCGCTGCGCAACGGCGACCTGCTGACGTTTGGCCTGAGCACGTTCGAATTTAGGGGATAGTCGCTTATGAACATCGATATCGTCCTGTTTGCAGGCCGCATTGTCCTGGTCGTCCTGCTCTACATCTTCCTGTTTGCCGTTATGAAGACCGGCGTGGGGCTCGTCCGCGGCCAGCGCCGTGACTCGGCCATCTGGACGATCGATGTGGACAAGGGCCCGCGCGGCATCCGCGGCATCCACGTGGATATGCTCGGCCCCGTCATCGTCGGCCGTTCGCCGTCGTCAGACATCTGCATCAACGAACCTTTTGTCTCGGCCTCGCATGCGCGCTTTTCGCTGCAGGGCCCGGCACTTATTATCGAGGACCTCAACTCGCTTAACGGCACGCTCGTCAACGGCCGCCAGCTGGTGGAGCCCGCAACGCTGCGCGAGGGCGACGAAGTCCAGATTGGCGACGTGGTCATGAAGGTGAACCGTCGATGATCGACGAGGAGAACAAGTCCGCAAACATGCCCGAGACGTCGGCTGCCCCCGCAGCCGCGCCGGCTCATGCCGCCCCGGCGGGCCCTGCGCCCGTGGAGCCCGAGGACACTGTGTTCTCCCTGCCTCTTTCGCATGTGACGCAAGAATATCCGACATTGACCGACGACGAGGATGTCGAGGACAACGCTGACGGCGGCACCGCCCCCATCGGTGTGCACGCCGCTGCCGAGCAGCCCGCGGTCCCGCAAGACACGCCCGCACCGGCTCACTTTGCCGAACCCGTCGCCACGGCGATTACCGAGAGCTCCGCGGTGTTTGCGGCTCCCGAGCCCGCGGCACCGGTGTTTCCCGTAGCGCCGGTACCCGCCGCAGCGCCCGAGCCCGCATCTGCACCGGAGTCCGCGGCGGCTCCCTCCCCCGCGGCCGCATCGGCACCCGAGGCCATGCAGTCTGTGGCCGAAGACGTGCCCGCAGCAACGACGGAGGATGTCTCCCAGTCCCACGGCACGCCCGCGCACTTCGCGACGCCCGAGCCCGCAGCCGTCGCCCCGCAAGACGACGAGCCTGTCTACCGCACAACCGAAGAGCCCACCACGCCTAACGTTGACGACCCGAGCAACGATGCCGACACCGTCTCGCCCGGCGATACGGCCGAGATTGACGTTGCCGCCGTGGAGGCCAAACTTAAGGACCCCGGCTCGACCATGAGTTTTGAGCCGCTGACCGACGAGCGCATCGAGACCGACTCGACCTACGACGCCGGCACGACCACGCAGCTCATGTGGGGCGCCCGCTCCGATGTCGGCTGCGTGCGCCCGCATAACGAAGACTCCTATCTGGTGCAATCGCCGCTCTTTTGCGTATGCGACGGCATGGGCGGCCACGCCGCCGGCGAGGTGGCCTCCTCCATCGCCGTCGAAACCATTGCCAAGACAGCGCCGCAGGCAGCCGACGCCGCACGACTGGCGGCAGCCGTCGAAGCGGCAAACGCCGCGGTGATCGAAGCCGCGCTCAACGGGCTTGGCAAGCCCGGTATGGGCTGCACGGCAACCTGCGCCTATATCGAAAACGACATGCTCGCTATCGCCCACGTGGGCGACTCGCGCGCCTATCTGCTCCACGAGGGCACGCTCATCCGCGTGACCCGCGACCACTCCTATGTGGAGGAGCTCGTGGACGCCGGCGAGATTACGGCAGACGAGGCGCGCGTCCACCCCAACCGCTCGGTCATCACCCGCGCCCTGGGCTCGGATCCCGCCATGTATGCCGACCACTTTACCCTGCATGTCGAGGAAGGCGACCGCCTGATCCTGTGCTCGGACGGCCTTTCGAGCATGATTCCCGATAGCGATATCGAAAACATCGCCACACAGTCCTCGACCGCGCAGATTTGCGTCGACAACCTTGTTGACGCGGCACTGGTCGCCGGTGGGCACGACAACGTCACCGTGGTCGTCGTTGACCTGGTCGACGATGGCGTCATGCGCGAGGCAAAGCGCGTCCGCCGCCGCAACATCACCATTGCCGCCGTCTTGGGCATCGCTTTTGTGCTGGCGGCAGCCATCTGGGCCTACACGGGTATCACCAGCTCGTACTACCTGGGCACCTACAAGGACACCGTCGCGGTCTACCGGGGCATTCCCGGCAAGCCGCTCGGCCTTAAGCTGCACTGGCTCGAGAGCACGACCACCATCGAGCTGTCCGACCTGCCCGAAGACACGCAAAATCGCCTGAAGGCGGGTATTCAGCAGACGAGCATCGACGATGCGCAGGACACTATCTCCAAGTACCGCCATCAGATCGACGAGGAGCAGACCCGTCAGGTGATTGACGCGCAAACAATTCGCAATAACACCGACCAGAGTTCGACCTCCGAATCGGATTCCGAGAAAACCGCCGAACAGTCCGCCGAGGCCGAAGCCTCCGATAAGAATTAGAAAGGGAGTGCCGCTTATGAGTCGCCGCAACACCGAACTGCTTTTGCTCATCGCCTCGGCGTTCCCCGTCATCCTGCTGTATGCGATGTACGTGCTCACCGCAGGCGCCGCCATCTCGTTTGAAACACTTGCCGTTCCGATCGGTCTCTTTGCCGCCTTCGCCGCGGCGCATATCGCCGTGCGCATTCTGGCACCCGGCGCCGACCCGGCCATCCTGCCCATCGTCTTTGTGCTTTCGGGCATTGGCATCACGTTTGTGACGCGCTTGGCGCCCACGCTCGCCATCTCGCAGCTCGTCATCCTGTTTATCTCGGTGGCGTTGATGGTAGGTACGCTTGCGCTGGTCAAAAACCTCGACGTGGTCATGCGCTACAAGTACACCTTTGGCATCATCGGCATCATCTTGCTGATGCTGCCCATCTTTATCGGCACCACGATCTCGGGCTCCAAACTGTGGATTCGCATCGCCGGCTTTACCATTCAGCCCGGCGAGTTCGCCAAGGTCTTTATCGTGCTGTTCCTAGCCGGTTACCTGGCCGAAAACCGCGAACTGCTCTCTATCTCCAACCGCAAGATCTTGGGTCTTAAGATTCCGCGTCTGCGCCTGCTGCTGCCGCTGTTCGCAGTCTGGGGCGTATGCCTGCTCGTCGTTGTCTTCGAACGTGACCTGGGCTCGGCCTTGCTGTTCTACACCATCTTCTTGCTGATGCTTTACGTTGCCACGGGTCGTTTCTCGTATGTCATCATCGGCCTTGCGCTCTTGGCCGTGGGGGCCGTGGGCGCCTACAAGTTCCTGTCGCACGTCCAGGTGCGTTTCCAGATCTGGGCCGATCCCTTTAAGGACGCGCAGGGTCAGGGCTACCAGATTGTCCAGTCCCTCTTCTCGCTGGCCGACGGCGGCCTTGTTGGCGTCGGCATTGGCAACGGTATGGCCAATAACATCCCCGTCGTCGAGTCCGACTTTATCTTCTCGGCTATCGGCGAGGAGATGGGCCTTTTGGGCGGCGGCGCCGTTCTTATCCTGTTTATGCTCTTTGCCGTACGCGGCCTGACCACGGCGGCCCGTGCCAAGTCCGACCTTGCCGCCTTTAGCGCCACCGGTCTTACGGCCGCTATCAGCTTCCAGGCCTTCTTAATCGTTGGCGGCGTTACCCGCCTGATCCCGCTGACCGGCGTCACTCTGCCCTTTATGAGCCAGGGCGGCTCCTCGCTGCTGGCAAGCTTTATCATCGTCGCGCTTTTGCTGCGCGCCGGTGACGAGGCAACCGGTCGCGAGGCCGAGCTTACCGGCACCGGCACCATGGCCGCCATCACTGACGACCAGGTCGCCTCGGCGTCCTCCCCGGCCGGCACGCGCTTCGCCACTTCATCTTCGTACGCCCGTGGCAGCCACTCCGCCGCCTCGCGCATGCGCCGCCGCCTGCTCGACACGCCCGAATCCGGCGTGCTCGGCCGCGTGGCGCTCGCCAATCGACTGACCCGCGCCGTGTTCGCCTTTACGGCGCTGTTCGCCATCCTTATCGGCAACCTCACCTATGTCCAGGTCATCAAGGCCAAGGACTATCAGGACATGCCGACCAACAACCACACCATCGCCCGCTCCAAGTACATCCAGCGCGGCTCCATCATCACGTCCGACGGCGTGACGCTGGCCGAGTCGCTGCAGCAGGAGGATGGAACCTACGCCCGCTCCTACCCCAACGGAAACATGGCCGCTCACGTGGTGGGCTATGTAAGCCAGCAGTACGGCACCGCGGGTGTCGAGAGCGTCATGAACGACACGCTCACCGGCTCCAAGGATTATTCCAGCTGGAACAACGCCCTCGCGTCGCTCGCGGGCCAAAACCAACCGGGCAACACCGCCAAGCTCACCATCGACTCGCGCATCCAGACGGCTGCCGAACAGGCGCTCAAGGACTTTAAGGGCGCCGTGGTGGTTATGGACCCGCGCACCGGCGCGGTCCTCGCATGCGCCAGCTCGCCCACCTACGACAACACCAACATCGACGCCCTGATGCAATCGGGTGGTGGCGAGAACGGCTCCATGTACAACCGCGCCATGGACGCGCTCTACACCCCGGGCTCCACGTTTAAGGTCGTCACCCTTTCCGCGGCACTCGAGACCGGCACCGCCAGCCTTTCGAGCACTTACAAGGCGCCCAGCTCCATGGACATCGGCAACGCACCGGTCACCAATTACGCCAACGAGAGCTACGGCACCATCAGCCTCCAGCAGGCCTTTGCCGTATCGTCCAACGTCGTCTTTGGCCAGGTAGCCAACGAGGTCGGTGCCAACTCTCTCGTCCAGTTTGCCAACGCCTTTGGTTACGGCCAAAAGCTCGGCCAGGACCTGACCACCGCGGCGTCCATCATGGCCGATCCCTCGCTCATGACCGAGTGGGAGACTGCTTGGGCAGGAGCCGGCCAGCCTGTCGGCATGGACCACACGCCAGGTCCGCAGACCACCGTCATGCAAAACTGCGTGCTAGCGGCGGCCATCGCCAACAGCGGCGTGGTCATGGACCCGTTCTTTGTATCCCAAGTGCTCGCGCCGGACGGAACTGTTGTTAAGACCACGCAGTCCCGTTCGCTGGGCCAGGCCGTCAGCTCGACCACGGCCGACCAAGTCAAGCAAGCCATGCTCGCCGTCGTCCAGTCCGGCACCGGCACCGATGCCCAGATTCAGGGCGTCAAGGTCGCCGGCAAGACTGGCACGGCCGAGATCAGCGGCACTAACGTCAACTCCATGTTCGTCGGCTTTGCACCTTACGATTCACCCACGGTCGCCATCTCGGTGGCCTTGGAGGATTACGACAAGCACGACGTCAAGGCGGCCAAGATCGCCGGCATCGTCCTGACCGCGGCACTTGCCGCCCAAGGAGCGTGATGCCCGTGATCGAAGCACGAGCATGTGGCGCACCGCAGCCAACAGGCTAGCGGCAAGGCGCCACGCGGCCCCAGCGGCCATGGATTTGGTACTACACACATCGTTGAGCGAATAAGTTAGTTAGGAGCAGGAATGGAACAGAGGGTCCTCGGGGGAAGATACCTCCTCAAGGATAAGGTGGGAACGGGCGGCATGGCGACCGTCTTCCGCGCGCAAGACCAGGTCCTCGACCGCACGGTTGCCGTCAAGATCATGCTGCCGCAGTACGCCGGCGACGCCACCTTTGCCGCACGCTTTAAGCAGGAGGCCCAGGCAGCAGCCGGTCTTTCCTCCCCCTATATCGTGGGTGTCTACGATTGGGGCAAGGACGGCGATACCTATTACATCGTCATGGAGTACCTGCGCGGTACCGACCTTAAGAGCGGCATCAAGAGCCACGGCGCTCTCGATCCCAAGAAGGTGGCGCAGATCGGCTCGCAGATCAGCTCCGCGCTTTCGGTCGCTCACAAGCACGAGATCATCCACCGTGACATTAAGCCGCAAAACATCATGGTGCTGCCCGACGGCAACATCAAGGTCATGGACTTTGGCATCGCGCGCGCCAAGAACAGCCACCTCACGCAGGACAACAATGTACTGGGCACCGCCCACTACGTAAGCCCCGAGCAAACGCGCGGTCAGGACCTCGGTCCCACCTCGGATATCTACTCCCTGGGCGTCGTGATGTACGAGTGCGCCACCGGTCGCGTCCCCTTTGACGGCGACGACGCCATCTCGGTTGCGCTCAAGCAGGTAAACGAGCTGCCGGTTCCGCCGAGCCAGATCAACTCCGGCGTCGATGCCGATCTGGAGCGCATTATCCTCAAGTGCATGGAAAAAGATCCGGCGAACCGCTTCCAGACGGCAGACGAGCTGCGCCAGGTGCTCAACAACTACCTGTCCGGCCGCGCCGTCAACGTCTCCGAGCCCACGCGTATCATTGGCGCCGCCGGCGACCTGGGTACCACCAAGACTGTCTCTTATACACATCTCCGAGCCCACGAGACTCCTGA
>UROM01000047.1 GCA_900549455.1 uncultured Collinsella sp. | reverse complement strand
ATCTACACTTATGCGATCGTCGGCAGCGTCAGATGTGTATAAGAGACAGCGTGATGGCGACGTAGGCCAAGCGACGCTCCTCCTCGAGCTTGCCCGGATCGTCACTACCGCCAAAGTCGTGCACGTGCGGGAAGATACCCTCCTCCATGCCGGCCACGAACACCGCCGGGAACTCCAGGCCCTTGGCGGAGTGGATGGTCATCATGGTAATGGCATGCGTCTCGCCGGCCAGGGAATCCAAGTCGGAGCGCAGGGCCAGCCACTCCATGAGCGCCGGCAGCGCCTTACAGGTGAGCGGACCGTAGGTGCGCTCGATCTCGTCGGCATGCACGGCACCCGCCGGCATCTCCGTCGGCGCGGCATACGCGTTGCCCGCGATGGCGGCGGCCAGGGCATCCTGCGGAGACAGCGCCGGAGCGGCCAAGCTATCGAGCGGATTGGAGCCCGCGGCGTCACGCGCGCCAACGAGCGCCTCAAACGAGGATACCGGGGCAGATGGCCCCGGTTCGGGCGCAGGCGCGCTCACCACGACAGGCTCGGGCTCGGCGCTAGCAGGCACATCGGCAACACCGGCAGCGCGCAGCTCTTCCAAGCTCTCGAGCGTACCTTCGATATCCTCGTGCGTCTCCTCAAATTCGGCGGCGACGCCCAGGAATTCCTGGATGTTCTCGGCGCGGCTCTCGGACTCCATGGTGCCCTCGGCGCGGAAAGCCTGCAGCAGGCCCGTCTTATCGACGATCATCTCGACGACGTCCTTGAGCTCGCCGTCCATGCGGCGACCCTCGCGCACCAGCGCCACAAAGCTCGACAGGCCGTTGCGCACCTTGGCGCTAAACATGCCCGTCTCGGCTGTTGCGATCTCGCAGGCTTGGAAGAACGAGCAGCGGTTGTCGCGTGCCAGCTGCTCAATCTTTTGAATCGAGGTGGAGCCGATGCCGCGGCGCGGCGTGTTGATGACGCGCTTGACGCTCATCTCGTCGGCCGGGTTCACAATCATCTTAAGATAGGCCATGACGTCGCGGATCTCGGCACGGTCGAAGAATCGCGTGCCACCCACGATCTTGTAGGGCACGCCTGCGCGCAGGAACATATCTTCGAGAATACGCGACTGAGCGTTGGTGCGGTAGAACACGGCGATGTCGTCGTAACTCGTGCCCTTGGAGTGCAGCTTCTCGATCTCGCCGGCAATCCAGCGGCCCTCGTCGCGCTCATCGCTTGCCTGGAAGGCCTGGATCTTCTCGCCATCGCCCTCGGCCGTAAACAGGCGCTTGTCCTTGCGCTGCGAGTTGTGGCGCACCACGGCGTTGGCGGCGCTCAGGATATGGCCCGTGGAGCGGTAGTTCTGCTCCAGCTTAACGGTCTTGCAGTTTTTAAAGTCCTGCTCAAAGTCCAGGATGTTGGTGATGTCGGCGCCACGCCAGCTATAAATGGACTGGTCATCGTCGCCCACGACCATGAGGTTTTGGTACTTGGCGGCCAGCAGGTTAGCGATCTCGTACTGGACGTGGTTGGTGTCCTGATACTCGTCGACGCTAATGTAGCGGAAGCGCTCCTGGTACTTGTCGAGCACCTCGGGGCGGGTGCGCAGCAGCTCGAGCGTGCGCACGAGCAGGTCGTCGAAGTCCATCGCGTTGGCGGCGCGCAGGCGGCGTTCCAGCTCCAAGTAGACCTGCGCGGCCTTTTTGTCGTTGGGGCTGTCGGCGGATTTGAGCATGTCCTCGGGGCCGATCATGGCGTTTTTGGCCGAACTGATCTTGCTGCGGATCATGTTGATGGGGAATTGCTTTTGCTCGATACCGAGCGCCTGCATAATATCGCGCACCATGCGCTTGGAATCGTCGTCATCGTAGATGGTGAACTGACCGGTGTAGCCCAGCAGGTCAGCGTCCTCGCGCAGCATGCGCACGCACATAGCATGGAAGGTGCACACCCACATGCCGCGGGTACCGCTGGGGATGAGTGCCGCCAGACGCTCGCGCATCTCGGCCGCGGCCTTGTTGGTAAACGTGATGGCAAGGATCTGCCAGGGCTTAACGCCCAGGTCGCCGAGCATATGTGCGATACGGAAGGTCAAGACGCGGGTCTTGCCCGAGCCGGCGCCGGCAAGGACCAGCAGCGGGCCCTCGGTGGTCAGGACCGCCTCGCGCTGAGCGGGATTAAGGCTGTCGATGTCGACGAGCGGCTTGGCGGGCTTGGGCGCCGGCGCGGGAGCGTCGTAGATGTCGAGCGGAACGAGCTCGGGCTCCGGCGCAGCAGGGGCGGTGTATGCATCGAGCGGCACGGGTTCCGGCGCGGGCGGCACAGGTACCGCGACATTCTTTTCCCAGGGCAAGGGCTGGGTCATGGGCGACTCCTCATCTGACGGACGGCGCGCCTGCGGGCAGCGCCATAGTTTGAGCCGTACCAGTATACCGAGCCGCGCGGACACCGACGCAAATCACACCACGACTCCGTGCGTCACCGTCAGGCTCGCCCCAGCGGATTTGGTGCAATGGGGTCAGGTTAGTCTGCACCAATCTATTGACAATCACGAAACCGCCGATGTCATGGCAGCAGCAGCGAGCGACGGTCAGGGCGAACAAATTGGCATGAAAAGGGGGCGGCATAGACCTTTTGGTCATGCCACCCCCTTTGAATGACAAGTTGTCGCCCTGGCCGCCGCGCAGCGTCGACTAAGTTAGAGGCTGAGCATCGGCTCCAGAACGAAGAAGTATGCGAGCACTACGATGCCCAGGATGATGCGGTAGGCACCGAAGCACTTGAAGTCGTGACGGCGGACGAAGCCCATGAGCCACTTGATGGCGATGAGCGAAACCACAAAGGCCACAACGCAGCCCACGCCCAGGATAGCGACCTCGTTGGCACCGAACGTGCCGCCCTTGATGAAGTACTTGACCAGCTTGAGCGCACTCGCGCCAAACATGACCGGGATGGCCAGGAAGAACGTAAACTTGGACGCCACCGAACGCGTGCAGCCCAAAAGCAGGCCGCCGATGATGGTAGAACCGGAGCGAGACGTACCAGGCACCAGCGAAAGCACCTGGAAGCAGCCGATACCCAGCGCAGTCTTCCAGCTCAGGTCCTCGAGCGTGGCGATGGAGCCAAAGTCCAGATTCTCGTCATCGTCCTCATCCTCAGCGGTAGCCGCGGCGGGCGCCGCAAAGTGCGCACCGGCGGGACGTCCACCCGACACCACAGCACGCGAACCAAACGAACCGGCAACGGCCATTTCCTCGCGCTTGCTCGCGCGCCAGTTCTCGATCACGATAAACAGCACGCCGTAGACAATGAGCGCCAGCGCCACGACGGGAGCATTGTAGAAATGCTCCTCCATCCAGTCGTTGAGCGGCAGACCGATCGCCGCGGCGGGAATACAGCCGAGCACAATCTTGCCCCACAGCACCCAGGTGTCGCGACGGCCCTCCTTGCCTTTGCTGGGCGAAAACGGGTTGAGGTCGTAGAAGAACAGGACGCAGACGGCCAAAATGGCGCCAAGCTGAATCACGACCAAGAACATATTCCAGAACGTCTCGCTCACGTTCATCTTGACGAACTCGTCCACCAAGATCATGTGACCGGTCGACGAAACAGGCAGCCATTCGGTAATGCCCTCGACCAGGCCCATGAAGGCAGATTTTAGAAGCTCGATGATATCCAAAGGGACCCCCTCGTTAGACACCCGCCGATATTGTTCTGCGGACGGTGCGGGCGATGTCCCATTATCAACCGTTCGGGCGCGTCTACGCCTACCCTTACCAAAAAACTCGCCCGTTCACAGAATTGCGAGCGGTCAAACCCAAATCCTTGGGTATAACTGCAACAAGATAAAGTGTCCGGCGGCCAACGCGCCCGCGCCCGCCCGATGCACGAGCCCCGCGCCCGTGCGATAGACCAAGGAGGAAACCATGAACGAGGGCTACACCAAGGTATTTGTTTCACTCGACGGTACTGAGCAGCAGGATTTTGTGCTCGCGCGCGCCATCAAGGTCGCCGCGAACAACGGCGCCAAGCTAATCATCGGCCACGTTATCGATTCCACGGCGCTCGAGAGCGCCGGTTCCTATCCGGTCGATCTGGTCAACGGCCTAGAGGAGGCATTTAAGAACTCCATCGCCAAGCAGCTCGAAGAGGCCAAGGCCAATCCCGATATTCCCGAAGTCGAGGTCATGATTCGCGCCGGCCGTATTCGCGAGACGCTCAAGGACGAGATGCTCGACGTGGTTAAGCCCGACCTGGTGCTCTGCGGCGCCCGCGGCCTGTCCTCGATCAAGTATGCGCTGCTGGGCTCGATTTCGACGTTCCTGCTGCGCAACACCGACTGCGACATCTTGGTCGTAAAGTAGCGTTGCTCCCACCGGCCGCGGGGCCTGCGGGGTTTCCACAGGCACGTCCTCGCCGCTTCGCGGCTGCGGGATGTGCCCTTAGGAAACCCCTCCCGGCCTCGCGGCCTTCGCAGCCTTACTTCAGCGAGTTGTCTGATAGAAAAATGGCGTGCCGCCCCGTTTGGGGCGGCACGTTTTGTTTGGGATGGCACGTTTTTACTATAAGGCGATCCTGCTTAGACGAGCTTGCACTTCTGGAATGATCTTCTCGAACATTACCTCCGCTTCGGGAAAACCCTCTTCTTTGAGACCGCGCGCGGCGTCTCTTAGCGCGTCTGGAACCTCATTGCAGGTATCAGCAATCATTCCGGCGACAATTCCCCCGGGCAAACCCGCCCCAATCATTTGGCTCATCACCGACCCGCGCGTTACTTCGTCAATCTTGCGGCTCCCACCAAACGAGACGCCCATCTCACGAACGAGACTGGGGTAAACCGTTGTGCACAGCACGTCATAGAGCGGCGCCAACCTCACCTGCTTCCAACTTTCGTCCCATACGAGCGACCAGTTCTTTAGATGGTTATCACAGTTACCTACGGCATAGTCGAACAGCTGGTTATAGCCGACAAGGAACCTGTCCTCCATTTGATTCGTCGACGCCCTTCGCACCGCATCGACGATAAGCCCCAGGTAATTGACGCCCGTCGGCTCATATTTAAGCTCACGCGAGACGCCCTTGGCCTGACAAACATCTTCCTGATGCAAACGGTATGGAATTGGCAATCCGTCAACCGAGCGTCCGGCATCAGACGTTACTCGGTCAAATCGCTTCACGGCGATAATTGGCTCGGCATCCTCAACTCGGATAAGAAAACACTCTTCGGCCGATAGGTCCATCAGAGAGGCGGCTCTCACGCACATCGCTTCGCACACTGTCTCGCCCGGGAACGTTTTCGACCCCGCCTTGAGAATGTGCGTGGATGGAGCCGCTCCATGAGGCAGGTACCATCCACCACATGGGTCATCGCCCGTATGGTAGAGACCGATCTTCGCCTGAGCACCTGCAAGGGAGATTCGACTCTCTAGCGCTAAATCAAAAGCAACCTCCGCCGGTGCGTATGCCAGCCCGCTTAGCTGTTCCGCACCTATCTCTTCATAGTCCATTTCGAGGCTGTCGCCCGAAGGCTCTCGCGTCAGAACCAGGGCGCCGACGGGTTCATCGCGGACCAAATCGAGTACCTTGAAGTAATCTCCGCGTTCCGCTCGCGCCCTTTTCTCAAGGTCCCTGTTGAGCTGCCCCTCCGGAATGATGCCGGAGAAAAAGGAACCCGTTGCATCCGGACTAAATGTCTCGGCCGTCAACGGCAGCGAGATCGAAATCGGCGCCGCATCACCGCTCTCGAGATATTTGGGGCTATAGGTGAATATCGGAAACCCCGCATTTTCCTCCAATATGCCGACCAGCTGGTAAGACCCATTAAACTCACGGTGAACGAACAGCGTGCCATCCATTACTTCCCCCTCACCTTCAGAATAAAATCAATATCCACGATGGAGGCGTAATCGAAAATGACACCAATTTCGACCGTTGTCCGCCCCCGTTCGATATCACCAATCACACGAAGGCTGCGACCCGTCATAGTCGCGACGTCACGTTGAGTCAAGCCGAGCTCACGCCTTCTGAGCCTAAGGGCCTTCCCTATCTCAGAGGGATCGAAAACCGTGCGCTCCGAGAAAGCGGCTTCCGACGGTTTGAGCTTGACGCGCCCATCCAGCTTTTTAATCGTTGTCACCGTTCTCATAACGCCTCCAGCTATATTCCTGCCCGTGAACATAGTATAAAACTGTAGCACTATGTTCATGTACGGGAATATAGTGTTGACTACATTAGCAATGTTCCCGTTCGGGAATATAGCTGCCGAAAAGCCTGATTTCTTCTTAAATGGGAAGATCCTGAACGTCTACGCTATACGGGCTGACTACTCAAAGTATTGGAACTTGTTGGTTGAGAAGGCAAACGTGACAACAAAGCCTTCGCCGGAATCGGATGCCGCGGTGACGTCGATGCCCATCTTGGAGCACAGGCGTGCCACCAGATAGAGGCCGATGCCCGTTGCGCGCTTGGTGGTGCGGCCGTTGTCGCCGGTAAAGCCCTTCTCGAACACGCGTGGCAGGTCTGCCGCACTCACGCCGCAGCCGTTATCGGCAACAGTGAGCTCAATGCGCTCACTCGCCAGACCCTCGTCCAGCAACGCGCCCGAAAACACGATCTTCGCGCCGTCCTCGCACGCGTATTTAATGCTGTTCTGGATGAGCTGCCCCAAGATAAACTCGAGCCACTTCTCGTCGGTAAAGACCTCAAAGTCGAGGTTCTCGCACACCGGGGCCACGTGCGCCGCGATGAGCTCGCGCGCGTTGGCTTTAATCGCGCCCGTCACCAAGGTCTTGAGATCCCAGCGGCGAATCAGGTAGTCCCGCTCCACGACTTCCGAGCGCGCGTAGTACAGTGCCTGGTCGATATAGCGCTCCACGCGAGCCAGCTCACGGCCCAGGTCATCCACGCGCGACAGGTCGTCTTCGCTGCCGTCCAGGTTTTCCAAAATCAGGTGGGCCGCCGCCAGGGGCAGCTTGGCCTCGTGGACCCAGCTCTCGATATAGTCGCGATAGTCATCGGTCTGACGCCGGCCTTCGGCAACCTCGTCGCAAGCAGCTTTGCCCACGCGACGCAAGACCTCGTACTCGAGCTCGCCCTCGGCATAGGTCGGGCATTGCACCATCTCCTGCACCCATGCGGGACTCTCGAGCTCCTCGGCCGCACGCTCCAGCTGACGCAGAAAACGGCGACGGCGCGCGTACTCGACCACGATGCCGAGCATACCAAAGATAAAGGACACGCCGACCGCCACGACCACAATAGATGTCGAAGCACCGGCGACCGTCAGCACAAAGCAGCTCAGCAGCACGCCGCACGTCCACACGGCGACGGGAAGCAGCGCATCTTTAAAGAACTTGCCAAACGACATAGCCGGCCCCTAGACCGAATAGCCTTGGCCGCGATGCGTCGTCAAATACCCCTTGATGCCGATTTTTTCGAGCGTGGTACGCAGGCGGTTGATGTTGACGGTGAGCGTATTGTCGTCCACGAAGGCATCGGAGTCCCACAGGTCCTGCATGATGGCCGAGCGCGAGACGATCTTGCCCGCGCGGCTCAGAAGCAACGAGAGGATACGCAGCTCGTTTTTGGTGAGCTCGGTGCTGGTGCCCGTTTGCGTGTTGGTGACCATGGAGCGTGCGAGGTCGAGCTCCAGTCCCTTGTGGACGAGCGTGCTGCGCTCGCCCGCCGCCGCGGTGCGACGCAGTAGTGCGTTGATGCGCGCCACGAGCACACGGGCGCTGTAGGGCTTGGGAACAAAGTCGTCCGCGCCGAGCGTCATGGCCATGACCTCGTCAATCTCGGTCGTGCGCGACGTGAGGACGATGATGGGAACCTCGGATTCGCGGCGAACCTCATGGCAGATGTGCTGGCCGTCTTTGACAGGGAGTGTGAGGTCGAGCAGCACCAGGTCGGGAGCGGCGGCGAGAATATCGCGCGAGACGTGCTCGAACGATTCGCAGGCCTCGATTTCAAACCCGGCGCGGGCAAGAATGTCGACAAGCTCACGACGAATGGGCTCGTCGTCCTCAACGATATAGATCAGCGGCATGGGTTCCGCTCCCCTCTTGGTTGTCTTGCCACCATTATGGCTGCGAAACTGCAGGTGTGCACCGCGCGCGGTGCCAAGGTGACAGAACTGTTCGCGAGCGGGGGCGTTCTGTCCGCCTCGCACTCGTAGCGGTGGCGGGGACCAAAATGATTCTTTAATCCCCGTCCCAGAAAATCATTTAGCGGCGGGCGCGGAGCTTTTCGTAGCCTTCGGCGAAGAAGGCAACCGTAGCGGCGTCGGCCTCGGTGGCGTCCGTCTCGGTTGCGGGGACCACGCCGTGCTCGTCGCTCACTAGGAACAGCGCGCCCTTAAGCTGCGCGGGAATGTCTACACGCGTGACCGGGATGCCCTTGGTCTGGGCCAACTGCTCGATGAGCGTCGCCGTGCCACACAGGAACTCGTCCGCCGGCGCCACAAAGGCGAGCTCGCCGTTGTTGACGGCGGCGAGCAGCTCGGGCGCCACGCCGGTCTCGTCGGCCTCGGAGCGGGCCTCGGCGGAGCGGGCGCGCAGCGCCTTGGCCGACGTATCGGCGAGCGGCTCGTACTCCCCCACCGTCATGGCGGCGTTGCCGTTGATGTCGATCACCAGCATGAGCACGCCGTCGCGTGCGGTGTAATCACCCTCGGCAAGCGACCACTCAACGTGCTGTTTGGCCCAGCTGAGCATGTTATGGGTAAGCGGCTCGCCCTGCACCAGGCGCTCGGACAGTGCGCGAATGTGGCGGTTGAGCATGGGCACCTTTTTGTTGGACATGCGCCAACGGCAGACAAGCGCGGGCTTGTCGAGCGTGAACTTCTCGACCGCCTCCTGATTGGCGCAAAAGTCCTCGTACGCACGCTGATCCTCGGCATTGCCAAACAGCTCGGCATCATCAATCTGGGGCATGGTCATACCTTTCGTGTTAGTCATTCCGTCCTCTTATACCAAAAAGACGGCCCTCCAAACGGAGCGACCGTCTTTTGCAGAGATTATTTTGTCCCGAGGCGAAACTTAGTGCCTAAAGTGGCGAGCGCCTGTAAAGACCATAGCAATATTGTGCTCGTTGCAGGCCTGGATGCTCTCGTCGTCGCGCTTGGAGCCGCCGGGCTGGATGATGCAGGTCACACCATGCTCGGCAAGCACGTCGACGTTGTCGCGGAACGGGAAGAACGCGTCGCTTGCGCAGGCAAAGCCGCCCTTCTCCACGCCCTCGCGCTCGCAGAAGTCCTCGGCGCGCTCGCAGGCAAGCAGCGCAGAGTCAACGCGGTTAGGCTGACCCGGGCCCATGCCAATGCCGGCCTTGCCCTTGGAGACCAGGATGGCGTTGGACTTGACGCCCTTGCAGATCTTCCAGGCAAACTCGAGCTCGGCCATCTCGGCGTCAGTGGGCTTGCGGTCGGTGGGAAACGTGAAGGTCGCGGGATCCTCGGTCACGTGGTCGACTTCCTGCACCAGCATGCCGCCGTCGACGGAGCGCAGCTCCACCTGGGCGCCGTGGTCCACGCCGCCGGTAGCCAGCACGCGCAGGTTGGGGCGCTTGGCCATGCGCTCGAGCGCCTCGGCAGTGTAGCTCGGGGCGATGATAACCTCGACGAACTGCTTGTTCTGATCGGCGAAGTGCTCGACCAGCTCATAGGGAACCTCGCGGTTGCAGGCGATGATGCCGCCAAAGGCGCTCTTGGGATCGCAGGCAAACGCGCGGTCGTAGGCGGCCGTGATGTCCTCGGCCGCGGCGGAGCCGCAGGGGTTCTGATGCTTGAGGATCACGCAGGCAGGCTCGTCGAACTCGCGGACCAGGTTCCAAGCGGCGTCGGCATCCAGATAGTTGTTGTAGCTGAGCGGCTTGCCCTGGATCTGCTCGGAGCCAACGAGCGGGAACTGCGAGCTCGCGGTGTTCTCGCAGCCCTCGGCAAAGCGATAGACCGTAGCCTTCTGCTGAGGATTCTCGCCATAGCGCAGGTCGTCGACCTTCTCCAGCGAGATCTCAAGCTTGGCAGAAGTGTCCGCCACGTCGCTTGCCTGGGCGGCAAGCCAACGGGAGATAGCCGTGTCGTAGGCGGCGGTGGTCTGGTAGACCTTCACCTGCAGGCGACGACGAGTGGAAAGCGTGGTGCAGCCACCGGTCTCGTGCATCTCGGCCAGGACGGCATCATAGTCGGCCGGGTCGGAGATGACGGTAACGCTCGCGGCGTTCTTAGCGGCGGAGCGCAGCATGGAGGGGCCACCGATGTCGATGTGCTCGATGGCGTCCGCGAAGGTGACCTCGGGGTTGGCGACGGTTTTCTCGAACTCGTACAGGTTGACGACGACCAGGTCGATCAGCTTAATGCCGTGCTGAGCGGCCTCCTGCATGTGCTGCTCGGAATCGCGGCGGGCCAGCAGCGCGCCGTGAACCTTGGGGTGCAGGGTCTTAACGCGGCCGTCCATCATCTCGGGATAGCCCGTGAACTCCTCGATGGGGGTTACGGGAACGCCCGCGTCCTCAATGGCACGAGCCGTGCCGCCCGTAGAGATGATCTCGACGCCAAAGTCATCGACCAGCGTCCGTGCGAAATCGACGACGCCCGTCTTATCGGTAACCGAGATCAACGCGCGTGCGATCTTCACATCAGATCCCATGCAGTCCTCCTGTCTGGTACGCCGCCGTGCTCTGTGAGTCGGTGATACGTCGATCTGCAGCGCTCGCGCAGCGGCATTGAAAATACTGATTCAATGTAGCGCATCGAGCGCATCGATGCACCCCGCAACGGGCGCATGTGCAGAAAAAGTTTGTGAGCGGAAGGGATGGGCACGGCACTGGGCACGGTGAGTTCATGGAACACAGGGGCACCATAATTTGATGCCAATGGCGTGGTAGAACTGTGCTCGATATGCATCCGCAAAAGAAAGAGGCACCATGGTCTCGCGGGTTCTCTACCGACCGTTTGATACCGAAGACTTCGACGCCATCGCGCTGATTCTACAACAGCTTTGGCATAACAATTCGGATAACGATGAGTACAACCGCCTTGAGGCCGCGTGCGACCTCGCCTATTGCCTTTCGTCATCGACGTTTTCGCAGGTTGCGGTGATTGACGGCGAGGCGCGCGGCATTGCACTTGCACGCGCAGGACAGAACTCCGGCGTCACTATCAACGAGCATTGGATGGATACCGAACGCGCGTTGCTGTCACAGATGCGTGAGCTGGAGCCTGATGCCTGCGCCGAATATCTCTCGTTTGTGCGCGCAACCATCCGAACCAACAACCGCCTGCTCGAGAGCAGCCCGTTGCCGCACGACAACGAGGTCACGCTGCTTGCCGTGGATCGCGATGTCCATGGCCTGGGCGTTGGCACGGTTCTGCTCGATGCCGCGGTCTCGCACCTGTCCTCGCTTGGAGCGACGAGGGCGCACCTGTACACCGACTCCAACTGCTCGTGGAAGTTCTACGAGCTGCACGGCTTTAAGCGCACGGCCACGCACCGCGCCAACCGCGAAGAGCGCCGTCACGACATGCCGCGCGAAAGCTTCCTCTACGAACTCGACCTAACAGCCTAGGCCCAGCAGCCATACCTAGTCATTTAGGAACGTCCCCAGTGACTAGTCGTTGGGGACAGTCTTCGTAGGTAGCGCATAAAAAAGGGAATGGGCTTCCCCCGACGGCTGTCGAGAAAAGCCCTGTCTCTTATACACATCTGACGCTGCCGACGATCGCATAA
>UROM01000046.1 GCA_900549455.1 uncultured Collinsella sp. | reverse complement strand
AGACCAAAACCAAGGACGGCAAGGATTCCAAGAAGGATTCCGACAAGTCCGACAAGAAGGACAGCAAGAAGTCTGATAAGAAGTCCGCTGAGGCTCCGGCGCAGCAGTCTGGCTTCAATCCGCTCGCCATCGCTGGCGTGGCGGCCGGCGTGATCGGTCTCGCCGTCATCGGCGTGTTCGTGCTCACCAAACGTCGGTAGGTGAGGGCTGTGTCCAACAAACCTCAGGACGCCGACTCCAAGCAATCCGAGTCATCGTTCATTCAACTCGACGATGCAAAGCAAAAGGGCGCCGCTTCGGCGGCGTCCGTCTCGCGGCGCAAGGCGCTTGTTGGTGCCCTGACAGCCGTTTGCGTCGTTTTGATCGTTGTGTCGCTAGGCTTTATCCAACCTTCTTCCAGCGGTGCATGGTCCATCGATTGGATCGCTCAGGCTGTGACGGGGGAGAGCGTCGTTGCCAAGGACGCATCGGTTTCCGGCTCGACTACCGTTTCGGGCAAGGTTGCGTCCAAGGACTCCAAATCTTCGGACAATGCGAAGGACGGGTCGAAGGACTCAAAAAGGGATTCGAAGGAGAAGAAGTCCGAAAGCAAGGACGGCAAGACGTCCAACAACGCGTCTGCTGGACAGGGCTCTGAATCCACCGGTGGATCGAGTTCGTCTTCGGGCGGCGGCTCGGCGACCGGCGGTGGGTCTGCATCCAACAGTGGCAGCGCCTCTGCGGGCAATCAGGGCGGCTCGCGGCAGCCTGGCTACGTCACAGTGACGGTTTCGGTCACATCGAGTGCCGTGGGCAACCCTGTGTCTTCTGGCGGCACCTTTACCTTTAACGAGGGCGCTACCGTCTACGATGCCCTGTGTGCGCTGGGGCTTTCCGTCAATGCGCACGGCTCGTCGTACGGCACGTATGTCGCCGCTATCGGCGGCCTGGCCGAGAAGGAGCACGGCGGCACGAGCGGCTGGATGTATTCCGTCAACGGTGTGACGCCCAACACGGCGTGCAGCAACTACGTCCTATCCAACGGCGATAGAGTCGTCTGGTATTACGTAACGGGCTAAATGCCTCAACATAGCGCGCCAAGCGGGCGGTTCGGACAAACATCCGAGCCGCCCGTTTTTATGCGAATGGGACGCCGTTTCCCAATCGAGGCTCAACCGGAAATTCCATCCACTCTGAAGGCGAATTCCGGGATACAGTTTCCGCATCAGCATCCATTGGGAAAGCGCATCCCGTTCTAGACATCGATAACGGGATACGCTTTCCGTTTCGGCGTCCGCGGGAAACTGCGTCCCGCTCTGGGGGCTCATTCCGGGATGGATTTTCCGCATGGGGGCTCATCCGGAAACTGCGTCCCGTTCTGCCGACTGATTCCGGGACACACTTTCCGCTAGGACGGCGTTGCGGAAACTGCGTCCCACTCTGAGGGCGCAATCTGGGATGCAGCTTCCGGAACGGTGCCCCTAGGGAAACTGCGGCCCATTTCGGCGTTGTAGCCCGCCTCGTACGCCTTCCTCGGCAGGCTCTGCAAACAAAAAACCGGTTGGAACGAGAATTCCAACCGGTTATACCGTTAAGCAAATGTCGAACAAACTACGATTGTGCGCCCTCGAGGAATAAGCGACGGCTAAAGTAGTTGTACCAGGTGACCAAGAACGTTGCGATTGCCTTCATGGCCTGGTAGCCGATGCTCAAAAACGTGACGCCCACAAACATGTACAGGTCGTTGAGGCCCAAACCAATCACCGACAGGATGGTGAAGATCGTGAACTCGCGCTTGCGGCTCATGCCCTCACGGTGGTCGAACACGTACTTCATGCTGAGCCAGTAGTTGACCACGACGGACGTGGTAAACGAGATCGTGGTGCTCATCAAAAAGTCGAGGTGAAACAGCTCGACGAGCGCAATGAGCATACCCCAGTCGATGCCAAAGGAGATAAGACCCACGACAGCGAACTTGAGGAATTGCTTGGTATGAGGTTGTGCCAGTGCCTTGCGCACGTAATCACATCCAATGCGTTGACGAATCGAGCAACGAGATACTTTAGAGCTTTTGCATGGGAAACGTAAGGTCTTTGGCAAGAACTATACGAACTCGCCAAATATTCAAGAGGCAATCCGCAAACGTTGCAAATCTTGCCGTAAACGAGCAAGGCCCACGAACAACGCAGCGCTCGACGCGCGTCATCCGTGGGCCCCGTAGTGCAACGAGGAGGCCGGGCTACTTGGTCTGCTCGCCCTCCAGGAAGATCTTGCGCGTTACAAAGTTGTAGACCATGACCAGCGCGGTAGCGCAAATCTTGGCGATATTGGCCTCGAGGCCCAGGCCGGCGTTGAGGGCCAGCACGATGCCATCGTTGAGCGCCAGGCCAATAACGGACAGCACGACAAAGATGATGAACTCGCGGCGGCGGCTCATGCCCTCCTTGTGCGCAAACACGTACTTCATGCTCGCGACGTAGTTAAAGATGAGCGAGACGATAAAGCCGCTGGTGTTGGCGATTAGGATGTTGAGACCCAGACCGTAGTGGAGCAGATTCATGATGCCAAAGTCGATGACAGTGGCAATGACGCCGACGACGCCGAATTTCATGATCTGTGCAAGGAGCTTTTGCATGGTACCTGCCTTAGGGTGGCGCCGGGGCGCCGTGGGGATGACAAACCCAGAAAGTTTAGCCAATCCCCGTGGGCGGGGCTAGGCACGCTCCTCGATAGCACCGTTTCTATATGCATCGAGCAGCTGGCGCAGGTCCTGGATCTGGCTGCGAATCTTGGCACCGGTATCGGTGTCACTCACCATGCGGCGCCGGTCGGCCTCGTCAAAGCGGTTGGTCTCGCTTTCGATGTCGATGTTGCGGGTGAGCGCTTCGGCAACGGTGGTAAAGGCCTGGTGCGACTTGAGGCGGCATCCGCGCGAGCTCGAGATGAGCGTGTAGCCGGCGATGCCCGTTTTGGGATGGTAGGCGCGACAGAAACCGCCGTCGATGACCAGCAACTTGCCGTTGGCGCGGATGGGCTGCTCGCCCTTGGTGGTTTTGACCGGGGTATGGCCGTTGATGATGTGGCCCGTCGGCGAGCAGGCCATGGGGGCGACGCCAAACTCGCGCATGATGTCGTCGCAAACGGACGAGGACGTGGTGAGCGTATAGTACGGGTCCATCGGCTCGACCCACGTGCTCTTGTCGGCGATGTAGGCGCGCTCGAACGTGCGCACCACGCGTCCGCTGGCGGGTGAGCTAAAGCCAATCCACAGGTACCACATCCAGTCGAGGGCATCGCGGTCGCCGACGCGCCAGGCGCGGCGGGCGATGTGGTCGCAAAAATCGAAGTAATCGCGGCCAGCATGCCAGGTGCCCAGGCAGTTCATGCTGCTAAAGGTGCCGTCTTCGTTGAGCGGCACGCAGCCGTGGAACAGCAGGTTGCCGTTGGTGACCTTGTACATCGAGCCGTGGGTGTAGAGGAAATCGATATGGCGATGCAGGTGATCGGCGGTGACAAACTCGGACACGAGCTTGTCGATGATGTGTTGCTCCTGGGGCGTGAGCGTGTATGGGTCCGCCGGATCGACGGTGGGGAAGTCGTTGGTCGTGAGCGGCCATACGCTGCCGTCGGCGAGGGCGACCGTGCCGGCGTCGTGATCGATCTTGTCGAGCAGCAGGCGGTCTGCCATGTCGAACTCGGGGTGGCGCTGGATAATCTGGCCCTCGAGCTTAAAAAGCAGGACGTTGATGGCTTTGATCAGCGGGCTGATGGACTCGCCGGCGGTATAGGTGGCGTCGGCGAAGGCGACAAGCTCGCGCAGCGAGATGCCATAGTCGTTCTCGAGAATCTCGTAGTTGTCGTAGCGCAGGTTGTTGCGCAGTACCGTGGCGATGCAGGCGGGCTCGCCGGCAGCGGCACCCATCCACAGCAGGTCGTGGTTGCCCCACTGAATATCGAGCGAATGATAGGTGAGCAGGCAGTCCATAATCTTGGCCGCGCCGCCACCGCGATCGAAGATGTCGCCCACCAAGTGCAGGTGGTCGACGGCGAGGCGCTTGATGAGCGAGGCGAGCGACTCGATAAAGTCGTCGGCGCTGGCGGTCTCTAAGATGGATTCGATAATGCGCTCGTGATAACGCACGCGGTAGTTGTTCTCGTCTGGATGCGTGTGCAGCAACTCGTCGATGATGTAGGCGTAATCGCGCGGGATGGCCTTACGTACCTTAGAGCGGGTATAGCGGCTCGAAAGCGAGCGGGCAACCACGATGAGCTGGTCGAGCATGGTCTTGTACCAGGTGGGCGAGTCCTCGCGCCGGCTGCGGACAAGATCGATCTTCTCGCGCGGATAGTAGATGAGCGTGCACAGCTCGCCCTTTTCGCCAAAGGAGAGCGTGTCGCCAAAGATTTCGTCGACATGTTCGCGCACGACGCCCGAGCAGTTATTGAGGATGTGCATAAAGGCTTCGTACTCGCCATGCACATCGCTCATAAAATGCTCGGTGCCCTTGGGCAGGTTGAGGATGGCCGAGAGATTGATAATCTCGGTGAATGCGGATTGCTCGGTGGGGAACTGTCTCGACAGCAGGCGCAGATACTTGAAGTCGTGCGGATTGTGATCGAATGCGGCCATGAAGCACCTTCCGATGTGGTTGGTAAAACTGATAAAGCATCGTCAAACGTTTATCAGTATGCGCCGCTTTTGTTTCGATTGGAGATGAGAGGTCGAATTGTTTGCCGAACGGTTTGGTAAATCGATTTAGTTGAGGTAGATATGGCGGTTGAGTGGAGACGCAGGGTCGTTTTTGCAGACGCATGCCTCCGGGATCGATAGAGATGATGACGGTAAAGATGTTCACTATCTTTGGTTCAATTTGGTAAATAGTGGACATTTGTACCGTATTCACGCTTGCTGTGCAATAATTTACGCAGAAATGAGTAAGGAGCCTCATATGAGTGATTTTGTCCTGACCTGTGAATCCGCCGCCGATCGAACCCGTGAGTTCTTTGCGTCGCGCAATATTTCTGTCGTGTGTTTTCATTACGAGATCGACGATGTTGTCTATACGGACGATCTGTATCAGTCGATTACGCCGGACGAGTTTTTTGCCCAGATTGCCGCGGGCGCCATGCCCAAGACGTCTCAGGTGAGCGTAGGTGAGTACGAGGAGTTTTGGGAGCCGTTTGTTGCCGAGGGTAAAGACGTGCTGCACCTGGCGTTGTCGTCGGGTATTTCGGGCACGTATGGATCGGCCTGCGTTGCGGCGCAGATGCTCGCGGATCGCTATCCCCAGGGCGGCAAGGTGCGCGTCATCGATTCGCTGGCGGCGTCTTCGGGCTTTGGCCTGCTGGCGGAATGTGCCGCCGACGTTCGCGATAGCGGCGCTTCGCTCGACGAGACGGCCGCTTGGATTGAGGAGCATAAACTCAACCTTCACCACTGGTTTTTCTCGACCGATCTGTCGAGCTACCTGCGCGGCGGTCGCATTTCGGCCGCGAGCGCGATCATCGGCACGGCACTCAAGATTTGCCCGCTCATGACGGTCGATTGTGAAGGTGAGCTGGCGCCGCGTGAGAAGATTCGCACCAAGAAGCGCGCGATCTCCGAGATGGCCAAGACCGTGATGGCGCATGTGCAGGACGGCGCGAACTATTCGGGCAAGTGCATCATGTCGCACTCGGCGTGCCGCGAGGACGCCGAGGCCGTTGCGGCACTGATAGAGGAACAGGTTCCGCAGCTTAAAGGCAAGATTGAGATCAATAGCATCGGTGCTCTGATTGGCTCGCATACCGGCCCCGGCACGGTGGCCGTCTTCTTTATGGGCGACAAGCGTGTGGACTAACGTTCGTGGGCTGGCTGGCGGTTTTAACGGCTGCGCCTGTCCCTCCTGACATTCGATAACAGAAAAAGGTCCGTCCCGTTGTTTGCGGGACGGGCCTTGCTGTTGCGGCTAGCGTTTCTTTCCGCGGAAGAAGAAACCGTGCAGCGAGGGCTTGAGTCCGCGGTTGGCGCGACGCTCCTCGATATGATCGTGGATCGAAGCGACGCGTTCGATGACTTCGTCGGGGATCGGCACATCGGGATTCATGTTCTCGACCTGGCTAACCTCGGCGGCGGCGACCTGGTCGATAATGGGCACATCGTCGCGCGAGATGACGGGCGTGGCGTCTTCCTTCATCTTGCGGTATCGCTGCATCATGTCGGTCTGCAGCTGTTGGGCCGAAGGCGGTGTCCAGATGATGGCGTTGGCGCCGGCGGCGATGGTCTCGCGGATGCTCTCGGGCGTCTTACCGCCCGGCGCGATGAGCGGCAGGTTGGGATAGTGCTCGCGCAGCTCACGTAGGACCTGGGGCGTGTTCTTGCCGGCGGCGATGTTGAGGATCTTGGCTCCGGCGCGCACTTTGGCATGCGCATCGTCGTCGCAGCGAACGACCGTGGCGATGACGGGGATGTCGGCGATGTTGGTGATGTGCTCGACCATCTCGGCAGTAGCGGGGGAGTTGACCACGCAGCCCGCCGCGCCCTGCATCTCGGAGACGGCCGCCATCTGCACGGAACGCTTACCGGTGGTGGTGCCGCCGCCAACGCCCACAAAGACCGGGCACTCGGCAACAGTCAGCAGCGCCTGCGTAATGGCGGGCTGCGGCGTGAAGGGGTAGACGGCAAACACAGCGTCGGCATTGGAATTGCGGATGACCGCCACGTCGGTGGTGTAGATGAGCGATTTGATGCGGCGGCCAAAGAGCGTAAAACCGCTGGCCTCCTCAATCTCATCGGGCATGCGGAGGGCCGCCTTGCGCAGGCGCCCGTCGATGGGCAGCGGCTCCATGGGCAAAAGGCCGTTGGGAGTTACGGCCACCTGGGGCTCGGTAAATTCGTCTGCAAGCTCTACCTCGGAGAAGTCGACCGAGGCGACGATGTCCTCGTGAACCTCGGCGGGAACATCGATGGGGGCTTGGTCGTTAGTTGCGGCAGGCGTCTCGAAGGAGCTGGTGCCGACAAAGGCGTCGACGCGTTCGTTCAAATCGTTGAGAGAATCCATGGCGGTCCGTTTCTATGTTGTGCGGTCGGCAGTGTACGACTGGCGTTGCGAGTGCTAAATCGTTTGACGAGTTGATTTTTCCCCGCTGCGCCATCCGTTAGACTGAAGGGCCGGCGAACGTGAAGGAGCTGTGGTGGCGGGAATCGAGGTGCTATCTTGAATGTCCCGTATACAAAAGAGAGGTGACGCGGTATGGAATTCTCGGCAATGTTGGGCTCGATTGGCCTATGCGTGGGCGCAATCGTTGCCGCCGCGGTCATCTACTTTGCGGTCACGGCCATTAAGGGCAAAAAGGCCGAGCGCAAGGAGCGCGAGGCACTTAAGCAGTGCCGTGACCAGCAGGACAGGCGCGCACGGCGATAGCTTGTTGAGTTTTGAATCCGTGCGCTAGCTGCGTTTTCGGACCAGGGCGATATAGAAGCCCTCAAAGTCGCGACTGGGCGGAATGGTCAGCGTGCCGGGCATGCCGTTGGCAATGGCCGAGACGTGGCCGGCGGCGATGGCCTCGGTAAGGGCGTTGCACTCGATGCGCGGTTCCTCACCGGCTTCGCGAGCGCGGCGCGCTTCGCTTTCACTCGGCGTGCCGTCGAGGGGGATGAGCTCGCAGTCCATATGCTTGTCGAGGGCCTCTTGCAGGGCATCCTCGTTTTCCTGCGGCAAGATCGAACATGTCGAATAGACGAGCGTGCCGCCCGGTTTGAGGGCCCCCATGGCGCGGTCCAGAAGCGCGCGCTGCGAGCGGGCACACTTGACGAGCAGCTGCTCGGTGAGGCCGCGCAGACTTTTCTCGTTGCCGCTGATGACGGTGCCCGTGCCGGTGCAGGGAGCGTCGAGCAGGATGCGGTCAAAGCGGAAGAACTCGTCAAGCTCGCGTGCGTCAATACGCATGACGGGCACGTTTTTGGCGCCCTGGCGGCCCAAGTTGGCCTCGAGCTTTTCGGCACGGGGAATGCTCATCTCGCAGGCAGTGAGGTGTGCCTGTCCCTGGGTGAGGGCGGCGATTTGCGTCGTCTTTCCGCCGGGGGCCGCACACATGTCCAGGATGTCCTCGCCGGCCTGAGCGCCCAGCACCAAAGGAGGCATCATGGACGACAGGCTCTGCAGGTAGATCTTGCCGTCACGGTAGATGTCGAGGTCCCATAGGTCGGAAACTTGGGCCTCGGGCAGGATGAAGGCGTCCGGATACCATGCGACGGGGCGGTGCGCGATGCCGGCCTCGTCGAGTGCGGCGGCGATGCCCTCGGCGGTCGCCTTGAGCGTGTTGGCGCGCAGTGTGACTGGGCGTGTGGCCGCGGCGCCAAAGCCTTCGATCATGAGCTCGGCATCGGTGGGGGCATAGGCGCCGGCGACCGTGTCGACCATAAAGCGCGGCAGGTCGGCGGCGCAGGGAAGGGCGGCAAGCTGGTCGGAAAGCTCGGTAGCGGCAAATTGCCTGAGCCTGAGCTCGGGCTTAACCTGCTTTTTCTGCTTACGACGACGCGGCTTGGACATCCGTCTTTCCTTCCCGTCCCAAATTGGTTACTTTCCGGGCACGCTGCTGCTGCCGTGCTTTAGTACTGACTCTCGTGCTTGCTAAAGAAGTCGAAGCGCGGGGGCAGCGGCTTTACGCGGTGCTCGCCGGGCTTCTCGCCCAGGCTCTCCACAAACTCGTCCGTGGAGGCAAAGATGTTGTCCCAGCTAAAGAAAGCGACCGGATCGACGTCGAAGTACTCGCAGATGAGCTCGCAGCCAGCCGGGACGATGCCGTGCATGAGCACGGTCGCCACGCGCAGCTCGGTGAAGGCGTCGACCAGGGCCTGCTTCATGGCGGCGTTGGCCGGCTCGCCCTCGAGCTTGTTGGCGGCCTTGGAGGCGTCGCTCCAGCGCTTGTTGGCGGCGCGCAGGTAGTCGTCGCACACGGCGAGCGCGCGGTGCGTCTCGAACTTGTACATGGCCTGCTCAAAGGCAAGGGCGGCCTGTTCGGCAGCCTCGACCACGGCGGCAGAGGCGGCGCCGGCGGGAATGCAGCCGTTGCGATAGGGGCTCTCGTCGCCCTCCTTGACGGCGACGCCGTAGAAGCAGCTGCGGGCCAGGCGGTTGAACACGCCGGTCAAGAGAGCGCTCTCCTTAAGGGCCGGATCGATAACGCGCTTGTCGTCGCAGGCGCGCACCTCGTTGCCGTCCTTGTCCTTGCCGGTCACGCGCGTGTCATATGCCTTGGGGCTAAAGCTCACCGGCTTCTCGGACAGGCCGAGCGACAGCCAATGCGCGCGCATCTGCTCGCAGGTGTAGTGGTTAAGCAGGTCGTCTGCCGGCGGGGGAGGCGTCTGCGAGGACGAGCTGGCCTTTTTGCCCATATAGAGCAGGTGGTAGCAGGCGCTGACGGTGCTCTGCGTGAGGTCCCAGCCCAGGGCCTCCCACATGGCGGTCTGCGCGATGCAGTAGAAGTAGATGTTGTCCTGGCCGATGAACTGGTAGATCTGCGCGTCGTCCGAGCACCACCAGTCGCGCCAGTCGAGCGAGCTGTGCTGGTAGGTGGGTGCGGGTACCTGCGTGGAATCGGCGGCGGGCTCGCCCATGAGGGCGGCATCCTGGGCGGCGACACCCTCGGTTACGCCAGCGGCGCGGGCATCGCGGGCGAGCACGGTGCGGGTGTAGCTGATGGGCGCCCACAGGCTCTCGGGCCAGCACCAGCAGGTGACGTCGTTCACACCGTCGACCTCGGGTACCGGAACGCCCCAGTCGATGTTACCGGTGATGCGGAAGGGCACGAGCGCCTTGCCGCTGCGGAAGCGCACGCCGCCGTTAGCGAGCACCGCATGGGCGTCGTCGCGCTCCTTCCAGCTGGGGAAGGTGACGGTAAAGCTGCTCTTGTTGCCCTCGGGCTCCAGCACGGTGTGCTCGGGGAGCTGGTCCTCGACGGCGTCGAAGGCCTCGCGGAACTTGTTCTGGATGTAGAGCTGCGCCGGCAGCAGCCACTCTTCCATGGTCTTGGAGACCACGGAACGAACCTGCGGGTTCTGGGCGAGCTTGGCGGTGTAGGTCTTCATAAAGTCGAGGTAGGCCGGCAGGTCAAAGTAGAGGTTGTCGACCGGGCGCAGCTCGGGCACCTCGCCGGTGAGCTGGCTCTTGGGCGCGATGAGCTCCTCGGGCTCAAACTGGTGACCCAGGTCGCACTCGTCGGCGTAGGCTTTCTCGGACTTGCAGCCCTGGATGGGGCAGCGGCCGATCACCTGGCGGCCATTGAGGAACGTGCCGGCCTTAGCGTCGTAGAACTGCAGCGTGGAGCGCTTGGAGATGGTGCCCTGCTCGTGCAGGCGCTCGATGATCTCGGCGGTAACCTCGTTGTGAATCTGCGCAGCCGGCTCTAGGCCCGAGCCGCCGTAGATATCGCAGCTGATGTTGTAGTTGTTGAGGGTCGCGGCCTGGCGAGAGTGATTGGACTCGACATACTCGCCGATGGACTTGTCGTAGCCTTCGTTCTCCTTGAGCTTGCGGTAGCTCTCCATGATGGGCGATCCGTAGCAGTCGGTGCCCGAGGTGAAGATGACATTCTCGCGGCCCAGACGGTCGCGCAGGAAGCGGGCGAAGAAGTCGGCCGGGACAAAGACGCCACCGACGTGGCCAAAGTGAAGGCCCTTGTTGCCGTAGGGCTCGCCGGCGGTAACGATGGCGCGGCGAGGCCAACTGGGACGGTCGTTCATGGAGTATTTGGATGCCATGGGACTCCTTCGCATATGGTGAGAGCGCGCCCGGGCACAGGGCCTGGCTGCGCGGTGGTCAATTCGTGCATATCGTTCGACATTATCGCACACGAGGACGGGTACGTGGCAGGGGCGCTATCCTAAGATGCTATGAATGAGATTTCCAACATACATGCGTTTGAGGACGAGGATTTTCTGCACGCCTGCTTTGTGTGGGGGATGGCGGTGCTTGGCGCATTTGCCGTGTGCCTGGTGCCGGTGTTTATGCTGCTGGGCGGGCCCGCGGACCTGGATGCGGCGGATGCGGGCGGTTGGACGGCCGTTTTGGGCTGGATAGTCGGCTTGGCTGCGGTTTCGGCGGCGTCATTTGCCGTGCATGAGTTGGTGCACGGTGTGTTTTTTAAGCTGCTGGCGCCTGCGGGCGCGCAGGTGACCTTTGGGGCAAATCTCGAAACCTGCATGATTTACGCCTGCGCCGAAGGCGTGGTGTATTCGCGCATGCGGTACGTGGCGGTTTGCCTGGCGCCGACGGTTGTTGTGACGGCGGCGTTTGCCCTGGGGTTTGCGTTCTCGGGCTATCCGCTGCTGTGCTACCTGGCGGCCGGCTTGCATTTGTCGGGTTGTGTGGGCGATTGGTATTACGTGCGGACCATTTTGCGCGATCGCCGCATTGTCGCCTGCGAGGACACGTCCTTTGGCGTGCGCTTTTTCGCAAGGTAGTCTTTTGGGATGATTTTTCTGGGACGGGGATTAAAAAATCATTGCGGGGGAGGAGATGTTGATGAAGCCGTTGTTGTTGCACGCCTGCTGCGCGCCGTGCTCGCTTGAGCCAGTCCGCCTGCTGCGCGAGGAGGGGTTTGAACCCACAATTTGCTGGACCAATCCCAATATTCAGCCGCACGATGAATGGCAGCGCCGCTTGGACGAGCTGCGCCGGTGGTGTGCCGATGGCGACATCGAGCTTATCGAGGCGGGGGAGGACCGCGAGCGCTGGGAGGTCGGCGTGGCCCCGCTGGGCGCCGATCGACCCCGTCGCTGTCGCGCGTGCTATGCCCTGCGTCTGGCCGAGGCATGCCGTGTGGCTCAGGAGCGTGGGTTTGAGTTTGTGGGCACGACGCTCGCCGTCTCGCCGTATCAGTTGTTCGAAACCTGCAATGATGTGTTGGAGCGTCTGGCTGCCGCCCGCGGTCTCACTCCGGTGATTCGCGATTTTCGCCCGTATTACCCCGAGGCCACGCGTCGTTCGCGCGAGCTGGGCATGTATCGGCAGAATTATTGCGGCTGCCGATTCTCGGCCGTCGAGGCGGCCATGGACCGCGCCCGCATCCGCGACGAGCGCAAAGCGTCCAAAAAGTAGTTCTTTTGAGCTGGCAGCCTGCTAGGATGTAGAGCGGACTTTAGCTATATAAGGAGTATCCGACGTGTCTATGCGTACCGATGATTTTGACTACAACCTTCCCGAGGAACTGATCGCCCAGGCTCCTGCCGAGCCGCGCGATTCCTGCCGCCTGCTGGTGGTGGATCGCAAGGGCTCCCGGGCAGGAACGCCGCTGGAGCATGGCGGCACCGTCGAGCACCGCATCTTCCGCGACATCATCGACTATGTCGAGCCGGGCGACGTGCTCGTCATCAACCAGACGCGCGTGATGCCGGCCCGTCTGATCGGTCGCAAGGCGGGCTCGGGCGGTGTGGTCGAGACGCTGCTGCTCAAGCGTCGCGAGGATGTTGACCCGCTGGGTCACGTTTGGGAGTGCCTGGTCAAGCCGGGTAAGCGTCTGAAGCCCGGTGCTCAGATTGAGTATCGCGCCGGTGGCGCCCATGCGCCCGAGGGGGCTCCCGTGGTGCTGACGGCCGAGGTCGTCGACTTTGTCACCGATAGCCGCGGCGGCCGCCTGGTGCGTTTTGAGCCGGCCGGTTGCAATGCCGCCGGC
>UROM01000045.1 GCA_900549455.1 uncultured Collinsella sp. | reverse complement strand
ATCTACACTTATGCGATCGTCGGCAGCGTCAGATGTGTATAAGAGACAGGTGGCTGCCGTGGGATTGAATCCCGCAGGAGCAGGCTTCTTCTCACCCGGGAGCACAAAAGTCAAAACGTCGTCCTTGTCCTCATCGGCCCATTCGCTTGCATAACGTGCAGCCCAATAGCCAACGGCACGGTGCTTGAGCATCTTGCCAAAGACCGTAAGAAATACGGTGACAAAAGCGACCAGCACCAGGAACAGCACGAGTGTGATGCCACCGCCGGCAACAATCGCCTCAATACCCGTAGGACGATAGTAGTAGCTATACATACCGACAGAGGCAACGGCGCCAAAGACGACCGTCAAGATCCATGTGACAACATTGGCGACCAGGCCCGTCAAAAACTCGGGAAGGAACGAAGCGCAGAACAGCTTGGTCTTATTGTTCTTAAAGGCTGCCCAAACCTTATCGAGCGAAAACGCGCTCTCGACGCGACCGGTCACCGCAAAGTGCATCACGGCAATGTCGGCGAACATCTTAAAGAAGACCCCCAGGACCGCCGTGGCAATCATAGCCAGGACAAGCAGGCCAAGCGAGCCAAACAGCGCAGCCTCGAGCGCATAAGAGCCGTAATAAGAATACGAGCCCGCGGCGCCAATTACCACGCCCTCCACCAGCGAAAGCACTACACCGATAATGGGAATGGCAGCGATAAACTCGAGCACGACCGAAATAACGCTCGAAAAGATTCCGAGACCAAACGACGTGGAACGCATCAACGGACGATCCATGCCGTCATCGATCTTAAGCGACAGATCGCGACCCCACTCGATGCCAAAGCCCGAACCGCACACGCTCGCCACGTAAGCGGCCAAAAAGCCGATAGCGGCTGCAATACCGCCGATAACGGGGATGAACAGCACGAGCACCGACACGACACAGATAAGCGCCGGCAAAAAGGCAATCTGGCACACGCGCTGCAGCACGCCCGGCGTCTTGGTCATATCCTCAAACGCCTGAGCCATGCAGCCCTTGGGCACGTTCGTGACAGGTTGAGGGACAAACTGCTGAGGTTGAGGCTGACCCTGAGGGGCGGAGGCTGCAGCACCGACATTGGGGGCGCCACACACGCCGCAGAACTTATCGTTATCGCCCATGGGGGCGCCACACTGCGAGCAGAACATCGAAATCATCCCTTCGTATCTTGAGCGAATCACTTGGATCGCAAACGATGTCTTTGGCATCATTATCACCCAAGGTGAGGACAAATCCTCCTAGATGACGTATTTGCAACACGCGAGGCGCTTTTCGATTGTTTGATGAGTGCGTCCGCGTTAGTTCGTTCCGCGGAAACCCTTGCCGACGATCTCGGAGCTGTCGACGATCGTGATGAAGGCACCCGGATCGACCTCGCGCGCATAACGGCGCAGCTGCACGGCCTCACGACGGCTCAGCACACTCATGATCACCGTCACGCACTTGCCCGAGAAGGCACCGTAGCCGCGACTGATGGTCGCCGTACGGTTGAGATGCTTGACGATAAACTCCTCGACCTTAAGGGGCTCGGAACAAATGACCGTGCAGACCTTACGAAGGTGAATGCTCTCGATGGCCTTGTCGACCACAAGCGTCTTGGCAAACAGGCCGAGCACGCAATACAGACCGACACGCGGGCCATACAAAAAGGCCGCGATGGTCACGATGCCGATATCGACCAGCAGCAGCGCGCGGCCAATCTCGAGCGTGGTGCGGCGTTTGAGGATCATGGCGAGGATGTCCGTGCCGCCCGTCGAGGCGCCGATATCAAAGACGATGGCGCTGCCGAGCGCCGGCAGAATCACGGCAAAGCACAGGTCGAGCCACATATCGCCCGTCATCGAGACATCGGTCGGAATAAAGAGCTCAAACAGCGAAACATACGCGGACAGCGCAAACGAGGCGAAGACGCTCCACAGGATTGCCTTGCGCTCCAAAAAGATAAAGCCCAAGACGACGAGAACCGCGTTGATAATCCACATAAAGACGCCGACGGGCAGGGTCGGGAACAGCGTGGACAGAATAACCGACACGCCCGAGGTGCCGCCAAAAGCAAAGTGATTAGGGGTTTTAAACGCAACGATGGCAAAGGCCGTAAGAATCAGGCCCAGATTGAGCTCGGCGAAAAAGCGCGGGAAGCCCGGCTCTTGGCTGCGCTTTTGACCGGCACGCTCGCCGCGCTCGATATCGGTGCGATCGACCACGCGCTCCATCGGCACCACGGGAGGACGATGTACCTCCTCGGCAGCACGCGATGCCGCCTCTGCCGCAGCGGCCTCAATCGCCCATGCCTGGCTTTCTGTTTCGTGCTCGTCAGCCATTACGGCAACCCCTCGTTAACAATTTGGAAACAATGCGCCCATTAGGGTAACGCGGAACGCGACGATTGCAACCCCTAGTTAGACGAGCGGTATGCCTACATCGGGGGCATACAAATAACGGCCGGCCGCACATACATCCGTGCGACCGGCCGTTTGACGTTTTCGCAGATAAAACCTGCCAAAATAAACCTGTCCCTTTTTGGCAGGTTACTCGTGCTGGTTGGTGCGGTGCTCGTACTCCTCGGGGGTGATGACATCCTCGATACGCAGGTTGACGCCTGCCACCTCAAGGCCGGTCATCGCAGCCAGACGCTCGGTCACGCGCGCCTTAACGTCGTCGAAAATCGCGGGCGCATAGGCGCCGTACTCGATAATGACGGAAATGTTAACGACCACGCGGTTGTCATCGGTGACCTCGACTGTCACGCCCTTGGTCAGATTCTCGGCACCAAACTGCTCCTGCACAAAGTGCATGAGGTTGCCCTTCATGCCCAGGACGTGCGGTACCTCGCGGGTGGCCATGGCGACGATCTTCTCGATCACACCGTTGGAATAGGTCAGCGAGTCCTCGGACTCGTCCGCTTCCCCATCATCCTCATCCGCATCGTCGGCGGGTTCGGCCTCGACGAGCGCCTCGTCCTCGAGCGTTACGTCCTCGGCCTCGGCGGTGACGGTCTCGTCTACCTCGAGCTCGGTATCGGCCACATCGACCTTCGTGTTAAAAGCCATGGTTCCTCCTTATGCCCACCGCACACGCGGCGGTCGAATACATGCTAGCGGCCGCTAAACAGACGGCCGAAGAAGTTGACGATCCCGTTCTCGCCGTCGCGGATCTGGCCAATCACGGCGCCGATCAGCACAAAGAAAGCGATGACGAGCGTATCCCACAGGCCGAGCGTGAGCACCAGCACGGCGAGCACAAAACCAGCGACGGCTCCAAGCGTGGTGTTGGGATGACGGACGGCATAGCTCCAGATGGCTGCCCCCGTACCCTTGATGAGACCCATGGCCTCATCAAAATCATCGGCGACCGCGTCATGTGACTCGGTACCCTCCACCTTAGGATCGACGACCTCGCCTGCCGGCGCGGCGCTCTGATCGATAGTCAAGCGCGGGGTGCGGACGGTCTTGTCTTGATTGGTATCACTCACCGGAAACCTCCACGGTCTGGACGGTAGTCTTGGACGGCAAAAAACGAACGCGCGCAGTCGTGCCCGGCGTGCCGAGCATAGTGTCGCAGGCCTCCTCGATACGTTGCTGCATCGCGGCTGCAAGGGAAGCCACGTCCCGGTCGTCGAGCGCGATGGCGTCGACCTTAAAACGGACGTGCGATTCGTCGGAGCCCTGCACGCGCGCCTCGACATGCTCGATCATCACTCGGTCGTCGCGCTCTGCCGCGGTGCGAGCACACGAGGAGAGGGCAGCGAGCGTGACCTCGATATTACGCTCCCCCGCCGGATGCACGCAGGACGGCTCGCGACGAGCAAACACCAGGCGGAAGAAACCCACGAGCACGCCGAGCGCCACGACGCCGCCGCACGCCGTAACAACGATGCGAGGCAGCGGATCGCGCATCAGCAGCATAAAGCGATAGGTATATGGCCCCCAAAACTGGCAGACTAACGTACCCAGCGCCACGACGGCGGCGGCAAGATACACAATCGCCAGGGCTCGTTTGAGCACGCGCATGCAGCGCTCCCTTCAAATCTCGATCCACAGAATGCAAAACGATTCGCATCATTATAAAAGAGGCGGGTCCGGTGCCTCATGCACGCGGATCCGGCTCATCTATTCCACGAGGCTTGCATGCTCGCTTCATTATGCCCAGATATGCACGGCTCAATCCGTGCGGGCGCTACTCCTCCTCGAGGGCAGCGATGACCTCGTCGGTCATGTCCATGGTGCTGTAAACATCCTGGACGTCGTCGAGCTCCTCAAGACGGTCGATGAGGCGCTGAACCTTCTTGGCGTCGGCGCCGGAGACCTCGGTCGGGGTGGTCGGGACCATGGTGGTCTCGGAGCCCTTGACCTGGACGCCCTGCTCCTCGAGCGCCTTGGAGACAGCCATGACCTCGTTGGCGGTAGTCCAGACGATCCACTCCTCGCCGGCGTCCTCGTAGTCCTCGCCACCGGCCTCGGCGATCGCCATCATGAACTCATCCTCGTCACCAGCAGCACCGTTGGCGATCATGGTCTCCTTCTTGGCGTTCTCGTCCAGGATCTCCTTGGCGACGACGATCTGGCCCTTGCGCTCAAACTGGAAGGCGACGGAGCCCGAGGTGCCCAGGTTGCCACCAGCGTGGGAGAAGGCGGAACGGACGTCGGCGGCAGTGCGGTTGCGGTTGTCGGTCAGGCAGTCGACGTAGACGGCAACACCGGCGGGACCGTAGCCCTCGTACACGATGTTCTCGTAGACGGCGGCGTCGGCACCCGAACCAAAGGCCTTATCGATAGCGGACTTGATCTTGTCCTTAGGCATGGACTGAGCCTTAGCCTTGGCAACGGCAGCGGCGAGGCTGGCGTTGTTCTCGGGCAGCGGGTCGCCGCCGAGACGGGCAGCAACGGTGATGTTGCGGCTGAGCTTGGAGAAGAGGGCGGAACGCTTGGCGTCCTGCGCGCCCTTACGATGCTTGGTTGTGGCCCACTTAGAGTGTCCGGACATACGTGTCTCCTATCGGTTTCGACCTAAAGCCCAGCGCGAATGCTCGGGCAATATAAACAAACGTCGTTATGATATACCTACCGGCCTGCAAGATAAACCCCAAAATGAAGGCGTCGTGATGATGCAGCCCCTTGGCACAAAGCAGCCTGACCCCAATGCGCCAATCTTTGGTTAGGTCCACAGGCGGTCGCTGCGGGTGATCGTGGCGCCGATGGCGAAAGGCATGCATGCAATGACCGGGTACAGGTAGCGCATGTAGGTCGACCCGTTACATGGACCAATCAGGCACACAGCGAGCACACCCAGTAGCGGTATCCAGATGGCCAGCGCGCGCCACGAATGGCGGCGCAACAGGTAGACCACCACGATGATCATGATCCACACGTAGGTGGCCGAGCTCATGGTGAGCGAGATAAACGGAATGCGCTGCACCGCCACGCGGTACAGGTTAATCAGGTGGTCGCACCAGCGCACGGCTTTGCTGTCAACCGGATGGAAGTCAAAGTACTTGAGGTTATCGGGCTTCGCCATGATCTCGGCACTGCGCGCCGTGCTGTAGACCCACGCATCGCGAGCGCTCGGATAGAAGTACCCGTAGTAGTTATTGACGAGCGCCGAGATATAGCACTCGGGGTCCTTTTTGAACATCTGGGCCCACACCTTAAAATAGGCCTTGATGTCCTCCTGCGAGGCGTACTCGTTAAAGCAATTTTTGACGGCGTCCGACTTATCCGGGTTGTAACGGCGGCCCAGATTCTCGTACTTGAGCACACGGTCGATCACGGCACGCTCTTCGTCGGTCACCAAGCCGTCGCAAGGAGCCTCCACGATGGTGCCGTCCTCCTTAACCGTGGGGTTGACGCCCGAGTTGAGGCCGTCGTGCTTTTGGACGAAACGAGCCGTCTGCTGGAACGGAATCGAGAGGATTTCGCGCTTGGAACCAGGCGTGATATCGTGCGCCGGCATAAAGACCTTGGTGAAGTACATATTAGAGGCAAGGCAGAGCGCGAGCACCGCGAGAACGCCAACCCAGCGGAAGCGCGGCGTGGCGCCCGAAGGCGCAGCACCAGTCTGCTTGGCTGCACGACGAGCCACATGCGCGTCCCATGCGCTAAACGCCGCCGCGATTACGCATGCCGCCAGGGGAAACACCAGGCCGCCGTTGCGCAAAAACGTGGAACCCATGGCGCCCAGAGCAAGCAGCAGCCAGTCGTGGCGCGCAAAGAGCACGGGGGCTTTCTCGCCCGCTCGCTCGACATTGGCATCACGACGGGGCAGGCCACATGCCACGAGCTTGACGGTCTGTACCAGCAGCACCAAGAACGCGTCGGCAAAGAGCACATCTTTGGTGAGCAACGCCGCGTAGTTAGAGAACATCGGCATAAACGCAAAGAACAGCAGGATCGCACCGCGAACCGGCAGGCTCACGCCCAGTTTGCGCAGCGACGAAATGGAATAGGCCATGCAGGCGGCCGTGATGACGAACTGAGCACAGGTGTAGATGGCAAGACCCGCGTTAGCGCTGTTGAACAGCGAAAGCCCCAGCTGAACGCACGAGCCGATAATGGCCGTGTGCACTACGGGATGATGCCCGTTGAGCAGCACGTTGGGGTTGAGTAGGCGCAGGTAGTCGCTCGTGCCGTTGGGATAGTTGAACCACTGGCGAATCTGCGCACCCGTATCTCCCATAAAAAGACCGGGCAGCGAAGCGATGAGCGTGGGCGCCCAGGCGACCATAAGCACCAGGAAGGGCCCGGCAAAGGGATGGACCGAGAGCACGGCGTGAGTCACACGCCATACGCGGCCAAAGTGCGCTTCGGAAAACGGAATGCGCCGAGAGCTCAGCCAATCTAGACACTCAAAGGCAAGGTAGAAGGCAACGATCGCCAGGAGCATCCAGCCCGCGCCGCCAATCCAGGCGCAGATAACGCGTGCCTTGTCGCCCAGCACAATCTCTGCCGAATCGGTAAGGTCGTAGCTACGGCCGAACACCATGCAAACGGCAAAGAACAGCGATGGCAGCACGACCGACGGGCGCCAAGCGTCACCGCGGCCAAAGAACACATAGCGAAACGGCAGCGTGAGCAAGCAGGCAAGCGCGAGCAGCATCACTGCGTCGGTATGGCCGGCAAACGAGAGAAGTACCTCGTAGCACACGTAGAGCGTGCCCGTCGCCTTGGGGTCGATCGCCAGGACCGCATTGCTCGACACCGGGGCGGGATCGATGGAAAACGCCGTAGTCGCCAGCAGGGCGAGCAAAAATGCGATGAGCGTCTGCTTGGCGGGATAGCGCTTAAACCAAACGATGCGGGCGGCGTCGCGCGCAGCCGTTGCGGAGAGGTCGGAATCCTTCACAGTCCGAATAGCCTTTCTAGAAACCTGCCAAAAAGGGACAGGTTTATTTTGGCAGGTTTTATCTGGGGAAACGTTACGGTTCTGCCATCGTTGCCCGGCAAAACCACCACAAAGGTGCCTGTCCCCTTTATGGTGGTATGTGGTGGCTAGGCGTCGAGGTAGATGCGCTGGGGGCGATTGCGGTGTCGGGCGAAGATGATGAGCGCCAGGCCTGCAATCACGAGTGGCAGACTCAACAGCTGACCCATGGTGATGACGCCGCCCAGCAGATAGCCCAGCTGGGCATCGGGCACGCGCACAAACTCAACGAGGAAGCGGACAATGCCGTAACCCATCACAAACACACCCATAAACGTGCCCTGGGGCAGCAGCGGTTTTTTGCGGCTGAGCACCTGCAAGATGCAAAAGAGCACAATGCCCTCGAGAAATGCCTCGTAGAGCTGGGAGGGATGGCGCGGCATATCGCCCGCGGTGCCGCCAAAGATCACGCCCCAGGGCAAATCGGTCGGCTTGCCCCACAGCTCGCCGTTGACAAAGTTGGCGCAGCGCCCCAGGCACAGGGCCAACGGAGCACCGATGACCGCGAGGTCTGCCAAAGTCCACGCATCGAGCTTGTACATGCGGCACACGAGCACGCCGCCGATGATGCCGCCCACCAAGCCGCCATGGAAACTCATGCCGCCTTCGTTGGTGGCAAAGATCTCGAGCGGATGTGCCCAGTAGTAGCCGTCACCGTAAAAGATGACGTAGAACAGGCGGGCGCCAATGATAAGGCCAAAGACCACACCGACCACGACGCTCGTCAGGTCGTCGACCGTAATGTCGAAACCCCAGCGACGCTGCGTGCGATACATGACGACCGCCGTGAGCAGAGCACCGACCACGTAGGCCAAGCCGTACCAGTAGATGGTGATGGGCCCCGCCGAAATCGCGACGGGATCAAGCATATGGTAGAGGTCGTTGAGCATATCGGTCCCCTTGCTCCCTACATACAAATGCGGCCGCGGGCCTTGCGCTCGCAGCCGCATATTTGGGCGTAACGTCTATGCGGAGTACGCCGTCCGCAGCTTTCGCATCTTAGAACGGCGCGTACTCGTCGTACAGGTCCTCGGTCTCGCCGGAGGCATTGACCTGCTCGACACGGGTAACGCCGGGTACGTGCTCCTTGAGGATACGCTCGATACCCATGGACAGGGTCAGTGCGCTCATAGGGCAGCCGGCGCAGGCACCCTGAAGCTCAAGCTGGACGACGCCCTCGTCGTCGACGCCCACATACTCCATATCGCCGCCGTCAGCCTGCAGGTTGGGGCGGATCTCCTCAAGAACCTTCTTAAGCAGCTCTTCGTTAACAGCCACAGGGGCTCCTTTCTCACAATAACGCGGGCGCGCCCGCGGACAGAGCTATGTTACTACAGCCATGTACCCGCTCACGAGCCGTCCATGCGCACAGACGCGACCTTCACGAGTAGTCAATTTGGAACGGAGCTCTTTGAGCTGTGTTCGTCGTCAGATAGCAACAACGCATATTACTGCCGAGCCTGTCCCCCGGTACCAATCTGAACATCGACGATAACCTGGCGGTAGCTGATGCCGCAAGAGTCGAGAATGCGGCGACTGATGCGGCCGTCGTCGGTGTCGGCGTACTTATTGTCCAGGTAGACAACCTCGCCCACGCCCACCTGCGCCAGGATCTTGGCGCAGTCATGGCACGGGAACAGCGTGACGTAGACCGTGGAACCCTCAAGGTCTTTGAGCGAGCCGCGGTAGTTGAGCACGGCGTTGGCCTCGGCATGGACTACGTAGTTATGCTTGTCCTGCAGTGGGTCGTCGCTCGTTCCCCACGGGAAAAAGTCATCGTTGAGTGCCGAGGGCGTACCGTTGTAGCCCACCGAAAGGATGCGGTGGTTGGTGCTGGCGATGCACGCGCCCACCTGCGTATTGGGGTCCTTGCTGCGGCGCTGCGCGGCGATGGCCACGCTCATAAAGAACTCGTCCCAGCTAATAACGTCGCGGCGCTTGCCCGACGCGGTTTGATGAAGATCGTCCGACATGGCAGACACCTCCGAAATCGCAATAGTTTGACACATTGTAGCAGGTGAAAGGTGGAGACGTTTTTGTCCCACCGCCCCCATCGCTACGCGCGACGGGGCTTTTGATTGATGTGGTAGAGCTCGGCCAGGCCGCGAAGCGTCAACGCGTCATCGACCGTCAGGCTGTGGCCGACCAACGCCGCGAGCGCCTCGGCATCGTCGCCGGTGATGACGATGGGCACGCTGCCCTCCCCCGCCGCCTTGGTCGCGCGCATCTCGGCAAGCACCATGTCGAGCATGCCGTCGATACGGGCCACCTCGCCCAAGACCACGCCCGAGCGCATGGCCTCGCGCGTGTTGCGACCGATCACATGTGTGGGTGCCGAGGGCTCGACCTGCGGCAGGCGCGCCGCAGCGGCCGAAAGCGAGCGGGCGCCAAGTGCCAGACCCGGCGCGATGACGCCGCCGACAAAGGTTCCGCGCGCATCGATGACCTCGATATTGGTCGTAGTGCCCAGGTCGATCACGATGCACGGAGAGCCGTAGACGGCACGGGCCGCCACGGCGTCGGCGATGCGGTCGGGGCCGATCTCGGCCGGATCGTCGTAGTGCACGGGCATGCCGGTCTTGAGGCCCGGCCCCACGGTGAGCACGCGCCCCGTGCAGGTGCGGGAAAGCGCCGCCTTCCACGGGCGCTCGAGCGCCGGCACCACGCAACTCAGCACGGCCGCCGCGGGAACGAGTACACACGGCATGCCCGCATCGATTGCCAGCGCGCCCATGACCTGCACGAGCCTCATGCGCGCCTCGTCGGCCGTGATGCTCGACGGCGTCGTGATCTCGCACGTCGCAAGCGGACATTCCTGCGCCGCGGCCGAATCCTCTGCAAACAGGCCAAAGCGAATGAACGTGTTGCCCACGTCGACCGTCAATATATATGCGCACCCATTAAGCATCGTCGGCGCTCCTTTCGTCTGCCCAGCAGTATATCGCCTACCTAAACCAGTCATCCCAAAATGACTAGCTTGCGGCTATACTGATGCGCGGTCGTACGCGAGCTCACGCATCGGCCCTTGGTAACCCGACTTCCCGCGCCGTATCCGTAGCGGCGCTTGCGGGGGAAGCGGATATACGCAAAGGAGTTCTATATGAGCAATCCCTCGAACCGCACCTCGATGCGCGGTCAACTCACGCTGCGTGGCGTCGTCATCGGCGCCCTTGGCTGCGTGATCATCACGGCAAGCTCGGCCTATACCGCCCTCAAGATGGGCGCCCTCCCCTGGCCGATCATTTTCGCTGCCGTCATTTCGCTGTTCTTCCTTAAGCTCATGGGCAACGCCAGCCTCAACGAGGCCAACGTCACCCACACCATCATGTCTGCGGGCGCCATGGTCGCCGGCGGCCTGGCGTTTACCATCCCGGGCGCCTGGATGTTGGGCTATGCCGACCAGATCAGCTGGCTCGACATGTTTATCGTGGCGCTCGCCGGCACCATCTTGGGCCTTCTAGCGACAGCGCTCATCCACCGTCACTTTATCGTGGACGCCGCGCTGGAGTTCCCCACCGGCAACGCCGCTGCCCAGACCCTACGTGCTACCGAGGCCGGCGGCAAGACCGGTAAGCAGCTCTTTGGCTCCATGGCCATCGCAGGCATCTACAGCGTGCTGCGCGACGCCCTGGGCGTGGTGCCCAGTATGCTGTGCACGCTCAATATCCCCGGCGTGACCTTTGCCATCTACAACTCGCCCATGCTGCTGTCCATCGGCTTCCTCGTGGGCTTCGCCCCCGTCGCTTTCTGGTTTGCCGGCGCCCTGCTGGGCAACTTTGGCATCATCGTGGGCGGTACCGCTGCCGGTCTGTTCGACGTTGTGACCGCGCAGGGCATCGTCAAGTCCCTGGGCATGGGCCTCATGATGGGCTTTGGCGTCGCCGTCGTCCTCAAGGACATCCTGCCGCAGGTCGCCGGTATCGTCCGCGGTCTTGCCGCCGACAGCTCCACCGACACCGACGAGCAGTCGCTCATCTCGGGCTCCCTTAAGCTCGACGCCGGCATCATCGGCCTGGGCGCTGCCGCCATCGCCGTGATCGTCGCCATCGCGCTCGACCTTGGCCCCGTTCCGGCCGTCATCGTGACGCTGTTCACCTTTGTCACCACCATCATGAGCGCACAGAGCTGCGGCCAGACGGGCATCGACCCCATGGAGATCTTTGGCCTCATCGTTATGCTCATCGTGGCTGCCTTCGCACAGATCGCTCAGGTCAAGCTGTTCTTTATCGCCGGCATCGTGGCCGTGGCGTGTGGCCTTGCGGGCGACGTCATGAACGACTTTAAGGCCGGCGCCGTGCTGGGCACCAACCCGCGCGCGCAGTGGATCGGCCAAGCCATCGGCGGCATCGTGGGCGCCTTGGTCGCCGCCGCCGTCATGGTCGCGCTCGTCACCGCCTATGGCCCGGATGCCTTTGGCCCCGACAAGAGCTTTGTTGCCGCGCAGGCAAGCGTTGTCGCCACCATGGTCTCGGGCATCCCGAGCGTGCCGTGGTTCGTTGGCGGCTTTATCGCCGGCATCGTCATGTACTGGCTCGGCATTCCGGCCATGATGATCGGCCTGGGCGTGTACCTGCCGTTCTACATGTCACTCACGGCATTCCTGGGCTCCTGCGTCAAGCTCGCCTACGATAAGTGGTCCGCCCACCGCGACGCCACCGCTGGTCTTTCTGACGAGGAAAGGGCTGCCAAGGACGCCGCCTTCCAGGAACAGGGTCTGGTCGTTGCCAGCGGCCTGCTCGGCGGCGAGTCCATCGTCGGCGTTATCCTGGCGTTTGTCTCTGTTGGCCTGAGCCTGCTGGGCTAAGTCGAGCAGCTGCTCGACAGCAACCATATTGCCTACGATTTGCCTGGTCGGTAGCTTTCGCGGCTACCGACCGGGCTTTTTGATACCAACGCAAAGAAAGGCCGACGTGCTGCTTATGACAGCGCGCCGGCCTTATCGTTTGGGTATCGAGACGGTGCCGCTATGAATTGAAGTTCACTGCAGAGCCGACGCCCGAATCACTACATGTGCTTGCGACGACGATCGCCCAGCGTCACGCCCGCGGCCACGAGCGTAATACCGCCGATAACGAAGACCTCGCCCGCAAGCGCGGAGGTATCACCGGTCTGGGCGAGCGCAGCGTCCGCAGCCTTCTTCTTGGCGACAGGAGCCTTTGCAGCAGCCTGCGCAACCTGAGCCTTGGCCTGCGGCTCAGCCTTGGGATGATACTTGTCGTACTCGGTCTGCGCGGCAGCCAGGGCATCCTTGGCATCGCCAAGCTCGGCAAGCGCGGCGGCATAGGCGTCGTTGGCATCGGACAGCTTGGCATCGGCGTCGCTCAGAGCAGCCTTGAGACCAGCGGCAGCATCGACGGCAGCCTTATAGCGAGCGTAGGCCTGTCTCTTATACACATCTCCGAGCCCACGAGACTCCTGAGCATCTCGT
>UROM01000044.1 GCA_900549455.1 uncultured Collinsella sp. | reverse complement strand
TCTACACTTATGCGATCGTCGGCAGCGTCAGATGTGTATAAGAGACAGGTATCGACAAGACCGACGGCTGCCATCAGGGAATCGACCTTATGGTAGCCGCGATCGTCACGCTCGGTATGAACCCCCAGATAGAGGTTGATCTTTGCCGGCGCGGAAAGGGTCAGGGACCAATCGGTCACCGCTAGTGCTCCTCGAGCTGATTGCCGAGCGGGGTAAAAATATGCTCGCCGCTCTCGGGGTCGAACAGTTCGACCTGGCCGGTAAGGACATCGATATACTGGTAGGACTGACGCGACTTGCGGCCGCGGCGCTCGTCGACCTCGACGATAAAGACGGCGGGGTGAACGCTCTTGATGGTGCCCATGCGCTCGACGACGCGGGTACGGCCCATGTTGGCCTTAACCTTGACGCGATCGCCCACCATATCGGTCAGCTTCTCGTGGATGTCGTCGACGTGATTGACTTCCATCTCTTCCATGAATGGGGCCTCCAGAAGGTGCAATTCAAAAAGGGGATAATACCCCTAAGATAGACAAAACTCTAATACTATAGCACCCTGTTGTGGCCATACGCAAGTAGCTAAAAAAGCCCGGTCCCAAATTGACTACTTACAGACTATCGGTGTCCAAGACGATGGTGAATGGGCCGTCGTTGACGAGATCGACTTTCATATCGGCGCCAAAGATACCGTGCGCCACGTGATCGACGTCCTGGGCGACGAGCGTCAGAAAGTACTCGTAAAGTTCGTTAGCGACATCGGGCGCGCCGGCATCCGTAAACGACGGACGGCGGCCGTGGCGGCAGTCGGCAAACAGCGTGAACTGCGACACCACGAGTACCTCACCGTCGACATCGGCCAGTGCCAAGTTGGTCTTGCCGTTCTCGTCCTCGTTGATACGCAGCCCGCGGAGCTTGCTCCACAGTTTGTCGGCTTCGGCGCGTGTGTCGCCGTGGCCCACGCCTAGCAGTACCAGGTAGCCGCGTCCAATGCGGCCCACGCACTCGCCGTCGACCGTCACGCCGGCGTTGAGCACGCGCTGTACCACCGCACGCACGACCTACTCCTCGCCCGTCAGCTTGGCGGACAGGTGCTCGAGTGCATGGAAACGATGGCTGATGGCGTTCTTCTCGTCCGCCGTGAGCTCGGCCATGGTCTTGCCCGGTGTATCGACCGGCAGGAACAGCGGGTCGTAGCCAAAGCCGTGATCGCCGCGCCCCTCGTGCGCGATAACGCCCTCGCAGGCACCCTCGCCATAGGTGACCAGGCCGTCCGTATCGATAAGCGCGACGACGCTCATAAAGCGCGCGGTGCGATCCTCGTCTGCCACGCCTTCCAGGTTAACGAGGAGCTTGGCGTTGTTGGCGGCATCGTCGCCATGCACGCCCGCATAGCGCGCGCTATACACGCCCGGCTCACCGTCCAGGGCGTCGACGACCAAGCCAGAGTCGTCGGCAATGGCCATAAGGCCCGTCTCCTCAACGGCAGCCTGCGCCTTGATGATGGCGTTCTCCAAAAACGTCGTGCCGTTTTCCTCGGGGTCCTCAAAATCGCCCAGCTGGCCGAGCGCCACAAAGCGCACCTCGGGCATGACCTTGCCCAAAATGGCCTCGATCTCGGTGAGCTTATGGGCGTTGCCGGTTGCAACGACGATGGTCGCCGCCGGGTCGAGGGTGTCGATGTCAATCTTCTCAAGTGCCATAGCTGGCCTCCTTTGTCTCTATAGCAATGCCGAGTTGAGGACGACGAGGACCTCGGCCTCTCCCCTCTCAATCTACGACAGTCTTATACTTCGGCGTTTTCGCAGATAAAACCTGCCAAAATAAACCTGTCCCTTTTTGACAGGTTAGGCGAGGGCCTGGCGCTGAAGCTCGATGAGTTCGGCAATACCCTTGTCGCCTAGGTCGAGCAGGGCGTTGAGACGCTTGCGATCGAAGGGCGCCTGCTCGCCGGTACCCTGAAGCTCGATCATCTCGCCGGTGTCGGTAGCGACGAGGTTCATGTCGACCTCGGCGTGGCTGTCCTCGGAATAATCCAAGTCGAGCAGGGTGTTGCCGTCGACGACACCCATAGAAATCGCGGCAACCTGGCCCGTGAGCGGAATGCGCTCGAGCTTGCCCGCCTCGACCCACATGGCAAGGGCATCGTGCAGCGCCACCCAGGCGCCGGTAATGCTCGCCGTACGTGTGCCGCCATCGGCCTGAATCACATCGCAGTCGATGGTAACGGTGTACTCGCCGAGCGCCTTCATGTTGACGACAGTGCGCAGGCTGCGGCCGATGAGCCGCTCGATCTCCATGGAGCGGCCCTTGCGGTTGGCATGCTCGCGTTTGCAACGTTTGCCGGTCGAGGCCGGCAGCATCGCATATTCCGCCGTTACCCAGCCGGCCTTGGCGCCCTTGCGCCAGCCCGGCACGCCCTCTTCGATGGTGGCGGCGCACAGTACGCGCGTGTCGCCGAACTCGGCCAGGCACGAACCGTGGGCGTGCTTCATGACCCCGCGGGTGAGCTTAACGGGGCGCAACTCGTTGGCGGCGCGGCCATTGGCGCGGTTGACCTGCATATATTCCATAAGAAGACCCTTCTCAACCAAAAAACTGTCAAAAGCGAGCGCGCTAGCGCAGCTCCTCCAGGTCGACATGTTCGACGCTCTTGAGCGGCTGACCAAAGATAAAGCTACCAGCAACCGCGAACTCGGCGATGTTATCAGACGTCGTGGCAAAGCGATGCAGAGGCTCCGCGCCGGCCGCCGCAAGCTGCTCGCGGCGCGTAAGGATATCGGCAAGCTCGCGCGTGGTCTCCTCGGCAGAGCTCACCACGCGCACATGAGATCCCAACGCATGGCGAATGGGGCCCGCAAGCAGCGGAAAATGCGTACACCCAAGCACCACGGTGTCAATGCCGTGCCCCAGCAGGGGCTCGACCGTCGCACCGACTAACGAGCGCACCTGGGGGGTGTCGAAGATGTCGTCGTTTTCGAGCCACTGCTCCTGCAGATGCGCGCCCGAGGCAAGCTCGCTTTCGACTACCTCGACAAAGCTTGAGGCAGGGCAGCCGTACACATCGACGCCCGCATCCAGGTCCTGGATAGCGCGCGTGTACGCGCCAGACCGAATCGTAAGGTTGGTGGCCAGCACGCCCACGCGGCGCGAACGCGTGCTGTTAATGGCGGCACGGGCGCCCGGCGCGATCACGCCGATGACCGGAACATCGAGCACCTGTTGCGCGACGCGCAGGGCAGCGGCCGTTGCCGTATTGCAAGCGATGACCATGATCTTGACATTGTGGTGCGAGAGCCAGCGGCCCACCTGCAGGGCAAACGAGCGCACCTCGTCCTCATCCCTCACGCCATAGGGACAGCGCTTGGTGTCGCCGAAGTAGTAAACAGACTCATGCGGAAGGGCCGTTGCGATCGCGCGCGCGACCGTCAAGCCGCCCAGGCCCGAGTCGAACACGCCGATCGGACGCGTGTCCCCGGCCAGATTCTCGATATCGGACATTACCTCACCAGATTCTCTCTCGAAAAATGCGACCACGCGTGATGTGTCGCGCTACGAACGGGCCGCGACCAGCAGCTCGGCCGTTGCCACCCAACCGTCGACAATCTTGCCGCGCGTTACATAGGCATTGTCGCAGCCGTCCAAGAACTCCGGGGCGCCGGCGCTCGTCAGACCGTTCTCGACCAGGCAGAACATGCCCACGTGGTCAGCCATGTAGAAGTCGGACTCGGAGTCGCCGAGCGCGAGCGTCTCCTCGCGCTCGATCCCCAGGTGCTCGCAGAAGCGCGCAATGGCAACGCCCTTGTTGAGACCCGCCGGATTGATATTGAAGGCACGGCCGTCCTCGACGCGATCAAGCTCGAGCGTCGTCGGCTTGGACAGGTGCGTCAGATGGCCGTTGCAAGCCCAGACCAGACCGCAGCCGGCCTCGTCCAGGATGGCCTGAACCTCATCGTCGGGCACATCGCCGCGCATGCCGACGGTGACCTCACGGTACTTGTAGCCGGTCGACATGTCGTTGTGGTACTCGATTTTGTGCGGCCAGCGGGCAAGGATCTTCTCACACACGCCGGTCTGCTCAATCACCTGGTGCGGCGTGAGACCGCAGGCGGGGTCGTAGGGCATGTCGCCCGTCAGGTACTCCCAATCGTTGGCCTTGAGGTCGTACATGACCAGACCGCCCATCTCGCCGATGTAGGAGTTGAGGCCGAGCACGCGGGCGTCCTCATGGATCATGGTGCGATTGCGACCCGAGGTGGGGACCACCTGGATGCCGGCACGAGCGAGCGCGACAACCGCCTCGACGAGCCTGGTCGAGGGATTGCCGTCGTTATCGCGCAGCACGCACGAGCCGGGGGCGAGCATCGTGGCGTCCAGATCGGTAAAGATATACTTGACCTTGGCAAGACGCTCGCGCATCTCGCCCGAAAGCTCGGCAACGGTCGGCAGGATGTTGTGGGACATGGTCACTCCGTTTACATAGAAGGGGCTGGTCTTGAGTAGTGAGGCTCGCTTAAGCGAGTCGCACTTGGAACGACGGCGCCCTCAACGCACCGTCGTCAACACAATGTATCAGTCAAACTGAGTAACATCGATCAGGCGATGCGCCAGCGAAAGGTCACTCTCGATGGGCACGAATTCGTCGCCCACATGCATGAGCTCCTCGTCGCCCTTGGCAAGCAACAACACAATCGTGGGCGCATCGGGGTTGATGCACTCCTCGCGTGCCGCCTTAAAGGCCGCGTGCACTGCCGCCTCGCGATCAAGAATAATCTTGTTCGGTGTGTCATCGGGGACATTTTCCGCGAGCTCACGACAGACCTTCATCGGGTCTTCGCGAGCGGGGTCCTCGTTGGTAAAAATCATCAGGTCGGAATACGGTGCGGCCTCGCGCGGTAATTGCTCGCGGCGCTCCTGAGCCTTGCCGCCGGCGGCGCCAAACAGCGCAATGACAGGGCTGGCGGGAAACGCACGTTTGACCGACGAGAACAGCGAACGGAATGAAAGCTGGTTGTGCGCGTAGTCCACGACGCAGACCACACGACCGTCCTTCGACTCCACAACCTCCATGCGACCGGGCACGCGGAATTTGGAAAGGCCCTCTTTGATGGCGTCGATGCCAATGCCAATCTCGCGCGCGGCGGCAATTGCCACCAGCGCGTTTTCCACGTTAAAATCGCCCGCGATACCCAGCAGAATCTTCTCCCCCGCCGCGGGCTCATCAGCGCTCAGACCGTGCAAGTTAAACTCGATGTTAAAGCCAACCATGCGCACGTCGCTTACCCACAGGCTAGCTTCAGGATGTTCAACGCCAACGGTCACGAGGCGCTCGGCCGTCGACGCCGCCTCGAGCACGTGATTGACCTCGTCGGTGCCAAGATTGACCACGGCTGTTTTTGCCTGGTCGAAAATCCTGAGCTTGCTCTCAAAATAATCCTCGAACGTAGGGTGCTCGATAGGTGAAATGTGATCGCGACCGATATTGAGGAAACACGCAACGTCAAAGGGCAGGTTCTCGACGCGCTGGTACTTGAGCGCTTGGCTCGAGACTTCCATAACCATAAACTGACGGCCGGACGTACGGCAATTGGCGATATGGCGCCAGACCTCGGGGGCCTCGGGCGTGGTGTTGGTGCTCTCGTAGCACTCGACACCATCGTCGGTGCTCACCGAGCCAATCATGCCGCAGGACTTGCCCGCCGCCTTGATGATGGACTGGAGCATGAAGGCCGCCGTGGTCTTGCCCTTGGTGCCGGTAATGCCCACGATCTTAACGTCGCGATCGGGACGACCGTAAACCTCGGGCGGCAATAGCGCCATCGCCGTGCGCACGCTACGAACGACCAGCATGGCCGCACCGCGCTCTTTGCCCAGCGGAGCAAGCTCGTCTACCAAAGACTCCTCGCACACAAAGGCAACGGCACCGGCGTCGAGCGCCATCGATAGAAACGATGACTTAAAGGAAGCGCCCTTGCAAAAGAACACATCTCCCACCGCGACCGCGCGGGAATCAAATGAGCAGCCGGTCACAGCTCGGCCGTCGAGGCGCTCAGATCCGCGCAGCTCGCCGCTCTTATTGAGCAGGTCGGCAAGAGCGGCGACAGTAGTCGTGATCATACGGTCAGATTGGTGCATCTTGAACCTTTCTGGATTATCCGCCGTTAACGGTTTGCATCTCGTAACAACTTTAACGCACCCGCGAGGATGCGACTTCCCGAGAAACCGTAAAGACACAGCATCGATTAGCAAGGCAGGCCCGCGTCGACACCATACTCACAGGACCCATCGATATTGCGTTATGGATTAGCAGTGTACCGAGCCCGATATCGGCTATACTCTATGACCGCGGGCGATTGGCGCAACGGTTAGCGCAGGTGCTTTACACGCACAAGGCTGGGGGTTCGAATCCCTCATCGCCCACCACTGAATTGTTAGGCCTCCAGTGATGGAGGCCTTTCTTTTTTTGTGCCCAGCGCATGGGATTCGAACCCGTCAGCACGTCTGTCACAGAGGCCGTGGCCAAAAAATGGCAAAAATGAGTACTGTTACTAATTTTGTAGCAGCGATTTTTGGATATGACAGGGTAAATCAAGCCTTGAATCAGCAATTTGAAGCCTTCGCTACTAGTTTTCCACTAACATAACTGAACATGTGTGGTCTAACTAATCCTGGCCAGTCGGTTTGATATGAGATTCAACTGGTGACAGTACTCATATTTGGCATTTTTTGGCCAGAGGCTCTCCTGGCCTTTGCAGATTTATGACAAAAAGGGTTCCAGACCGTCCAATAATGCATCAATGACGCACTGACAATCTGGAACCCGTTCAAACTGGCTATGTTTTACTCTCGCTAGGCCAAAACGTCCGACAGAATCTCGATCAGGCTGTCCACGTTGGCCTCTTCGCACACGAGCGGCGGAAGGAAGCGCAGCGTATGAGCGCCCGTAGCGTTGATCACGGCACCAGCCCCCAATGCACGGGCCACAACGTCGTGTGCATCACCCGCGGCATCGTCCAGATCGCAGCCGAGCATCAGGCCGCGACCACGCACCTCTACCACATGCGGAATCTTAGCCAGCGCCTGCTCCATATAGGCACCCACCTTGGCAGCATGCTCGGCATAATCGCCGCGCACAAGCACGGAGAGCGTCGCGGCACACGCCGCAACGGCCAAGCAGCTACCACCGAAAGTCGAACCATGATCGCCGGGCTTAAAGACGTCGGCGATTTCCTTCTTTGCCACCACGGCACCCATGGGCACGCCGTCGGCGATACCCTTGGCAAGGCTCATGATGTCGGGCTCCACGCCATAGGTCTGGAACGCAAACGGCTTACCCGTGCGGAAGATACCACACTGGACCTCGTCGGCGATAAGGACGGCACCCACCTCGTGCGCCAAGTCGCGCGCCGCGGCCATAAACTCCTCGGTCATGGGATGCACGCCGCTCTCGCCCTGAATCGGCTCGAGCATCACGGCGCAAATCTCACTGCCCAACTGCTTAAAGATTGCGCGCAGTTCATCTACATCGTTGGGCGTGCAGGCCACAAAGCCACCCGGCAGCGGGCGGAAACTGTCCTGCAGCCAATCCTGCATGGTCGCGGCAATGGTCTCGAGCGTACGACCGTGAAAGCCGCCGCGCATGCACACGATGGTGTTGCCTCCGTTGCCGGCACGCTTGGCGTACAGACGCCCGAGCTTCATCGAGCCCTCGTTGGCCTCGGCACCGGAATTGGCAAAGAACGTCTCCCACACCTGCTCGCCCGCAGCCGGAGCGCCAAGTGCCGCCGCCGTGGTCTCGTCGCCAGCGGCAATCGCGTCGGCAAGCACGCGTGCACCGTCCGTATCATCGTTAGCGAGTTTGGACAACAGCGCCGCGACCTGGCCACGCTGCTCGATGTAGAAGTAGTTAGACACATGCAGAAGCTTTTTGGTCTGAGCCTCGAGCGCCGAAAACACTGCCGGGTTGCCGTGGCCCAGGCTGCACACGCCGATGCCGGCAAGAAAATCGAGGTATTCGCGGCCATCGTCGCCGGTGAGCTTCATGCCGCGGCCTTCGACAAACTCGACCGGCGAGCGACCAAAGGTGTGCATGACGTAGTAGGATTCGAGCGATTGTTGTGCTGCAAGTGACATGAGATACCTTTCGTTAAGCGCCAGGCAGCGCGGACTGCGGGCGTAATGGCGTAGCAATTTCGAGCCGGCTAGACCGTTTGAAGCTTCTCGACCTCGTCGAGGTTCTCGGTCAGGCGCGCCGCAAAGGTCGAAAGCGGGTGCGGGTGCGTATCGAACTCGTAAGCCGTCTCGGTGGAATGGATCACGGTGCCGACGCCGGCATCGGTCAGCAGCTCAAGCAGCAGCGAATGCGGCGTGGTGCCGTTAATGATGTGGGCGCGAAATACGCCACCGGCAAGCGCATCGACGGCGGCACGCAGCTTGGGAATCATGCCCTTATCGACCTCGCCACCGTAGAGCATCTCGTTAACCTCGTCGAGCGTTAGGTTAGAGATGAGTGAGTCCTTGTCGCTAAAGTCCTTGTACAGGCCGTCGACGTCGGTCAAAAAGATCGCCTTATGCGCATGGAGCGCCGCCGCAACGGCGCCGGCGGCGGTATCGGCGTTGATGTTGAAGAATCCGCCGTCCTCCCCCGCCGCGACGGTAGCGATAACGGGAATGTACTCGCTATCGAGCAAGCGCTCGATATAGTCGATGTTGACGTGCGTCACTTTGCCCACGCGACCGAGCTCGGGGTCGAGCGGCTCGGCGATGAGCGTGCCGGCATCGCTGCCCGACACGCCTACGGCCAGGTTGCCGTGGTGGTTGATGGCGGCGACCAGCTCCTGGTTAACCTTGCCGCCCAGTACCTCGCGCACAATATCCATAGTCGCCGGCGTGGTCACGCGCTGGCCGTTCTTAAATTCGACGGGAATATCGTAATGGCTCAGCGCCTCGTTAATAGCCTTGCCGCCGCCATGCACGATGACGGGGCGCATGCCGATAATCTTGAGCAAAACGATGTCGCTCATCACGTCGCGGCGCAGCTGCTCGTCAACCATGGCTGCTCCGCCATATTTGATAACGACCGTCTTGCCGGTCAGGTTTTTAATCCACGGCAGTGCTTCGAACAGCAGCTGCGCGGTTGCTTCGTTGGATTCGCTCGAACGACAATCGCGTGCGAATTTCATAATCTGCCTCGTCTTTCGTATCGTTATCGTGCCGTGCTCCGCCGTCCACAATCGCGGTAAGATGCGCAGCGTGCCTGGAATCTAGGAACGGTAGTCGCCGTTAATGGAGATGTACTCGTGCGTGAGGTCGCAGGTCCACACGGTCGTTGCCGCGTCGCCTGCGCCCAGGTCGGCTGAGATTACGATCTCGGGCGCCTCAAAACGTCGCAGGGCCTCATCCTCGTCAAAGGGAACGGTCAGACCGTCGCGGCAGACGGGCATGCCCATCATGTCGATGGAAACGTCTTCCTGATTAAACTTCACGCCGCACTTGCCAAGCGCCATGGCAACGCGGCCCCAGTTGCAGTCGTGGCCAGCAATGCAGGTCTTGACGAGCGGCGAGTTGGCGACGGCACGGGCGGCGATATCGGCTTCCTCGTCGTTGGCGGCGCCGGTAACGTTAACCGTCACGAGCTTTGACGCACCCTCGCCATCGGCCGCGATGTTGCGCGCCAGGCTCTCGCACACCTCGTGCACGGCAAAGGCCAACTCGTCAAAGGAGTCAGTGCCCTCGACGATGGCCTCGGCATCTGCGGCTGCAGCGCCAGAAGCAAGCATAATGCAGGTGTCGTTGGTCGAGGTATCGGAATCGACCGTCACCTTATTAAAGGTCTGCTTAACGGTCGAGAGCAGTAGGGTGTGGAGCGCCGCCGGCTCGACGGGGGCATCGGTAGTAATGACCGCGATCATGGTGGCCATATTGGGCATGATCATGCCCGAGCCCTTGCACATGCCGCCCACCGTATAGGCGTTGCCCGCATGGCCCGCGGCCTCACTGCGATAGCGAACGGCATACTCCTTGGAGTGCGTATCGGTCGTCATGATGGCACGGGCCGCATCGGCACCGCCATGGGCAGAGAGCGCCTCGTAGGCGGACGGAACGGCCGTCTCAAACGTGTCGATCGGCAGAATCTGTCCAATCACGCCCGTAGATGCAACTAGGATCTGCTGGGGTTCACAGCCGATGACCTGCGACGCGATGTTGCAGGTCTCGCGCGCGCAGGCAAGGCCGGTCTCGCCCGTGGCAGCGTTCGCGTTGCCGGAGTTGATTGAAACACCGGCGATAATGCCATAGCCCTTGTCCGCACCGCCCAGGTTGGCACGACTCACCTGCACGGGCGCCGCGCAAAAGCGGTTGGTCGTAAACACGCCAGCGCCGGGACAGGGCTTATCGGGCACGACGAGTGCATAGTCCAAGCGCTCGGGATTCTTCCGGAATCCCGCATGGATGCCTGCGGCCTTAAAGCCGGCCGCTGCCGTAACGCCACCCTCGACGGCGCGAATCTTGATAGCAATCAGGTCGGTATTCATCGTCCCTACGACTCCTTATATCAAATAAAAATAGCGGGCATCGGCTGGCACGCCATACCGGTCGCAATTAGTAGACCAGCTTAAAAGTGGCGCCCAACTCGATACCCGACTACCAAATCGTTAACAATCGAATGTGCTACACCGGGCACGCCACTGTGGGCAAGCCTCGTCGCTCGTCAAAACCAAAGACGATGTTGGCGCACTGGACCGCCTGGCCCGCGGCACCCTTGCACAAATTGTCGATAGCGCCCGTCGCCACCAGCACGCCCGCACGCTTGTTGAGCGCAAGGCCGATCTGGGCGGCATTGGTACCGACAACCGAAGCCGTCTTGGGCTGCTGACCGGCATCGAGCACGCGCACAAAAGTACGACCGGCGTAAAACTTCTTGTAATGGTCGACGACATCCTCAAGAGTCAGCGTGTCGAGAGCCTGCGGCGCGAGCGGCAGCGTCACCGTAGAGAGCAGGCCGCGCTTGAGCGGTGCCAGGTGCGGAGTAAAGACGACGCGGTCGGTCAGGCCCAGAATTTGCTCGATTTCGGGCGTATGGCGATGCTTGCCCACGCCATAGGCCTCCAGGTTCTCGTCAGCGCTACAAAAATGGGTGCGGGCGTTGCAGGACTTACCAGCACCCGTCACGCCACTAATGGCATCGACGATTACGGGGCCGTTCTCGGCCACCCAGCCCGCACGCACGGCAGGAGCGGCCGCAAGGCTCGTTGCGGTGGGATAGCAGCCGGCGCAGGCGACCAACACGGGCCTGCCAGCGGCATGGCTGGAAGCAGCGGTCTCTAAGTCCTGGCAGAACAGCTCGGGCAGGCCGAAAGCGCGGGTCTTGAGCAACTCGGGGCTCGTGTGCTCGGCGGCATACCATGCCTCAAAGACGGACGCGTCGCTCAGACGGTAATCGGCCGAAAGATCAAAGCAGGAAACGCCTGCGGCAAGCAGTGCAGGCACCTGTGCCATGGCAGCCGTGTGCGGCACGGCAAGAAAGACCGCATCGCAGCTCTTGAGCTCGGGGGCGTCATGCGTGGTGAAAACCAGGTCGCTCACGCCAGCAAAGCTCGGATACGCCGCGGAAAGCGGCTGGCCGGCATCGGCGTTGGACGTAATGGCAACAAGTTCAAACTCGGGATGGCCAAGCACGAGGCGAATGAGCTCGGCTCCGGCATATCCAGCCGCGCCGACGATTCCAACCTTCAATGACATATCAGACTCCTTGTCTGCGATTTATGCACCGATGCGCATTTCGCAGTGGTCGTTATGAAGTGGGTTGAAACTTTAGCACCAAAAGATGCATGAACACGTAAATGGCTTGCATATTCATGCATTGAAACAATCCCGACACATTCGCTTGAAGGAATTGACAAATGGAGCGGGCCCCGTATTGACCGGCGCTCCTAACGGCACCGGGCAATACGGGGCCCGCCCATGCGAAAACCAAGTTGTTGGGATGAGCCAGCTGGTTAGAGCTCGACCGGCACCCATTCGTCGTGATTGCAGATAAAAGCCTCGGGATCCTCGACGCTAAAGAAAACAAGCGTGGGGTCGTTAGGCCCCTCATAGTGCTCGCTCAAGCGCTCAAGATGTTTCCATCCGGCCTCGCGCATTTCGCTCGAAGCCCGGTCTTCCAGCCCCGCACGCCCGCGCAGGATCAACCAACCGTGGCCCGGCCACCAACTCGTGGCCTCAAAGCGCTGGTTTTGCAGCAGCTCCTGCCACACATCTTTGGTGCGCGCCGTCACAAACCACAGCTTGCCGTCCTGAATCTGTGCAAACGAGAACGGACGCACATGCGGCTGCCCGTCCACGCTCGTCGCCAGATACCACGCCGGCACCGACGTCAGATACTCCAGCACCGTATTCAATCCGTCCACGTTTCCTCCTGCCGCCTGACCAGTCTTTTTGGAATGGGTAGTTAATTTGGGAAATTAGAGCTCGAGGAGCTCTTCGCTGCCGTCGATATCGCAGAACCGCGCGGCGATGTTGCGGACCGAGAAGAACGCAAGGCGGCCGTCGTTGGCACTATCGTGTTGCTCGCCAATGCCCACCATGTGCTTAAAGCCCGCCTGGCGCACCTTGTCGCTCACGAATGCATCGTCCTCGAGCGCGGCCTCACCGGTTAACACGATCCAGCACTCCCCCGGCTTCCAGCCCGATACCTCAAACTTGGGATTCGCGCTCAACTCCGCCCACACGTCCTTGTCGCGCGACGTGCAAAACCACAGTTTGCCGTCATCAACCATGGCAAACGAAAACGGCCTCACGCGGGGCTGATGCCCGTCGCTCGCATCGGTCGTGGCAAGATACCACGCCGGAATGCGTCTGAGATACGTGCAGACGCGTTCGAGCTGAGCCGTGCGATCGATGTCGGTCATAGAGACCCCTTTCTTGCGCTCGAATCGAGCTTAGACGAGCTGAAGATTGATAACGACAACGCATGTCACCAGCAGCGCCATCGCCACCGCGGCCAGTGCATCCCCGCGGCCAAACGTAAGCGCATGCAGACGCGTGCGTCCCTGCTCGCCATGATAGCAACGCTGTCTCTTATACACATCTGACGCTGCCGACGATCGCATAAGTGT
>UROM01000043.1 GCA_900549455.1 uncultured Collinsella sp. | reverse complement strand
TACGAGATGCTCAGGAGTCTCGTGGGCTCGGAGATGTGTATAAGAGACAGCACCGTGCGGACGCGACCGCTTTTCCCGCGCGAGGCCACCCCAATCCCCTCGCGCGGGCTTCTTTTGAATTTCTGACATGTCGTCAACTCACCACAGGAGGAAACATGCCCCGTATCGATCTTGCGGATCTTGCCGAGCAATCCTTTGGAACTTCGCTCGAGCAACTCGATGACCGCCGCATTTACAAACTGCTGGTCAAGCTCGTACAGGAGCGCTCCGCCGCCTGCCCGCTCAACAATGGCAAGAAAAAGCTCTATTACATCTCTGCTGAGTTTTTGATTGGCAAGCTGCTCATCAACAACATGATCGACCTCGGCATCTACGACAAGGTTAAGGACCAGCTCACCGCCGCAGGCCACGACCTCAACAAGATCGAGGAGTTTGAGGTCGAGCCCTCGCTGGGCAACGGCGGCCTGGGCCGTCTGGCCGCGTGCTTCCTGGATTCCATTGCCACGCTGGGCCTTACCGGTGACGGTGTGGGTCTCAATTACCATTACGGCCTGTTCCGCCAGCGCTTTGCCGACAACCAGCAAAAGGCCGTCCCCGACGAGTGGCTTGGCGAGCAGGACATCCTGATCGATGACGACCGCTCCTACACCGTCGAGTTTGGCGATTTTGCCGTCACCTCCAAGCTCGTCAACATCGATGTGCCCGGTTACGGCCAGCCCACCAAGAACCGCCTGCGTCTGTTTGACCTGGCAAGTGTCGACGACGGCCTGGTCCCCGGCAGCTCCATCGACTTCGACAAGACCGAGATCGCCAAGAACCTCACCTTGTTCCTCTATCCGGATGATTCCGATGAGCAGGGCCGCCTGCTTCGCATCTTCCAGGAGTACTTCATGGTGAGCAACGCCGCCCAGCTCCTGATCGACGAGGCCGTCGAGCGCGGCAGTAACCTGCACGACCTGGCCGACTACGCCGTGGTCCAGATCAACGACACGCACCCCACCATGGTCATTCCCGAGCTCATCCGCCTGCTCACCACCGAGCACGACATCGAGTTTGACGAGGCCGTTACCATCGTGCGCTCCATGGTCGCCTACACCAACCACACGATCCTTGCCGAGGCGCTCGAGAAGTGGCCGCTCGCCAGCCTGCAGAAGGTCTCGCCCGCCATCGCCGACATCATCGTCAAGCTCGACGAGGTTGCCAAGGCCGAGCACGACGACCCACGCGTCGCCATCATCGACGAGCACGACACCGTCCACATGGCCCATATGGACATTCACTTTGGCTTCTCCATCAATGGCGTCGCCGCACTCCACACCAAGATTCTGGAGGACACCGAGCTTCACCCGTTCTACGAGATCTATCCCGAGAAGTTCTCCAACAAAACCAACGGCATCACCTTCCGCCGTTGGATCCATGGCGCCAACCCCGCGCTTGCCAGCTTGCTCGACGATGTGATCGGCACCGACTGGCGCAGTACCGGCGACCTAAGCAAGCTCGCCGAATTCGCTAATGACAAGGATGTACTTGAACGCCTGGCCGCCACCAAGGCCGAGGCCAAGGCTATCATGCGCCAGTTCATGGCGCTCGAGCAGGGTGTGACCATTCCCTCCAACGCCATCATCGATGTTCAGGTCAAGCGTATCCACGAGTACAAGCGCCAGCAGATGCTCGCGCTCTACATCATCTGGAAGTATCTCGACATCAAGAACGGCAATAAACCCGAGCACCCCGTCACCATCATCTTTGGCGGCAAGGCGGCACCTGCCTACACCATCGCCCAGGACATCATCCATTTGATCCTGACACTGTCGCAGTGGATTGCAAATGATCCCGATGTGGCCCCCTACCTGCAGGTTGTCATGATCGAGAACTACAACGTCACTGCTGCTGAGCGCGTGATCCCCGCCGCCGACATCTCCGAGCAGATCAGCCTGGCCTCCAAGGAGGCGAGCGGCACCTCCAACATGAAATTCATGCTCAACGGCGCCTTGACCCTGTGCACGCTTGACGGCGCCAATGTCGAGATCGCCGAGCTCGTGGGCGACGAGAACATCTACACCTTTGGTGCCTCTTCCAAGCAGGTCGAGCAGCTCTACGCCGACGGCAGCTATAACGCCGGCGCACTCTACCGCAAACCCGGTATCAAGCTGCTGGTGGACTTTATCACCAACCCCGCCTTTATGGCGACCGGCAACGCCGAGCGTCTACAGCGCCTGCACGACGACATCAAGGGCAAGGACTGGTTTATGGCCCTGCTCGACATTGAGGAGTACATCCAGACCAAGGAGCGCGTGCTGGCAGACTACGAGGACCAGGACGCCTGGATGCGCAAGGCGCTCATCAACATCGCCAACGCCGGCACCTTCTCGTCCGACCGCACCATCTCCCAGTACAACGACGAGATCTGGCACCTGAGCTAATTTCGTTTCCTTTACCCATCCTCTTGAAAGCGGAGTCGCGGCAACGCGGCTCCGCTTTTTGTGCCGATACGCCGGCCCGCGATTTGTCTCGACCAAACAATCTCGATCTGTAACACCTAGCCGGCAAAACTGGGTCTACCTGTTACAGAATGAGACAGACGGGCAAGGCGGCTAAAACAATCTCGATCTGTAACAGGTAACTGCCGAAATCAGTTCTTCGCGTTACAGATCGAGATGAAAGGACAGGCAGCTCGACGCCGTCTCACTCTGTAACATCTAGACCCAATTTGTCCCTCCTCCTGTTACAGATCAAGACAAACTAACAGACGGACAACCCCAACACAAAGAAAGGCTCCCCTCTCGCCCAGTGGACGGGAGAGGAGCCTTATATGTGACCGCGGCAAAAGGATGGCAAAGCCGCAGTCGCCCAAAAGGAGGGCCTGATTGGATCGGGCCTAAATAAGGTTCTTGCCAGAGACCTTATCGAAGAGATGGGTCGCGTTCTTCTCGAACTTGAACCAGATGGGGTCGCCCGCCTTGAGCGCACCCTTGGCCTCAAGGTCGACAACGGGAATGATCAGGACAAACTGGCCGTCGGGGGACGTCACATGAACGTGCTCGGTCGAACCCATGAGCTCGGTGACCTCAATGGTGCCCTGGAGCGCACCCTCCTCGCCCTTGTCGGCAAGCAGAATCTGCTCGGGACGCACGCCGGCCGTGATCTCCTTCACGTCGCCGCCGTCCCAATTAAGGGCGAGCTGAGCGCAGGTCTCGGGGGCCAGCGCGACATTCATATCGTCGGTCTTGACGGTAAAGGCGTCGCCCGAGCGCACCAGCTGGGCATCGAAGAAGTTCATCTGCGGCACGCCGATGAAGCCGGCGACGAAGATGTTCGCGGGATGGTTGAAGACCTCCTGTGGCGTGGCGATCTGCTGGACAACGCCGTCCTTCATGACCACGATACGGTCGCCGAGGGTCATAGCCTCGGTCTGGTCGTGGGTAACATAGATGAACGTACCCTTGATCTCGTGGCGCAGCTTAATGAGCTCGGCACGCATCTGGTTACGAAGCTTGGCATCCAAGTTGGACAGCGGCTCGTCCATCAGGAAGACCTTGGGGTCACGCACGATGGCGCGGCCGATGGCGACGCGCTGGCGCTGACCGCCCGAAAGCGCCTTAGGCTTACGGTCGAGGTACTCGGTGATACCCAAGATCTCGGCAGCGGAGCGAACCTTGCGGTCGATCTCGTCTTTGGGGACCTTCTTGAGCTCAAGCGTAAACGCCATGTTCTCGTACACCGTCATGTTGGGGTACAGAGCGTAGCTCTGGAACACCATGGCGATGTCACGATCCTTGGGCGCCACGTCGTTGACGCGCTTGCCGTCGATGAGCACGTCGCCCGAGGTAATGTCCTCCAGGCCGGCGACCATGCGCATCGTCGTGGACTTACCGCAGCCAGACGGGCCAACGAGGACGATGAACTCCTGGTCGTGAACGGTGAGGTTGAAGTCCTCAACAGCGAGCACGCCGTCCTCGGTAACCTTGAGGTTGTGCTTCTTCTCCTCGGTCTTCTTCTTTTTGCCGAAGAAGCCCTTCTTTTTGGACTCGGTGTTGGGATACACCTTCTGAACATGCTTGAGAACGATCTCGGCCATGTCTTTACCTTTCGATATACGGCGCCATGTTGAGGGCGCCGCAGAAACTTGCAAAACAGTTACGGCATCAGCCCTTGACGGCACCTGCCACCACGCCGTCGATGATGTACTTCTGGCAGAGGATGTACATGATGACGATGGGGATAACAACCATCATGATGCAGGCCATCATGGGGCCGAGCTCGACGTGGCCGTAGCCGCCGCGGAAGTACTGGATCAAGATAGGAATGGTCTTGTACTTGGTGGAGTCGAGGGTGAGGTAGGGCAGCAGATAGTCGTTCCAGACCCACATGGTCTCGAGGATGCCGACCGAAAGATAGGTGGGCTTCATGATGGGAAGGACGATCTTAAAGAACACCTGGACCGGGTTGCAGCCGTCAATCATGGCCGCCTCCTCAATCTCGAGCGGAATGTTCTTTACAAAGCCGGCGAACATAAAGACCGCCAGGCCCGCACCAAAGCCCAGATAGATGAAGCAGATGTTGAACGGCGTGTTGAAGCCGATGCGGTCCGCCAAATTGGACAGCGTGAACATGAGCATCTGGAACGGTACAACCATCGAGAACACGAACAGGTAATAGAAGAAGTTCGAGATCTTGCTGTTGACACGAACCACGTACCAAGCGCACATGGAGCAGCACACCAAGATCAGCACGACCGACGTGACCGTGATGATGAGCGAGTACATAAATGCCGAGGCAAAGCCCTGCTCATTAAGGGCGTGCATGTAGTTTGCGAGGCCGTTGAACGTCTCGGGCGTGAGCAGATCGAATGCCGTGGTGGTGCTGATTGCGGTCGCTTTCTTAAAGGAATTGAGCGCAATCATGAACACGGGGTAGATCCATGCGAGCGACAGGATCGTAAAGAAAATCGAGAGCGCGCGGTTGATAGCCTTATCGCGTTTCATTACTGCTGCACCTCCTTGGACCTCGTGGCCTTAAGCTGGATCATGGAAATAGCGACGACCAGGATGCAGAAGATAACCGCCTTGGCCTGGCCAATGCCCTGCCATGCGATACCGGCACGCGAATAGAACGTGTTGTAGATGTTCAGGGCGAGCATCTCGGTGGAGTGCGCGGGGGCGCCGCCGGTAAGGGCGAGGTTCTGGTCAAACAGCTTAAAGCCGTTGGTGATGGACAGGAACAGGCAGATAGTGATCGTCGGCATCAGGTTAGGGATCTTAACCTTCCAAAACGTCTGCCATGCCGTAGCGCCGTCGACCTTGGCGGCCTCGATGTAGTCGGACGGAATGGACTGCAGACCGGCGATGTAGATGATCATCATGTAGCCGACCTGTTGCCATAGCGTCAGGATGATAAGGCCCCAGAAGCCGGCAGCAGAGTTAAGCGCGATGAGCTGGGCACCCACGTTGGAGAGCAGGCAGTTGATCAGAATCTGCCAAATGTAGCCCAGCACGATGCCGCCGATCAGGTTAGGCATAAAGAAGATCGTACGGAAGATGTTGGTGCCCTTGAGCGCCTTGCGGGTGAGCGCCTGCGCGATGGCGAGGGCGATCACGTTGATAAGCACCGTCGACAGGAAGGCAAACGCCACCGTAAAGAAGAACGACGTGGCAAACTGCGGATCGGACAATGCGCGCACGTAGTTCTCGATACCGACGAAGTGCGTGTTGTTGATGGTAATAAACTGGCAGAACGAGAGATAGAAGCCCTGGATAAAAGGGATCACGAACCCGATCATAAACGCCAGGCACGTGGGCAGCATAAAGAGCGGCCACCAGCGCTTGAGTGCTTTGCCCATAGAAGGGTCCTTTCAATATGCAGGGGGCGGGCAAACCAACGTCTGCCCGCCCCCTGTCGCTAATCAGATAGCTTGGGCAGCAACTGCTTACTCGGAAGCGGCCTTCTCGGTCTTCCAGCCATCCACGAAAGCGTTCTTGACGCCGTCCCACTTGCTGTTATCGGCAGCGTAGGCAATCAGAGCCTGCTTGAGGTTCTTCTTCCACTCCTCGGAGGGGATGTAGACGAAGTCCCAAGCGACGGTCTTCTTGCCGTCCTTGGCCATGGCAACGGCCTGCTGCGAGAAGACGTTGGTGGTTTCCTTGGCGCTCTTGAACGGGGCGGTCAGACCCATCTTGTCAGCGATGATGCTGGTGGCGGTGTCAGAAGTGACGCACCAATACATGAAGTCCTCGGTGGCCTTCTGGGCATCCTCGGAAGCCTGGGAGCTAACGCACCAGTAGTTCTCGCCGCCGGAGCACAGGCCCTGGTTCTCCTCGCCGTCGACACCGATGTAGATGGGCATCATGCCAATCTGATCGTCGGTCATGCCGGCCTTGATGAGGTCAGAGTAGGCCCAAGAGCCGTTCTGATAGAAGACGGCCTTGCCGGTTGCGAACTCGTTGGTGGCGTCGTCGCCGGTCTTGGAAGCAAGCTGCGAAGGATCGCAGGTGGAGTCGGTGATGTACAGGTCGAAGATCTGCTTGTAGTTGTCGAGGAACTCGCCCTTGATCTCGTCGTCCTCCTGGTTGTGCTCCTTCTCGAACTCGTAGTAGAGCGGCATGTTGGCGAGGTGGGTGGTGTAGCGCCAGCTGGAGGAGTCGTCCATGCCGGCGGAAGTGAAGGCACCCTCGACACCAAGCTCGTCCTTACGGGCCTGGATGTCGTCGGCACAAGCCTTCAGCTTGTCGAAGGAGTTGATGTCCTCGGCCTTGTAGCCAGCCTTCTCGAGCAGCTGCTTGTTGTAGATGATGCCGAAGCTCTCCTGAACCCAGTCGATGCACACATCCTTGCCGTCGGACTGCAGAGCCAGGGAGTCGTCAATGAGCTCACCGCGGACCTTGGTATCGGACAGGTCGGCGCAGTAATCCTTCCAGTTCTTAAGACCAGTGGGGCCGTTGACCTGGAACAGCGTCGGAGCGGAGCTCTTGGACATCTCGGACTTGAGCTTCTCCTCATAGGTGTTGGAGGCAGCGGTCACGATCTTGACCTCGACGCCCTTCTCCTCCTTGTACGCCTTGGCGATCTCCTTCCACTCCTTGTCGACCTCGGGCTTGAACTGAAGGAAGTAGACCTCGGCAGCGTCACCAGAAGCAGAGGAGCCGGAGCCGGCGGAGCCACCGCAGCCCACGAGTCCCAGACCAAGAACCGCAGCCGCGGAACCAGCAAAGCCCAGGAACTGCCTTCTGCTCATTTCGTTCTTCATTACAATCCACCCTTTCACACCGTGGCGGCACCCTTTGCCGCCGCCTTCGGAGATTGGCTCGGGGACTTTGCCCCTTTTGCTGATTTGTACAATACGCTATTTGGCTAGTTGTTTGAACAAGTATTACTAGAGCGGTAGAAAACCTTCGGTGAACGGTAATTTCAACTTGATACTTGACAAGTTTTGTATAAACAATTATTTGTTATTGAATGCAGAGAAAACGCCCGGTCAAGCCGATGCATCGTCGGTTTGACCGGGCGTTTTCGCTTTGAGGGCATAAGGCTCGCCGGACTGCGAGCTCACCGTCTATCGCTTGGAATTGACGCGGTAATGGAAGATCTCGGGGTGCGTACGGGCGTGCGTGACCTCGAACAAGATACCGTCCGAGGTGTACGATTGGCTCTCCATAACGGCGACACAATTGTACTTGCCAAGGTCCAAGTAGCTGCAGTCCTCATCGTTGGCGAGCTCGACACTCACCGTACGACGGCTCGCCATCACCTTGACGCCGCACTTGTGCTCCAGATAGGCGTAGATAGAATCCGTCGCGATCTCTGGGGTCAGACCCTTGGCGATCGACGCCAAAAAATAGCCATGGTCCACTTGGCGCGCGCTGCCGTTAAGGCTTCGAACACGCACTACGCGAATCAGCTCCTCGCCCACCTTAAAGCCCAAGCGACGAGAGAGCTGCTCAGTGCAAATCAAATGTTCAAAGGACTTAACGTCCGTCGATGCAACGGCATTGTTGCGCTTTGCAAATTCGCCAAACGACTCGACTTCCTCGAGCGCGCCCAGCATGTCGGTTTCGCCCTTAAGCCAAATAACGCGCACGCCCTTGCCGTGTATGGGCTGCACAAACATCTGGTCGGCCAGCATGCTCAAGGCGCGTCGAACGGTATTGCGCGTGCAGCCAAACTCCGCGGTCAGCTCGGCTTCGGTTGGCAGCATCTCCTGAAACGCATAGGTCCCATTAATGATGCGCGAACGGATCTCGCGGTAGATTCCTTCGTAAATCGCTTTTGGCATGACTTCACCTCTAATGAATATGTATGGCTAGGCACGATAGCATTTTTTAAAGTTGTTTAAACCGATTATCGGCAAAGCGACAGGATTTAACCGTTGACGGTTTCTGTCGTGCCCAAACCGGTTTCGCTCAAAACTGCCGGTACGACAATCGTCTGGTCCTCTACAATGAATCCATTGTTTAAACGTTTCACCACGCGCAACGCGCCTCGATATTCGGGAGGCAGAACATGCTGCAAAAAATCCAACGTTTTGGCGGGGCAATGTTCGCGCCCGCCATGCTGTTTTCCATATCGGGCCTTATGGTCGGCGTCTCCGCCCTCGCAACGTCTGCGGACATCGTCGGCGACCTCGCCGTATACGGAACCCCTTGGTATGTTTTTTGGACCATCATCCAGCGCGGCTCGTGGACGGTCTTTAAACGACTTCCGCTCCTGTTTGCCATCGCACTGCCCATCGGCCTCGCCCAAAAACAACCGGCACGTTGCTGCCTCGAGGCGCTCGTGGCCTATTTTGCCTATTGCTTCTTTTTGAGCGAGATCATCAAGCTGAGCGGAGACAACCTTGGACTTAAGTACCCGGCGTCTTTGACCCCCGCTAGCGGTATCACCATCATCGACGGCATCAAGACGCTCGACACCGGCATTATCGGCCCGCTAGCGGTATCGGCAATCGTCGTCGCCATCCATGACCGCTTCTACGATGCCAAGGTTCCCGATTGGCTCGGCACTTTCTCGGGTTCCTCGCTGGTCTACCTCATCAGCTTTTTTGCCGTGTTCGCCCTTGCCGCTATCTCGGCCGTCATCGTGCCCTTCGTATACGCAGCGACCGAAACGCTGCGCCACGCGCTTGCGGGCGTCGGCCCCTTCGGCGTAGGTATCTTTGTGTTTTTGGAGCGAGCACTCGAGCCCATGGGGCTGCACCACCTGCTCTACATGCCGATCTACTACGACAACCTGGTCATTAACGACGGCATCTACGCCACGTGGAGCAACTTGCTCCCCATCCTCTCCCATAGCACGCGCCCCCTTAATGAGCTTGCGCCGTGGGCCGGTTTTACCGCCACTGGCTGGGTCAAGCTCTTTGGCCTTCCTGCCATCGCAGCCGCGTTCTACTCCACCGCAAAACCCGAGCGCCGCGCCGGCCTCAGGGTCATCCTTGTTCCCGCCATCATCGCCTCGGTGGTTTGCGGCGTTACCGAGCCACTCGAGTTTCTCTTTATGTTCACCCACCCCGGACTCTTTTTTCTCTACGCCGTCTTATCGTCTTGCCTTGCCACAACCATGAATCTCTTTGGCATCGTCGGCATCTTCTCGGGCGGCCTCATGGAGATGGCAGCCTTCAACTTTATTCCGCTCATGCGCATGCATGCCGGTGCCTATCTTTTGGCGCTCGGTATCGGCCTTGCCTTTAGCCTCATCTTTTTTGTGAGTTTTCGAGCACTCATCTTGATCTATGACCTTAAGACGCCGGGCCGCGAGGATCATGTCGCCAATCGCGCGGCAATCGATCATTTAACGGGAAGCGGCTTTGCCAAAGAGCAATCTCCCAATGACGAGGTCAATAGTCAATCCGATCAAGATCACGTCCTCGCTGAGCGGGTAATTCAGCTTTTAGGTGGCGTTGGCAATATTGCGGGCGCAACCAACTGCGCCACGCGCCTGCGCGTCGAGGTCGCAGACCCTTCCATCGTTGCAGATAACGCGTCGTTTGTCGCGGCGGGCGCCAAAGGCCTCATCATTACGGGCAAGACCGCCCAGGTGGTCATCGGCATCTCCGTTCCCCGCGTTAAAGAGCATTTTGACCAGATCATGGGCCTCGAGCCGGGATTTGTGCCCACCGCCTCGGCCTCCCCTGTCGCCAGCCCAACCCACAAGCACGGCGATATCTGCTTCTTCGACATTGACGGCACGCTCGCGTGGCAAGACCCTCGAGTGGCACAAGAGCTTCCCGAGAGCGAGCGAGACCTGTCCCCCTATCCCAACGAGGCGGTCTCGCAGGCCATCCGCGATTTCGTTGCAAATGGCAACATGGCCTTTATCTGCACAGGGCGCACCCTCAGCTGCATCCACCCCAAACTTCTTGAGCTGCCCTGGACCGGCATCGTCTGTCTTGCGGGCGGTTACGCCGAGATCAACGGACACGCAATTCGCGATCTGTCGATGACGCCCGGCATGCTGCAGCGCCTTGCCCCCTATCTTGAGCAGTCGAGCGAGGTCATCCGCTTTGAGGGCCTCAACGGCGTCGTGCGCATGAGTGCCGATGCCCCCGATGCCCCCGGATACGCGCGCACCCTGGGCGACGCAGTCACGCAGCTGCAACATTACAGTGCCTACAAGATCTTGATGTCTACATCGCTCGCCAGCCGCATCGCTCAAGATAAGGCACTTGAGCCGCTGCTGTGCTTTAACGAGCTCGAACTCGAGGTAACCGAAATCTCGCCCCGCGAATGCACGAAGCGCGGGGGCATCCAGTCTGTACTCGACGCCCTCGATCCCCACCACGGAACCGTATACGGCATCGGCGACGCCAGCAATGACGTCTCGCTGATGAACGCCGTCGATGTCGGTATCGCCATGGGCAATGCGCCGGACTATCTCAAAAAGCGCGCCGACTACATCACCGACTCGGTCGACAAAGATGGCGTCGTCAAGGCGCTCGAGCACTTTAGGCTTATATAAGCAGCCGGCACGCGCACGCGTCCCGTTTCCCCAAATCGCCAAAACAGACGCGCCGGCAACTCCAATGTGGCAATATGGTATCTGCACACCGCAACGATGCAACCTAAGAAAGAATGCGAGAACCCGTGTCCAGTCCGTTTACCAGCTTTTTAGCCCAGCACTTTGACCAGATCAACGACTATCTGGCCACGTTCTTTGACGGACAGGCGACCTCTGCCGATATCGAGCGCTACCTGTATACCCCGCTCTCGACATTTACGGCCAATGCCGGCAAGCGCCACCGCCCGCTCATCTGCATGCTCGCCGCCACCGCGGTAGGTGGCAGCTTTGAGAGCGCCCGCAGCGCGGCGGCAGCTATCGAGCACTTTCAGTCGGGAGCGCTTATCCATGACGACATAGCCGACAACGGCCAGCTGCGTCGCGGCAAGCCTTGCATGCACCTTATCGAGGGCACTGGCCTTGCCATCAACTGCGGCGATCTGGCGCTCACCATGGTCACCAAGACGGTTCTCGACGACCCCACGCTCGAGGCAGACGTGAAACTCCGCGTGCTCCACGAGCTCACCGAGATGATCGTTCGCACCATCGAGGGCCAGGCGCTCGACTTGGGCTGGGTCCGCGACGAGCGCTTTGACATCTCGGTCGACGATTATCTGAACATGGCGACGCACAAGACCGCGTACTACAGCGGAGCTACGCCACTTGCCGCCGGAGCCATCATTGGCGGAGGCAGCGAGAAGCAGATTGAGGCGCTGCGCGCCTTTGGCCTGCACACGGGCCTTGCCTTCCAGATCCAAGATGATCTGCTCAACTTGATCGGTACCAAGGAGGCCGCCAACAAGGACTTCCGCACCGATATCACCGAGGGCAAGCGCACCCTCGTCGCCGTGCACGCCCTGTCAGACGAGCGTTATCACGACGAGGTCGAGGCGATTCTTTCCTCGGGCACCGAGGACCCCGCGCAGCTTGCACGCGCCGTGGAGATCTTCCAGGAGACCGGCTCCATCGATTACGCCCACACTTACGCGCTCGACCTGACCGCCAAGGCGAAAGCGGCCATCGAGAACGTTGAGCTTGATCCGCACGCACGCGAGCTGTTCGACTCCATGGCAGATTTCTTTGTGGAGCGCCTTAACTAGCGGGGGTAATAAAACCTGTCAGCAGCATATTTGGGTACAACTTGCTACACTGTTGAGTGCATGTTTATGCATCCCTTTGCGTTGTCTATCCGACACACGCTCAAATAGTACGAATGGTACGCCGAAAGGGGTTCGTTCATGGAACCTATTACAACGGGCATGCAGGGAGCAGCCGTCGAGGACGTCCAGTCCCGCCTTCTGCAGCTTGGCTATACAATCGATGACGCCGAGGTCTCCGACAAGTGCTTTGGCACCACCACCGAGCAGGCTGTTGGCACCTTTAGGCTCGATAGCGGCCTTGCTGCTGGCTGTGCCGTCGATATCCCCTGTTGGAGCGCCCTGGTAGACGCCTCGTATAAGCTGGGCGACCGCACGCTCTATCTGCGCATGCCCAATTTCCATGGCGCCGACGTTCAGGCCCTGCAGCGAGCGCTCAACGTTTTGGGCTTTGCCTGCGGTGAGGACGACGGCTATTTTGGCCCGCACACCGAGGCCGCTCTGCAGCAGTTCCAGGAAAATGTCGGCCTGTTTGCCGATGGCATGGCATTCCAGGATACCTACGCCTATATCAACCGCCTGCATCACGTGTGGGAGGGCAAGCCCTCGGTTATCGAGGCCGAGTCGCGCATCGGTTTTGCCCGCGCGGCCAACGTACTCGAGCGTTTCCAGATTGCCGTCATTGGCGAGGACCCCATCGCGCGTAGCGTTGCATCGCGCATGTGGAACATCGCCACGGCGACGACCGACAGCAGCGGCACGATGCTTTGCGATTCCGAGGTTCCGACCGACGTTGATCTGGTACTCGAGATCGCAAGCGATGAGCTGCCCGCAGGTGCAGCGCCGCGCGCCACGATCGCCCTTGCCGAGTGTCACAACCTGGCACAGCGCATCCGCACCGCCAATGTCGCCGCGCAACAAAAACCTGCGCGCATCCGCATTGAGCTCACGGGCATGACGCGTTACAACGGAACCTTCACCGCAAGTGATGCGCAGACACTCGCCGTACGCCTGCTCGATGGCGTTTGCGATGCCCTCGCAGATTAGGTAAACTAGACGAGTTGCTTTTGGGCAACACCACACATTGGGACGTAGTTCAACGGTAGAACTCCGGTTTTTGGTGCCGGCTGTTGGGGGTTCGAATCCCTCCGTCCCAGCCAAAGAAACCAGCCTCTCGAACGCATAGCCGATCGGGAGGCTTTTCTTGTGAGCAAGCGGAGGGATTCGAACCCGCAAGGGTGCGGAGCTGAGGAAACGCGAAGCGTTTTCCAGCGCAGCACGCAAGGAGCG
>UROM01000042.1 GCA_900549455.1 uncultured Collinsella sp. | reverse complement strand
CGAGATGCTCAGGAGTCTCGTGGGCTCGGAGATGTGTATAAGAGACAGCCTACAGCAAGCTTGGTTGCGCTTATTCCTGGGGCGGCATTGGACCGAACAGCTTTGACTGCTCGGGATTCGTTAGCTACTGCCTCACCGGTCGTTATTGCCGTTTGGGCACCACCGTTACGTTTATGGGCTGGACTCGTGTGACCGATCCGCAACCGGGAGACGTCGTTGTAAATTCGCGTCATACCGGCATTTACGTTGGAAACGGCCAGATGATTCATGCTTCTAATTACAACACAGGGGTTATCCTTACCCCCATTAGTTATAGTATGACTGACTATATTTTTGTGCGCTATTAAGTAACACTTCACAGCATCCGTCATGGGTCTCGTGGCTTTTTCGCTGCGAGGCCCATTCTTTATCTCCGCCAATCAACTCATCTTCAATGAGCTTTTATCTAGTTCTGAATACTAGATATAGAACAGAGTTCAGCAAGATGGTTATAATTAGGCTTGAGTAAATAGAAAGGACCCCATATGAGCTGGGCACTTATCTCCGATTCGAGCTGCAACCTCCGCGATTGGCAACCGACCGCACCCCATACCATCTTTGCATTTGCACCCCTCAAAATTCGAGTGGGGGAGCGCGAGTTTGTCGATGACCTCACGCTCGACGTCCACGAACTCAATTGCACCGTGCAGGCGGAGTCGAGCGCTTCTTCGAGCGCCTGTCCGAGCGTAGGCGAGTGGACCGAGCTCTTTAAGCTTGCCGACAAAACGATTTGCATGCCCATCTCGGAGGGCGTATCGGGGAGCTACAACGCCGCCGCCACGGCACGCGATTTGGTTCTTGCCGAGGATCCTAACCGACAGATTCATCTAGTCAATTCGCGCGGAGCCGGCGGCAAAATGGACCTGATCTTTTTGCTGTTCGACCGCTATCTCGCAAGCAATCCAGACGTTTCATTTGATGAAGCCTGCAGCTATTTTGATGAGCTGGAACAGAACAGCAAGATCCTATTTAGCCTGTGCAATTACGAAAATCTCGCCAAGGCCGGACGTATTCCCAAGGCAGCCGGGGTTATCGCCAATAAACTTAACATTCGAGTTTTAGGTACAGCAAGCGAGGCGGGGGAGATTAAGCTCGTTGGTCACACCCGTGGCGAAAAGAAGATGCTTGGAAAGATCGTCGACACCATGGAAGCCGAAGGCTTTACCGGTGGAGAAGTCGTCATCGACCATGTCGAGAATGAGGCGGGCGCCCAGGCACTTGCCAGCCGCATTGTGGAGCATTGGCCCGGCTCCAAGACCATCATCATGCCCTGCAACGGACTTGATTCATACTATGCCGAGATGCACGGGCTCATTATCGGCTACGGCATGGGCGTGGCTTCGGGCCGATAACGTCCAACTAAACAAAAACACGGGCGGGACAAAGTGACTGGTGGCTCTTTGTCCCGCCCGTGTTGTACGTCGGCTAACTATTAAACCCATTGAACTTTAGATAGCTCATCAAATACGCCTTGGATACAAAAGACGAAACCGCACTGCGCACGAGCAGAGACTCGCGCGTGACCTGATGAGCCGTATCGGCAACAGGAACCTGCTCAATGGAGAACGCCGCGCGAATGGATGCCTCGAGCTGATCGACCACGTAGTCAAAGGCAGTCGGCGCATCGTAACTCAAGCGTTGAATGTTAAAGAGCGCCTGGACCGCAGCGATGGGCAGCACCTGCTTAAAAATACAAATGGCGATAAGGCGAGCAATCTGCTCGCGGCCATATTGCTTTTTTACCGGAGCCGGCACCAGGCCGACCTTTACGTAGTTGTTGATCATGGAAGGCGTAATGACGGGCTGCTCCACACAAATCGAAAGCGGCTCCAACCACAGTTCGATGTACTCAATGACCTGATCACGGTAGAGCGTCACATTCGGCAACTGGTTATAGCGCGGCAAGCTGAGCGTATTGAGTTTGCGAACTATATCAGACTGGATAAATGCATCAGGTAGCACCGTTGGTTGAATATCCTCTGGGTTAATGCTGGCCGACGTATCGGACATAGGAATGACATGTTTAACGTGATTCATATGGTGCCTCCGTTCGTTTTCAATATTGTATTCTAGATTATCTAGTTTTGCATACCACAATGAACGGTATGATCGTCGGCTTTGACTCGGGTACGACCGCAGAATAACTGGCTCGTGTTTTGCACAACAAAACATCCCGTGACAACATTGCCTTAAGCTCGTTGTGCGGGATGTTTTAGTGAAAGAACAACCTTACATAAGATATATTATCGTACTTATCCGCGTAGAAAAGCGTATGCGCTGGTAGCCGCTATGGCTCCGTCCGAAACGGCGGTCACAACTTGGCGTAAACGCTTGGAACGGATATCGCCGGCAGCAAATAAGCCAGGCGTGCGGGTGGCCATCGATCCATCGGTCACAATACCGCCGTCGGGCGCCAGATCTACCAGATGCTCTACAAGCTCGGTATGGGGCTGCGTGCCAGCAAAGACAAATATGCCAAACGAACCAGGATCAAAGGACTCGGAATAAGTGCCACCTGTAGCGTTGTCCTTAAAGGTGATAGTCATGGGCATGGCCTCGCCCGATAGCTCCACGATACTAGTTTGGTACCTAACTGAAATATTATCTTTTGCGAGCACCTTTTGAACCACGCCATCGGGGGCACGGAACTGATCGCGGCGCAAGACGATGGTCACGCTGCTGGCGATTTCCGACAAGAACAGGGCTTCCTCGCAGGCAGCATTGCCGCCGCCGATGACAAAGACCTGTTTACCGCGAAAGAACATGCCGTCGCACGTCGCGCAATACGAAACGCCGCGACCGCGATACGTATCCTCGCCAACAAAACCAGCAGATCGCGGCGTGGCACCCATGCAAGCAATAACGCTCGAGGCCAGCGTATCGCCCATATCATGATGGACCGTAAACAACGCCGTATCCGCATCGTAATCGATACCCGTAACCATGCTCCATGCAACCTGTGCCCCCAGGCCCTCTGCATGTTGCTGAAAACGCTCGCCGAGTTCGGCACCACTCAAGAGCGGAATGCCCGGATAGTTCTCGACCTCATTGGTTGTGGCGATCTGTCCTCCCGACATGCCCTGTTCAATCACGGTCGTCGTTAGGTTAGCGCGCGCCGCATAAATGGCTGCAGCATAGCCCGCAGGCCCGCCGCCGATAATCGCAACATCGATCGGCTGATGGGTAGTCATAAAGAGACCTCCTGTCGAAAGATTGGCGTTCTTTGCGCTCATACCCAAATTTAGACGAACGTGACACTCATGCACTACAATGATTCCTTGCAAAACTAAAATGAAGGGGACTTATCGATGGATCAAACGCAGATGGGCAATGACGCTCCCCTGCCCACGCAAAGCACTCCCCAATCGGAACAAACCACGCTCTTGGCTCAGCAAAAACCTCTCGTGACCATCGTGCACGCCTCGGTCGGCTCGGGCCACAAGGCCGCCGCAAATGCGATTGCGCAGGCATTCGACCTCAACCGCGGCACCAATGGCATCCCCGAGGATGTTGAGATTGAAGTGCTCGATATCCTCGATTTTGGACGCATACAATTCGACGGCAACAAAACAGCTGCCTCGTTTACCGGTGCTACACGCCCAATTTACGACTTGACCTGGCGTTATACCCTTACCGGACACCTGCTTTGGGGCGGCGGCACGGCATGGTCGCGCATCATGTTCCCCGCATTTAACGAGTACGTTCGAACTCGTAGGCCCATTGCCGTGGTCGCCACGCACATCACGGCAGCCAACGTTGCCGTCGGCGCACGCGTCATTACGGGCATCGACTATCCCGTCATTTGCGTACCGACCGATTACGAGGTCGAGGGTTGGTGGCCCCATAAGGACACCGACCTATTCTGTGTGGCAAACGAGTTTATGGCCGAAACACTCCGCCCCCGCAAGGTTCCCGAGGCAAAGATCCGCATTACAGGCATCCCCATTCGCGCCGGGTTCGATACGGATTACAATCGCGAGGAAGAACTCGAGAAGTTCAATCTCCCCACAGACAAGCTCGTTGTGCTGGTGATGGCCGGCGCCAGTTTGCCTCAACCGTACGTTCGCTTTCGCGCGGAGATGGATCGCACCCTCCCCTTCCTGCGCAGCTTCGAGGACATGCACTTTGTCTTTTTGCCGGGCAAGGACGCCGAATATGCCACCCGTCTCAAAACGCTCTTCGATGCCATGAAACTCGAGAACGTCACGGTTCTTGACTATGTCGATGACATGGCAGCGCTTATGCACGGCTGTGACCTGGCAATTCTCAAATCGGGCGGACTCACCGTTACCGAATGCCTGTGCGCACACCTGCCGATGATTCTGCTGGGCAAGTCCTATGGCCAGGAAAAGGCCAACACCACCATGCTCACCGGCATGGGCGCCAGCATGCATGTCACCACCGCACGCGAGCTGATCGTGACGTTGCGCCATCTCCACGATCATCCCGAGTCGCTCAAGGCACTGCTCATCAATGGCGAAGTGCTGCGACGCCCACGCGCAGCCGAGGATATCGCAATCGCAACCATGGAACTTGCAGGCAAGCCCCAAAAGCGCAAACGAGCCTTCTGCCGCTTCTACTGGGGCGAAAAACCCGCACATATCAGGTAGTGACTTACTGTCCGCTGACCGGCCCGGCCCGCCTATATATCATCCCATGCTCAAACATTCTCGCTTCGCAGGGGCGCATGAATCCCACCCGTCCGGGGCTCACCCATATCATTCCATGCTCAAACATTCTCGCTTCGCTTCGCTCGCTGCGAAACTGCGCGTGGAACGATATGGGTGAGCCCCGGACGGGAGTCTTCTTGCTTGAAAACAAAAAACATTCTTTCTAGCAAGCCGATTAGATAAGGGAACTTTTCATTAATCGAACCGGTTTGCTATAAGATTTTATCTGCTTTTTCTGAAGAAGCCGTTTCAGTTGCTAGCACGTAAACGAAGCTCTCCCGTGGGAGGCCCCTATATATCGTTCCACGCGCAGTTTCGTAGCGCAGCGAGAATGTTTGAGCATGGAATGATATATAGGGGCCTCCCACGGGAGAGCGGACATTACAATACGCCGCTAGAACCGAAACCGCCGACTCCTCGGTCGGTTTTGTCTAGTTCGTCTACCTCTACAAGATTGACTGTGGGGACTTCTTGGATGACGAGCTGGGCGATGCGGTCGCCTTTGTTGATCTGAATATTGTTGGTGGAATCCAGGTTGATGAGGATGACCTTAAGTTCACCTCGATAGTGGGCGTCGATGAGACCGGGCGTGTTGACTATAGACAGGCCCTGCTTAATGGCTAGGCCGCTGCGGGGCTGGACAAAGCCGGCGTAGCCATCGGGCAGCGCAATGGCCAAGCCAGTGGAGACCAATCGGCGCTCAAAGGGCTTGAGGATGCAGTCTTCGTTGGCGCGGAGGTCAAGGCCGGCATCCGTGGGATGGGCGTATTTGGGAAGCTCGACCATGGGATCGAGACGCTTAATGTTAACGGTAATGTTGGACATGAAATCACCTTAGCTTGTCGAGCTCTTGCAGAAACTCGTCGACGTCTTTGAAATCACGATAGACCGAGGCAAAGCGAATGTAGGCCACCTTGTCGATCTTGGCCAGGCGCTTGAGCACCATATCGCCCAGTTCGTGGGACGTTACAGCCGTCAGCGTACGCGACCGCAGCTCCACCTCGATATCATCGATGATCTCGTTGAGCTTTTTCGTGTCGATATCGCGCTTAATCGTGGCGCGCATCAGGCCGACCAGCAGCTTATTGCGATCGAACCGCTGCTTTGATCCGTCGGATTTGATGACCTCGATGGGATCTTCGCAGCGCTCGAACGTCGTAAAACGATAATTGCACGAACAACATTCACGACGACGCTTGATAGTGTTGTTCGACTCCTGCATACGGGAATCGACAACGCGGGTATGTGCCTCGCCGCATTTGGGACAGCGCATGGTACCTCCTCTTAAACGATAACAAGGGTACCATGCGACCGAGCGGAAATCTTACGAACGAGCCGGAACTTTCAGAACTGCACCAGCATCAAGAGAGCCGCGATCGAGGTGATTGACACTACGAATCATGTCGGAAGTCTCCTGCGTGGAAAGGCCATCGACGGGATGCTCCTGGGCAAGCGACCACAGGGAATCGCCGGACTGCACGCGAACCGTCTCGTAGGTAACGTTGGCTACGGAATCGGCATATGCAGCGTGACGAGCAGAAAAAACTGACGTGGCGAGCACAAAGAACAGGGTGAACGCTACAGCAACAGCAACAATCGTCGAGGCCTTCAGGGCAACAGGAGCCAAAGCAACGGACGCACGCTGGGTGCGAACGGGTTTAGTGGCCACGGTCTGAAAATGAGAACGTCCACCCTTCACGACCGTAAAGGCCGGCGATGCGGGCACCTCAAGCTTAAGAGCGAGGTTTCCCTGGACCATATCCGCTGCGTTCATTCTGTTCTCCTATCGTTTGTTTTGACGAGAACTGTTTTATCAAGCCGCGGGGACAAAAAAGTCTAGCGCGGGAACGAGTGTTCGGTTATTATTATCTTCGAACAGTTGTTCCTGTCAAGCAAAAATAGAACATTTGTTTGGTATGGGTAGAGAGGAATCCCTGATGGCTCGCAAAATTACCAAGCGTCAGCAGCAAATTTACGACTTCATCAAGGAATATCAGCAGGAGAAGGGCTATCCGCCCAGTGTACGCGAGATGGCTTCGGCTGTGGGCCTTTCCTCCCCTAGCACTGTACATGCGCATCTCTCCGCACTCGAAGCACGAGGCCTGCTCAAGCGTGACGCCACCAAGCCTCGCGCTCTCGAGCTCTTTGACGAGGACGGATCTTCCGTCTCCATCTCAAAGTCCGATGAGCCCGCGGCGCCCCGTGGCACCGTATCGCTGCCTCTCGTAGGCCGAGTCGCTGCAGGGATTCCCATCCTTGCCGAGCAGAATATCGAAGACACCTTTACCATCCCAACCGAGATCGCAACGGACCAGGGGTCCTTTATCCTCGAGGTCCACGGCAATTCGATGATTAACGTCGGCATTTATAACGGCGACTACATCATCGTTCGTGAGCAGAAGAGTGCCATGAATGGCGAGATTGTCGTGGCTATGATCGATGGCTCTGCAACGGTCAAAACATTCTACAAGGAGCAGGGACGCGTTCGTCTGCAGCCCGAAAACGACACCATGGAGCCCATCTACGCGACGAATCCCACGATTCTGGGCAAGGTCGTCGGTTTGATGCGCCGGTTTTCGTAATGCAAAAACGCATCACTGTCTTTGATACTATTCGCGGGTTTACCATGCTGTCGATGGCGGGATTTCATGCCTGCTACGACCTTGCCTACCTATATGGTTGGAAGATGCCCTGGTTTACCCAGACCATCTTCCAGGACATCTGGCGTGCCAGCATCAGTTGGGTATTTTTGTTTATTGCCGGCTGGATGTGCACCCTCTCGCGCAACAACATCAAGCGTGCCGTCAAATATGCCGCTGCCGCTTTAGTTGTATGGGTCGCAACGACGCTCGTCTCAGTCGATGACTCGGTGAACTTCGGCATCATTTTCTGCATGGCGGCATGCACCGCCATTGTTGCACTCGCGCGCCCGGTTCTCGATAGGGTGCCGACAGTATGGGGTATAACAATTTGCCTCATACTCTTTGCCTGTACCTGGAGCATTCCTAAAGCGGTCTACCCTATCCCCTATCTAGCTTGGCTGGGATTCCCAGGTCCAGAATTTGTCTCCGGTGATTACTATCCGCTCATACCCTTCTTATTTATGTACCTCGCAGGCTTCTTTGCCGCCCGCACGGCACAAAAAGCAAACCTTGAAGCGCCAGCATGGGCCTATGAGAATCCCATCCCGATGCTCGCAAGCCTCGGACGCCATGCGCTGCCGTTCTACCTGCTTCATCAACCCGTTATCTTAGGCGTGCTGGAGCTGATTTACTCTGTTCGGTAACGCTCGAGACGCGGTGCGATACGGGCCGGAAGCTTTGCCACAATACGAACGCCGTCCTCGAGGTATTCCTCGTGCAGAAGGGTTCCCTGTTCGTGCACGAGCGTGATTAACGCGCCCTCTAGATACGGGATATCGGCCGAGAGCAACACGTCCGTAGCGGCCGCTTCACGAGCGATGCGGTCGACTAAGTCATCAAGACCCTCACCCGTCTGAGCCGAGAACAGCACCGCCTCGGGATAGCGCCGACGGAAGCTCAAGCGGTCAACGCCATCGAGCAGATCAATTTTATTGAATACGGTAAGCGTCAGGCGCTCACCGGCACCAATCTCGTCAAGGACACGATCAACCGCCTCGAGCTGACGCTCGTAATCCTCATCGGAAGCATCCACGACTTTAAGAATCAAATCGGCGCCGAGCACCTCGGAAAGCGTAGATTTGAAAGCGTCGACCAGGCCATGGGGCAGTTTTTGAATAAAGCCGACGGTATCGGTAATCGTCATGCCACGGCCACCGGGCAAACGGTACGAGCGCGTCGTAGGATCGAGCGTGGCAAACAGCTTATCCTGCGAAAGTACCTTGGATCCCGTCAATCGATTAAGCAGCGTCGACTTACCGGCATTGGTGTAGCCAGCCAACGCCACACGAAACGCCGGCGATTCAATACGGCTTTTCGATTGCACGTCGCGACGCTGTTCAACCTGTTTCAGTTCGCGTCGAAGAGCTGCGATCTTATTGCGAATCAGGCGACGGTCGACCTCGAGCTGGCTTTCGCCCTGGCCAAAACGTGATCCAATGCCGCCGCGCGTCTGTTCCTTAGCAAGATGGCTCCACATACCTCGCAGACGAGGCAGCAGATACTGCAACTGTGCCAGCTGCACCTGTAAGCGGCCCTCACGCGTCTGGGCATGCAGGCCAAAGATATCCAAAATCAACGCCGTACGGTCAATAATCTTAACCGGTTCGCCCACGGCTTTCTCAAGATAGGACTGCTGTGAAGGAGTCAGGTCGTCGTCGAAGATAACAACATCCGCATCCATGCGATGAACCAAACCGCACAGCTCCTCGACCTTGCCGGAGCCGATAAACGATTTGGGATAGGGCTTGACCAGGCGCTGCGACAAGCGTGCCACGCATTGGGCTCCAGCAGTGTGAGCCAAGCGCTCGAGCTCATCGAGCGAACGGTCGAGCGGCCAGGCATTATCGCGCCACTCAACACCAACCAAGACGGCACGCTCAGGTTCAGGCGCCGTAGAGACCAAGGGAAAACGTGCCATTAGACAGCCTCGATACGACGGCAGATATCATCAACGACCTCATCGATCGTAAACTCATCCATATCGAACCAAACAATGCGATCGTCACGCTTAAACCAGGAAAGCTGGCGCTTGGCATAGCGACGTGAGCGCATCTTGATAAGCTCACGGGCCTCATCCATGGTAATAGCGCCACGCAAGGCATCGATAATCTCTTTGTAACCAATTGCCTGCATCGACGTGAGCGCATCACCCAAGCCCTGGTCCATAAGGCCACGGACCTCATCAACCAGCCCCTGCTCAAACATAAGGTCGACACGCATGTTAATGCGCTCATAGAGCACTTCACGGCTACGCGTCAGACCAAACCACAAGGCATGATAACGCTCGCGCGGGACGCTGAATTTCGACTTCTGCTCGGCATACGACACACCGTCATCATGCATCTCGAGCGCACGAATCACACGACGCACGTTATGGGGATGAATCACGGCAGCAGATTCCGGATCGCGCTCGGCAAGCAGGGCATGCAGCGCCTCCTCGCCAATACGCTCGACAAGTTCCTGATAGCCCGTGCGGCGTTCGTCCTCGAGTTCTCCCGAAGGAAAATCCATTTCATCGAGTGCAGCCTTGAGATACAGGCCCGTACCGCCGCAAAAGACCGGAAGACGTTGCTCGCCAAGCAAACGCTCGATATGCGCCCGGGCATCCGTCTGATAGAGCGCAGCTGAATACGCGACGCCCGGATCCACGATATCGACAAGGCGCAGGGGCACCGAGCACTCCTCGGGCATCATCTTGGCCGTACCGATGTCCATGCCACGATAGATTTGCATCGCGTCACAAGACAACACTTCGGACGAAAGACGAGCGGCCAGGCGGTCGGCAACATCGCTTTTGCCGACCGCCGTCGGACCGACAATCGCTACGGCAGAAAGGCTTGCACCGGTGAAAAACATTAGCGAGGCTCGCCCACGACGGAGCCAGACAGATACCACGTTTTGGCGACATCAACATCAACGTCGACGATTTTGCCGACGAGCTGATCGATGCTATAGCCAGCGGGAATCGGCGCATGCACCGTCTGGTTCTTGGGGCTTTTCCCCAGAAGAACAGCGTCGTTCTTCTTGCTCGTACCCTCAATAAGCGCAGGCACCACGGTGTGAAGCTCGCCCTGGTTATACTCGTGAGCCGTCGTCTCGATAACCTTGACCAGACGGTTAAAGCGCTCAAGGATAACCTCATACGGGGTGGGATCATAAATCTCAGCTGCCGGGGTACCGGCGCGCTTGGAGTAAATAAACGTGTAGGCCTGGGCATAACGAACCGTCTCGGCAAGCGAGAGCGTCTGCTCAAAGTCTTCCTCGGTCTCGCCCGGGAAGCCCACGATGATGTCGGTCGAAAGCGCAATATCGGGCATACGGTTACGAATACGATCGACCAGACCCAGATAATCCTCGCGCGTATAACGACGATTCATCTCTTTAAGGATGCGCGTGGAACCCGACTGAACGGCCAGGTGGAGCTGCGGCATGACGGCAGGTGTCTCGGCCATGGCGTCAATGGTCTCAGGCAGCAGATCCTTAGGATGCGAAGAGGTAAAAAAGATACGCTCGACGCCCGTATCGCCCACAGCGCGCAGCAAGTCGGCAAAGCGCGGCTTGCCAAAGAGATCGCGACCGTAGGAGTTCACGTTTTGGCCCAGCAGCGTAATCTCGCGCACGCCCTGACGCACGAGCCCGGTCACCTCGTCGACAATCTCTTCGAAGGGACGGCTCTTCTCGCGACCACGGACGTATGGCACGATGCAGTACGTACAAAAGTTGTTGCAGCCCGTCATGATGGGCACCCATGCGTGATACTGCGTCTCGCGATGCCACGGCATACTCATGGCGTCGGTATCCTCGTGCTCATTCGTGCGGATATGGCGCTTGCCATCCAAAAATGCCTCGGCAATGAGCTCGGCCACGTGAGCAATGGAATGGGTACCAAAAATGACGTTGACGTTATCGACGTTGGTGAGCAAGCCCTCGCCATCGCGCTGGGCGATACAGCCGCCCACGGCGACCACGCGCTTACCCGAAGGCGAAGGAGGAAGGCTCTTGCAGGAATTGCACTGACCATAGAGGCGCGTATCGGCAGCCTCGCGAACGCAGCACGTCATGAACACGACAATATCGGCATGCTCGGGATCGAGCGCCATAAGACAGCCAAACGAATCGAGCAGGCCACTCACGCGCTCGGAGTCGTGCTGGTTCATCTGGCAGCCGAATGTGCGGATAAAGTAGGTTTTACCGGCAAGAATATCGCGTACGGAACGCTGGTCCATGAGCTTACATCCTAACGATGGTATCGACGGGGCGCATAGGTGCTACGAGCGTGCAGATGGCTCGCTTACGCAACAGGCTTAACATCGTCCATGACGACGCTATCCATAGCAGCCCGATTAATCTGGTGAACGTAGATAGAGAGACGAATTGCCGTGCGCGACTCCCCGTTAATGAGAATGTCGGAGAACACCGGCGCGCAGGAGACATCGAAGCCGGTCGGAATCAGAAAGCCGCGCGCAATGGCGACGGCCTTGATGGCCTGGTTGACGGCGCCAGCGCCGACGCATTGAATGTTGACGGGGACGCCATCTTTGACCATGCCGGCAATGGCGCCGGCAACGGACGCGGGCGATGATTTGCTTGATACCTTCAGGCAATCCATGAAGAAACTCCTGCGTTTAAAAGTACGTTTTAACTGCAATAACTGTATCGTACCGAGCGGACTCGGTAAAGATTTTATTCCTCTTTGGCAAGATCGAACGTCACCGTGATGCGATCACGCGAAACGCGAATCTTAGGGTCGCCGCACAGATTGAGGTAATACCGGGCGGCAAGGTCGTTAAAGTCACGCTCGACAGCACGCGAAAACTGAGCCATGTCATCCTTGGCGATGCGAAGGCCTCGACGGTCCTTGGCAAGATCGACGGGAGCCGGCGCATGCGAGGTGGAATCGCGCTCGCGCAGCAGACGCGCGGTCACGCCGCGGACGGGCTTAATCTGTCCCGACAGAATACGGTGGGCAGTGCGCTCGGACATCTCGAGACCCAGCCCGGAGCAGATCCGGATAAAGTCCTCGGCATCAGAGGCAAGGCCCAAGCGATCGATAACCGGAAGCTCGCACTCGTCATCGATAAAGAGCAAGCGCGACGTATCGAGACGGCTCGAAGCCTGAGCGTACAGGGTCGCAGCAATCTCGGACGGAGAGCCCAGATACACATCGCAGCCACGCAGCTCCTCGAGGGCAAACTCACACGCAGCGCGAATGATGTTGTGAGGGCCACGAGCGCATACATAGCGACCGTCTTCGTCTTTAACCGCCTGAGGCCAGCTCGACTGGTCGGCTCGCTCGCCCAAACGATCGGTGGCAACGCACACCTTAAATGCGGAACCCAAATCGACGCCCGATGTAACAACGCGTGCCTCATCCGTGTTCTGCCTGATAGAGAACAGCGCCATACCACGACCGTGAACACCCCAACGGTCCATCTTCATGCTCTCGAGCTTGGAGGTAACGCGGGCATCGAAGATGCGCTCCTGCATATCCTGCGGCACGCCCGATCCGTTATCCAGAAAGACGAGCGTACGGACGCCATCTTCCTTGGTCGTGGCGAGATAGACCTTATCGGCGCCGGCATCACGAGCGTTACGCAGCATTTCGATGACAATATCCTCGACATGCTGGATGTCGTGCTTTGCCTGGCGCCGCTCGGCCTCCGAAACGCGGAGGCGGACATACCCCTCGCCAAGGTTCTCCTCGACGCGAAGGTTGCCCTCCCCCGACATCGACGCGATAAATGAGATGAGCTCGTTCGCGTCGTTCATGTTATTTAGCGATATCGACAGCGCGGCTCTCGCGAATCACGACGACGCGCACCTGACCGGGATACTCCATCTCTTCCTCGATCTGATGGGCGATATCGTGCGCAAGCACCGTGGACTGGGCATCGGAGATCTTGTCCGGCTGGACCATGACATGAACCTCGCGACCGGCCTGCATGGCATAGGTACGCTCGACGCCATCGTGAGAGTTAGCGATCTCCTCGAGCTTCTCAAGGCGCTTGATGTAGTTCTCGGCCGACTCGCGACGGGCGCCGGGACGAGAAGCAGAGACGGCATCTGTCTCTTAT
>UROM01000041.1 GCA_900549455.1 uncultured Collinsella sp. | reverse complement strand
CAGTCCTGCGCAAGACGAAGGCCACATTAAGTGGCCTTCTTTGCGTGCGGAACTCATATCGAGCAAAAGCCCAAGCGGCCCTCTCGGCTCAGCCAAGTTGACGTAGCTGAGATGCAGCATGCGGCCTGCTCACTCCTCGAAGTTCTTAGCGGAAATAATTCGAGCTGCAGTTGCGATTTACTTGTGATGGCAGTTGAGCTGCAACAAAGTTTTTATTAGACCGCGAACCCTATACTCAATGTTCGCTTCGTTCATTGAGTTACCCTTTGCATGAGGCCGGGACATATCGTCCCGCCCGCAGTTTCGCAGGCCGAAGGCCGAGAATGTTTGAGGACGGGATGATATGTCCCGGCCTCCCGGGAGAGTTACCTATGAACTACGCGAACATTAAGTATTTCGACATTGCTGATGGGGAAGGCGTTCGTACTTCTCTGTTTGTGAGCGGGTGCCGTCGTGGGTGCAAGAACTGCTTTAACTCTGTTGCGTGGGACTTTGCTGCGGGCGAGCCGTTCGATCGCGCCGTCGAGGACAAGATTATCGAGAGTCTCGACCATCCCTTTATCGATGGCCTGACGATTCTGGGCGGGGAGCCTATGGAGCCTGAAAACCAGGCGGGGCTCGTTGATTTCATTGAGCGTGTTCGTGCGGCCTATCCTGTGGAGTCGGGGAAGACCATTTGGTGCTTTACTGGCGACGTGCTCGAGGAACTTATGCCGGGCGGCCGTCATCATACCGAGGTGACGGACCGTATTCTCGCCTGCCTCGATATGTTGGTGGATGGCCCGTTTGTTCAAGACCTGCACGATATCTCGTTGCGTTTTAGGGGTTCGAGTAATCAGCGCGTGATCGACATGAACGCCACGCGCGCTCGTGCTGCGCGTGAGGGCGTTGCGCTTTGCGATGCTGTGGAGCTTTGGCGAGACGATCCGGTCTATTCGACCCATACTATGTAGCTTGTGGCCGATGCCGGGGGGCGTGGTACCATAGCGCGAACGCAAAATCGGAAGAGTGAGGTCCAGATGGTCGATCAGGAAAAAGTTGAGACCGCCATAAAGCTGTTGCTTGAGGGCATAGGCGAGGACCCAACTCGTGAGGGCTTGCTGGAGACGCCGGCACGCGTCGCCCGTATGTATGGCGAGATTGCCGGTGGCATGGATCAGAGCGCCGAGGAGCACCTGTCCAAAACCTTTGCCGTCGCTTCGAACGATTTGGTTATCGAGCGCGACATCACGTTTTACTCGCTGTGCGAGCACCATCTGCTGCCGTTTTATGGCAAGGCTGCGATCGGCTATATCCCTAACGGTCGCGTGGCGGGTTTGTCTAAGCTTGCCCGCACGGTTGAGGTCTATGCCCGTCGACTGCAGCTGCAGGAGCAGCTGTGTGCACAGGTTGCCGATGCCCTCATGGAATATCTTGCTCCCCAAGGAGCGATCGTACTCATGGAAGCCGAGCATATGTGCATGACCATGCGCGGCGTGCAAAAGCCCGGTACCAAGACCGTGACGCTCGCTCGCCGCGGCGTCTTTGAGACCGATCCCGCGCTCGAGGAGCGGTTCTTTAGGATGCTGAGCCGTTAGCATGAGGGTCGTCAACGACTTTACATCGAAGACCGATGAGGGGACGCCGCGTCGCGGCTTTTTAGCTTCGGGCCTGACTCCCTTTGGCGCCATGCCTCGCATTGATTACATTTGTGCCAACGGGCTGTTCCGGCGGCACCTGGGCAACATTGCACAGTTGGAATCGGGGCGCATCTTTTGCCGCCACGGTATTGACCATCTGCTGGATGTCGCGCGCATTATGTGGATTAAGAATCTCGAGGAACAGCTTGAATTTGACCGCGAGGTCATCTACGCCACGGCACTTCTTCACGATATCGGCAAAGATGAACAGTATGAATCGGGTATATCTCATGATGTTGCAAGCGAACGCGTCGCCGATGCGATTCTCGGCGGCATGCCCGATGACGTGGCGTTTGAGCCGGCCGATGCCGCAGCCATTAAGACGGCCATTCTGGGCCATCGAAAGCTGCGCGTGAACAGCCAGCCGCTTGAGCGTCTGCTCTATGCAGCCGACAAAGCGTCGCGCGCCTGCTTTGCATGCCCCGCGCGCAATGCTTGCAACTGGAGCGATGATAAAAAGAACCTGTCGATTCGCGTGTAGTCGGTATGCGCGGTCGGGGTTCTGACGAAGGAGACGATCGCGATGACTAACAAAAAGCTACCTGAGAATGCAACCAAGACCGAAGGTGCCGAGCTTGCCCGTCGTGGCAGGGGTGAGATTTCCGCCGCAACGGCGGTGCCTCATGTGAGCTATGACGACCTGCGCCATGCCGACCGCATTACTATCGACGGTCTCGAGGTCTTTGCCAACCACGGCGTGTATCCCGAGGAGAACGCCCTGGGGCAGAAGTTTGTCGTGTCCTTGGTGCTCTATGCCGACCTGCGTGCGGCAGGGGAGCACGATAACCTGGATGCCTCGATTGATTACGGCTCGGTGTGCCACGATGTCGATGGCTATCTGCGCGAGCATACGTTTAAGCTCATCGAGGCTGCAGCCGAGGGTGTGGCTCAGATGCTGCTACGTCGTTACCCCTTGCTGCTTGGCGTGCGTGTTAAGCTCGATAAGCCTTGGGCGCCCGTCGGTCTTCCCCTGGCAAGCTGCGGCGTCGAGATCGAGCGCGTGCGCTAGCCGATGCTAGAGCTCGTTGGCGGGCGGTTTATTGAGCCGCTGCGACAGAACCCTATTGTTGGGGCAGTACATGTCGAGCAGGGCGTGGAACCGCTGATTGTGGCTTGGCTCGAGCAAGTGGACGAGCTCGTGGGCGACAACCATGTCAAGGCACTCGACGGGGTAGGCGGCAAGTTCACGTGCGATGCGAATGGCGCCGGTTTTGGGCGTGCACGAGCCCCAGCGCGTTTTCATGCTGCGTACGAAAACGCGGGAAACGGCGACATCCATTGCGATTTCGTATGCGTGCACCATATCGCGTAGCGCCGATGTGACCTCGGACGTATAGAGCTGGTCGATGTGGGCTTGGAGCTCATCGGACGTTAGGTCCTCGAGGATTGCGTGCCGCTTGGACTGTGGGTGTTCGTCTGGCTCATCGGTACCCATAAAACTTGCGAAGGTGGCCTGCTTGGGCCGCGGTGCGGGTGATACAAAGTTGTGATCGAGCGCATCCTGTACCGTGATGGGCTTGCCCCAAAGTGCAATGATGGACGATGGACTGAGCGGCTCTCGCGCCGTCGCCTGACGTTGCTCACGCTGGGCAAGTCGGCTGATAATCCAGGCGCTGTTGCGCTTCACAAACGCTTCGATACGCTCGCGGCCGGCGCCGAGCGGTGTGCTGGCGTGGACCTCACCGCTCGATGTGACGCGTAGGTTGAAGTTCTTGACGCGCTTTTTGGTAACGACGACGGGGATGGGCGTCCCATCCGGTCGGGATACGGAAATCGTAAACTTCTGCGTCAAAAGCGGTCCTTCAGATTGGGGACGGGCCGGCATGTCGACCGTTCGGCATGCCGGCCCGCTCAAGGGATGTGAAATTAATATCGCTCAAAGAAGGCAAGTGCGTTGTCGCTGCAGAGCTTTTGCATTACGGTCTTGCCAAAATGCTTGGAGAGCATGTTCTGGAACTCGGGCATCTTGCTGGCATCGGAGAGGAAGACAGGCACCGTGGCACCGTCCCAGTCGCCGCCGAGCGCGATGACTTCCTCGCCGCCCAGGTCGAGCCAGTGCTCGATATGTGCTGCCAGCTGGTCGAAGGTGACGTCTGCAGCGGTCTCGTCGGTTGCGTCGTTGGAAAGGAACTCGCTGCAGTAGTTGAGGCCGACGATACCGCCCATGTCGCGAATGGTGCGGAACTGGTCGTCGGTGAGGTTGCGCTTGACGCCGCAAACCGCACGGGAGTTGGAGTGGCTGGCGACGAAGGGGCGCGTGGCGTGGGCGACAACCTCGTCAAAGCACTCATCGTTGAGGTGGGAAACGTCGAGCACCATGCCGGCGTGCTCCATCTGCGTAAGTGCCTCGATGCCGGCGGCGGTGAGGCCGGCGTGGGTATCGTGTCCACTCGCGAGCGGTCCCTGCGCGTTCCAGCTGAGCGATGACATGAGTACGCCCAGGCTCTTGAGCACCTCGATCAGCGCGGGGTCCTCGGCAAAGAACGTGGCGTTTTCGATGGTGTGGATGCAGGCGATTTTGCCGTCTTTGAGCGCGGGGCGAATGTCTGCGGCTCTGCGCACGTTGACCATGCGGTCGTGATTGAGCATGGCCTGGCCACTCATATGCGCCATGATCTGCGCCTGGAAGCGCGCTGCGTGGGCGGCGGGAATCTCGTCGGGGACAAACGTGGCGAAGCACTGTGCCCACGGAGTTTTGCCGATCTTTGCGAGCGAGATGGCGCAGGCGTTGCCCTCGATGAGGTCGAAATCCTGCGGGTGCGTCTCGTCGCCGGGGAAATAGCCGTCGGTGCCCGCGGTAAAGCGCAGGTCAAGATCGAGTGTGGCCCAGCCGATGCGGTCGGCGGTGTCGCAGTGCAAGTCAAATACGGGATATGCCATGGTTCCTCCGGTTGCAGCGTTTCTTTGCAAACTGCCTTTGAATTGTATGACTAGGGTATAGTTAGCGCCATATGTTCATGGCGGCTCGCGTTGTGTGCCGCCCTTATTACGGAGGTTACCATGTCCAACCAGGGCAAGAAGGTTAAGACCCATTATCGTGGCACGCTCGACGACGGCACGCAGTTCGATAGCTCCTACGATCGCGGCGAGCCGCTGGAGTTCACCTGCGGTGCCGGTCAGATGATCAAGGGCTTCGACGCCGCCGTTATCGATATGCAGGTGGGCGAGAAGAAGTCTGTACACATTCCTGCTGCCGATGCCTACGGTGAGCACAATCCCGAGATGGTTATTACCTTCCCGGCCGAGCAGGTTCCCAACATCGAGCAGATCGAGAAGGGCATGAAGCTCTTCCTGTCCACGCCGAGCGGCATGCCCGTCCCCGCCGTCGTCATCGACGTGACGCCCGAGGCCGTGACGCTCGACGCCAATCACGAGCTCGCCGGCAAGGACCTCAACTTTGATATCGAGCTCGTCGAGGTCGAGGACTAGTTGACGTCCGTGGACCTGGTAGCTACGGAGCGCTTGGGAAATCTCAACGACCCGTCCTATGAACTTCTGCTTCGTCGGGAGCTGGGTGGCATCTTTGAGGTTGACGAGCTGCTACTCGATTGGGACCAGGCTGATGCGCGCCTGTTTGTGGGCGTGACGGAGTTGGGGCGCACGGTGAATGCCCGGCTGGATGCTACCGATGGCAAACGCCTTGCCGACGGTGACGTGCTCGCTGTCGACCGCACGGGCACGGTACCCGTAGTGGTTGTCGTACGCCTGCGCAGCGCCGAGGTCTATTTGGTCGAAGTCGACCGCATGGATCCGATTGTGCTCGCGCATGCGTGCTGGGAGATCGGCAACATGCATGCGCCGCTCTTCCGGGGCGACTCGGATGATCATACCGTGCGCATGTATACGCCGGTGCAACCGGTTTTGGGTCGCATGCTCCGGGGCATCGAGGGCGTTCGGCTCTCGGCGGTCACACGCGAGCTCGATGCCAGCCGACGCTTTGCATCGAGCGCGGCGGATGTCGTTGTGGGTATGGCTCCAGACTTTACGATCGTAAAGAAGGCGCGCGGTTAACGTGCGTATGCGTAAGACGGACTTTGAGGGGCAACTATTCAAAGTCCGTCTTGCTGTTGATGAGATGCTTTGGGGGGAACATATGGGTCTCGAGGGAATCAAACTGATCGCCTGCGATTTAGATGGCACGTTGCTGCATCCGGGGGAGCGCGAACCGCGTTCCGAGGCCTTTGAGCTTATCGATGAGCTGCATCGTCGCGGTATCGTGTTTATGCCGGCGAGCGGCCGTCAATATGCGAGCTTGCGCTATCTGTTTGCCCCGGTGGCCGATGAGCTCGCCTATGTATGCGAAAACGGAGCCCTGGTGATGAGCGAGGGACGTGCCGTTGTCAAGCGTTCCATGGAGCGTAGCCTTGCTATGGATATCGCGAATGCCGTGGTTGCGTATCCCCATGCCGACGTGACCCTTTCGTGCGAGGGGCACCTCTACACCATGAGCGGCAACGACGCGTTTGTTGACCACCTGCGTTATGAGGTCCACTGCGATGTGGCGGTGGTCCACCGTCCCGAGGACATCGACGAGGACGTCATTAAGATTGCCTTCCAAACGCCCGAGGTGGATCAGCCAGCGGCCCTGAAGTATTTCGAGCGCCTCTTTAGCGACCGTGTCGACGTGATGACCTCGGGAACCGAGTGGACGGACTTTATCGGCTTTGGTTCGGGCAAGGGCTCCGCGCTTGCCGATTACGGTCGTGCCCTGGGTATTTCGCCCGATGAGATGATGGCGTTTGGCGATAACGAAAACGACCGCGACATGCTCAACGTCGTGGGCCATCCCTATCTAATGGAGAGCTGCAATCCCTCTATGCGTGGCATTAACGACCGCGTCCGCTACGTGCGCACGGTCGAAGAAGAACTGCGCCGCCTGCTCGCCGAGTAGGTTTTTGGGACATGCCTAGAAATGTACTGTTTGCTGTAGCGGATGGGCAAGTAGATTCGCAGACATGTCTCAAAGACTACCGGCAGTCGGGGCAGAGTCCCTCAAAGATGGTGTAGTGCGAGCTGACGCTCCATCCGATTTGTTCGGATGCCCTGGCGTCGAGCTGGGCGTCGAAGGGGAGTGGCACGTCGATGACGCGGCTGCACGAGGTGCAGATGATATGCGCATGCGGCTCGATGGTGCGATCGAAGCGGCTGCCGCCCGGCGTCTTAATAGAGAGAATCTCCCCTGCGTCGGCTAAGAGATTGAGGTTGCGGTAGACCGTGCCGCGGCTGATCTTGTCATCCTGTTCGCGTACGGCGTTGTAGATTTCGTCGGCGGTAGGATGGTTATAGCTTTGGCGCACAGCGTCAAGAACCAGCTTTCGCTGTCTGGTATTCCTTCTTTGCACCGCCATGCGCTTCGCCTCTTTTCTATCAACGGTCGTAGGTAAATGATACCGTATTTAGCACACAATACTAATAACGAGGGATGAAACCGTCTTCATGGGCAAGTGGGGCTCGGGTCTGGGCGTCTACGAGGCGAAAACGGGTTCCCATGCGCTCGTAGGAGGCATGAAGCGCCTCGAGATGAGACACGATGTTTGCCGGCGTGCCTTGTAGCTCCATCTCAACCGAGCCATCTTCCATGTTACGCACCCAGCCGGTGAGTGCGCGTGCCTGCGCGAGGTTGGTGTTGGTAAAGCGAAAACCGACGCCCTGGACTTGCCCCGCCCAGCGCAAGAAATAGCGCAGGGGAGTGTCTTGAGTGGCCTCGTCGCTTGCGAGCACAGTAAGCCTGCGTCGCAGCTCGAGCTCGACGTTTGATGGTTTTTGAGGCTCTCGACTGCCGCCGGCGACGCTGGAGAAGAACGTATCGAAGAGGCCCATCGCTAGGCCTGCTTGCCTGCGTCGGCCGGGAAGGTTATGCCGGCCTGCTGGCGCACGGCATCCATGATGCGCAGCGAGACGAGCGTGACATCGCGGTAGTGGCCAAGCTCGTGGCGTCCCGCCGGGGTCTCCCAAATCTCTTCCTTAACGTTATCGATGCCGCCGATGGCGGTGATAAAGTCTGTGAGTTCGTATTCCATAGTGTTGCTCGATTTGGGCAGGTCGAGCACGCGGCCGTTGTCGCCCTGTTCGCGCGGTGCCTCGGTCGCCGAGCCGCGTACGACATCGCCGCGATAGTCGATGCGGACGTTGCGGGGCGTGGACAGATGGTCAATCTGGATAGTGCCACGCTCGCCTTCGATCTGCGAGGGCAGCAGGTCATTCGTAATTTTGGAGTGCGCAAGCTCGACGGAAATGCGGCCTCCGCCATAACTGGCGAGAATGGAGCCGCAGCCGTCGATGGGACCATGGGTGAGCTCTTGCGTTGAGGGGTCGAGCAGCGTGGTCATGCTGGTGAGGCCGGAGGGCATGCCGAAAATCTCGACCATGGGCTCGACGGTGTAGACGCCAATGTCCATGAGGGAGCCCGAGGCCATGTGGCAGTCGAAGATATTGGTGGCGCGCCCCGCGAGAACCTCGTTGTAGCGCGAAGAATACTTGCCAAAGCGCAACGATGCACGACGAATGGGCGCAATTTCGCCCAGGGCGTCCTCGATGGCGTGGAAGGCGGGGTCATGGAGCGGGCGCATGGCCTCGAGGGCTACGACGCCCGCCGCCTCGGCTGCGCGAAAGACCTCGAGCGCCTGTGCCTCGGTGGCACAAAAGGGCTTTTCGACGATAACGTGCTTGCCGCCGGCGATACAGGCGAGCGCCTGCTCGTAGTGGAGCGCATTGGGGCTGCCGATGTAGACGGCGTCGACGTCGGCAGCGGACGCAAGCTCGTCAAGTGCGGTGAAGTTACGCTCGCCGCCGTGCTTAGTGGTGAAGGCGGCGCCGCGATCTGCATCGCGCGAAAGCGTGCCCACAAACGCGGCTTGGTCGTTGGCGTTGACGACCTGGATAAAGCCGTCGGTAATCATGGATGTGCCGATGGTCGCTATACGCAGCATGTATCCCCCTCGTGCCGTTCGGTTTACAGGATGAGTGTAGCGCGAGGGGATAGGAAATAGCGTGCAAAAACGCCGTTACAGGTCGCTCTCGTTAAAGCCGGCGTCGATATCGAGGTTGCTGCCGTCGGCCGCCGTGGTGGCAAGCTCGTCGCAGCGCTCATTGAGCTCATGGCCGGCGTGGCCCTTAACCCAGATGAACTCCACTTTGTGCTTGCTCTTTGCGGTGAGCAGGCGCTCCCACAGATCGCGGTTCTTGACAGGCTGCTTGTTGGCGGTTTTCCAGCCGCGTTTTTTCCATCCGTCAATCCAGTGCTTGTTGAAGGCGTTGACGACGTACTGCGAATCGGAATGGACTTCGACGTCGCAGGGGCGGTTGAGCGCCTCGAGTGCCACGATAACGGCCATGAGCTCCATGCGGTTGTTGGTGGTCTTGGCGTAACCGCGTGAAAGCTCGGAGGTGAAGGTCTTGCCGGCGGGATTGGTGTATTTGAGCACGGCGCCGTAGCCGCCGCGTCCCGGATTTGATCGGGCCGAGCCGTCGGTATAGATGATGACCTTCACATGGTTCCTTTCGTTGGGTACGTTTCGTGCGAGTGACCATTGTAGCGCCATGCCCGCCGGGGGCTAGCAATCTACGATTTCTACCACGTCTTCCGACAGTTAGTTGGCATGGATGATGCGGTTGAGCTCGTCGAGGTATTGCTGCAAGAGGGGAGAGGGCTTGCGCTCGTCGTGCATGATATAGCCTACGCGCATCGTTGGGGCGTCTGCTAACGGGATCGATGCCATACCCCATTGCATTTCATTGGAGAGGACGCCGGTCGACAGGGTGTAACCGTTCGACGTGATAAGTAAGTTAGTAAGTGTTCCGCGGTCCGAGATTCGTATGTTGCGGTCGCAAGGGATATAGCTAAAAGGCTCCTCGGCGTAATAGAAGGAGTTTGAGGTTCCCTGCTCAAAGCTGTAGCGCGTATAGGGCGTGAGGTCGGCAAGGGACAGCTGAGGGCGGCGTGCGAGCGGGTGGCGCTCGCTAACGAAGACGTGGACTTTCGCATCAAAGAGGGGATGGAAGCTTGCACGGGCATCGGCGAAGGCCTTCTGCAGAACGCGGGCGTTAAAGTCATCCAGATAGAGGATGCCAATGTCGCTGCGAAACGCACGGACGTCATCGATGATTTGCGCTGTGGTGGTCTCGCGCATGATGAACTCGAACTTGCTGTCGCGGCAGCGCTCGACGACGTTGACAAAGGCCTCGACCGAAAACGCGTAGTGTTGGGCCGAGATGGCAAGGCGCGCCTGGGGTGTACCGCCGTCCTCGTAGCGGGCCTCGAGCATGTCGGCCTGCTCCACGACCTGGCGTGCATAACCTAAAAGCTCGGTACCGTCGTTGGTGAGCGTGACGCCGCGGCTGGAGCGCGTAAAGATTTCCAGATGGAGCTCCTGCTCGAGGCTTTTGACGGCGTTGGAGATATTGGACTGTGCGGTATAGAGGCGCTGCGCTGCGGCGTTAATTGAGCCGGATTCTGCCACGGCGATAAGAAAGCGAAGCTGCTGGAGGGTCATCGGCGCCCGTCCTTTCGATAGTTATCTAAAAAACCGATAACAGGTTAGCGCTTTTAAGTGATTGACCGAGCGAAACAATGCTCGTACTATTCAAAACACACAAAGGCGGTAGGTAATTAAGCCGACCACGGAACCGGGATGCGAAAGGAGGCCCGCATATGAATTGCTTACCAAGACGAATGCCGGGCTCCTGCTTGCGCCCGTCGGCGTGATCAGGAGACAGCGACTTACTTCTCTTACTCTTATTACTTTTGTTCGATCAAGGAGATCATCATGAGCCAGTTTATCAACAACCCCGAGCACACCTTTGGTTTCGACACCCTGCAGCTTCACGTTGGCCAGGAGAGCGCCGATCCCGCATCCGATTCCCGCGCCGTGCCTATCTACCAGACCACGAGCTACGTGTTCCGCAACTCCCAGCACGCCGCTGACCGCTTTGGCCTTGCCGACGCCGGTAACATCTACGGACGTCTGACCAACTCCACCCAGGGCGTCTTTGAGGACCGCATCGCTGCGCTCGAGGGCGGCGTTGCTGGCCTCGCCGTCGCCTCTGGCGCCGCTGCCATCACCTATACCCTGCAGGCCCTCGCCCAGGCCGGTGACCACGTGGTCGCCCAGAAGACCATCTACGGCGGTTCCTATAACCTGCTGGAGCACACGCTCTCCCAGTTTGGTGTCGAGACCACCTTCGTCGATGCCCATAACCTGGACGAGGTCGAGGGCGCCATCAAGGACAACACCACGGTCATTTACCTCGAGACGCTCGGTAACCCCAACTCCGACATCCCCAACATCGACGCTATCTCCGAGGTCGCCAAGAAACATGGCCTTCCGGTTGTTGTCGATAACACCTTCGGCACCCCGTACCTCTTCCGTCCGCTGGAGCATGGCGCCAACATCGTCGTTCACTCCGCGACTAAGTTCATTGGCGGCCACGGCACCTCGCTGGGCGGCGTGATTGTCGATGGCGGCAACTTTGACTGGAAGGCGAGCGGCAAGTATGCGCAGATCGCCGAGCCCAATCCCTCCTACCATGGCGTCTCGTTTGCCGAGGCTGCCGGCCCTGCCGCTTTTGTGACCTATGTGCGCGCCGTGATCCTGCGCGATCTGGGCGGCTGCATCAGCCCGTTCAACGCATGGGTGCTGCTGCAGGGTACCGAGACGCTCTCCCTGCGTCTGGACCGCCACAATGAAAACACCAAAAAGGTCGTCGAGTTCCTGACCCACCACCCCAAGGTGGAGAAGGTCAACCACCCCAGCCTGCCCGATCACCCCGACCACGCCCTGTATGAGAAGTACTTCCCCAACGGCGGCGCATCGATCTTCACCTTCAACATTAAGGGCGGCCAGAAGGAGGCCTTCGAGTTCATCGATCATCTGCAGATTTTCTCTCTGCTGGCCAATGTCGCCGATGTCAAGAGCCTTGTAATCCACCCGGCCACCACGACCCACGGCCAACTCTCCGATGCGGAGCTTGCCGATGTAGGCATCGGCCGCAACACGATCCGCCTGTCCATCGGCACTGAGCATGTCGATGACATCATCGCCGATCTCGATCAGGCGCTGAACGCAGTCGAGTAATTTGTAAAGACTTTTAGAGGGAACAGGGATTCTATAGAACACCGCCGCCCATGGGTTGCAAGCCCCATGGGCGGCGGGTTTTGTTTGCAATTTTTACGGAAGTGTTGTATGCTTTGTAGGGGCCGGGCATGCCCGGCCCGCGGCCTTGCGGTCGGTACCCGCTGCCGGGAAAACTGTAGGGCGGCATGCCCTCATGCCGCCGCCAACCGCGCCATGTGACCCGTTTACGGTACGGCCACGCGGACGCTCACGGCGGGGTGAGGGCACCCCCGCCCTACGCATATGAGACAAACGGTGCGCCTGCCGTATTACTGCAGGGCCGGGCATGCCCGGCCCCTACACCGCTACAAGGAAAAATGAAAACATGAATATTATCGAAATCACAGATTTATCCGCCCCCGAGCTGGCTCCTTACATCAGGCTCACCGAGGCCCAGCTGCGCAATAAGCTGGAGCCGGAAAAGGGTATCTTCATCGCCGAAAGCCCCAAGGTCATCGGCACGGCGCTGGACGCCGGGTGCGAACCGCTCTCCTTTTTGATGGAGCGCCGCCAGATCGACGGCCCCGCCGCGGGCGTGCTGGCCCGCTGCCCCGACGCCGCCGTCTACACCGCGGACCGCAGCGTGCTGCAGGCCCTGACCGGCTACGCGCTGACCCGGGGTGTGCTCTGCGCCATGCGCCGTCCGCAGCCGCGCAGCGTCGAGGCGCTGTGCAGAGACGCCCGCCGCGTCGCGGTGCTGGAGGGTATCGTGGATTCCACCAACATCGGGGCCATCTTCCGCGGGGCCGCCGCATTGGGCATGGACGCGGTGCTGCTCTCGCCGTCCTGCTGCGATCCGCTCTGCCGCCGTGCCGTCCGCGTCAGCATGGGCACGGTGTTCCAGGTGCCGTGGGCAACGCTGGGTGACAGCCCTGCCGACTGGCCCGAGGCCGGGATGGCCCGCCTGCACGCGCTCGGCTTTAAAACTGCCGCCATGGCGCTGGACAGCCGCGCCGTCAGCATTGATGACCCCGCGCTGCGCGCCGAGCCGCGCCTTGCCATCGTGCTGGGCACAGAGGGCGACGGCCTGGCCCGCACCACGATTGCCCACTGTGACTACACCGTTATGATCCCCATGCAGCACGGCGTAGACTCACTGAATGTGGCCGCGGCAGGGGCCGTGGCGTTCTGGGAGCTGCGGGCAAGATAATATAGCGTGCCTTCCCCCGTGGGGGAAGGTGTCTGCGGCCCCGCCCGCAGACGGATGAGGGAAAACCTTGCCTTGATTGCCCGCGAACGGGTTGCTATGGGAAGGCAGCCCCTCATCCGACCTCGCTCCGCTCGGCCACCTTCCCCCACTGGGGAAGGCTTTTGTGCGCTCCGTCAATCTGCCACAAAAATATTACAAAACTTTTACGCCCTGCTGACCGAAACGTCGGCGGGGCTTGTTGTTTTTGACGGAGCAAAATGTTACAATAATTATACAAGCACGCAAAAAGCGTGCAATAACAAATGCGGAGGTTTTCTTCCATGGGCTTCCTGAAAAAATTCACCAAGCAGGAGATCAGCTGGATGATGTACGACTGGGCCAACAGCGCCCACTCGGTCATCGTCGTGACCATCCTGCCCATCTTCTTCGACACCGTTGCGGGCTACACCGCTGACAGCGTGTCCAGCATGTCCACCTGGGGCTTTGCCACCAGCCTGGCTATGGCCATCGTCGCCCTCAGCGCGCCGTTCCTGGGCGTGTTCGGCGACATCCGCGGTATGCGCAAAAAGCTGTTCACGGCATTTATGCTCATCGGTGTTGTCTCGGTAGCAGGGCTTTCCTTCACGCCGTTCATGGACTTCACCGCCTCGCCGGATGCGGCGGGCAGGGTCGCGGCGATAGTGCTGGTGCTCTACATCACAAGCACCATCGGCTTTGATGCGTCCTGCATCTACTACGACGCTTTCCTGACCGACGTCACGACGGAGGACCGCATGGACTCGGTCTCGACGCTGGGCTACGGCCTTGGCTACATCGGCGGCTCGACGATCCCCTTGCTGATCTTCCTCATCATGAACGCCGTCGGCGTGCCGATGCTGACCTGCCTCGGGTTCATCTTTGGCCTGACCGCCGTGTGGTGGCTCGTGTTCAGTGTCCCGCTGGTCAAAAACTGTGAGCAGACCTCCGGCAAGCCCTATAAGCTGTCTCTTATACACATCTCCGAGCCCACGAGACTCCTGAGCATCTCG
>UROM01000040.1 GCA_900549455.1 uncultured Collinsella sp. | reverse complement strand
CGAGATGCTCAGGAGTCTCGTGGGCTCGGAGATGTGTATAAGAGACAGCGCCTGCCGACACGGAGACGGGCGAGCGATGGATGGGGCACGCTCGGCGCGGCATCGGCCACGCGGCGGGCGGCAAGCGCCAGGCCATGAGCGCCGTCCGAAATAAACGTCGGCATCGAAGCTTTCTCACGCAGGGCATCGAGCGCGGCGTCACCCAGCTCGGCCAGCCACGCGTTAACGGCACGGCTACGGATGTGCGTCTGCGCCACCGAGTCGATCGCCGAATCGGGAATGCGCTCGAGCATTGAGTCGGACGCGTCGGCAAGCGACTCGTTGATGCGGTCGGCAAGGTCGGCCCGGACGCGCTCCAGCTGATCAGACAGACGCCGCCAGCTCGCCAATGAGCACAACGCGTCGACCATCATCGCGACCGCGACGATAAAGGCGGACAGCCGCACAATCAGCACCGGCAGATGGCCAAGCAGCCCCAGCAATGCCGGCTCCACTAAACGGCAAATGCACAACGCACCCAGGCCAAACGCGCAGGCCCAGTACAGACAGATACGTCCGTGCAGGTTAAACGGCAGATGCGAATAGTCCCAAAAGCGAGCGCCCGTTGTTTTTTCCAACAGCACGCCTACGCTGTACTCAATCACGCTGCATACGAGCGCTGCAGCGACAAACTGGCTCGGGGCATCCGGAATCCCGCGCAACAGCAGCCAGCAGGCAATGCCGCCCACACCATAGATAGGACAACACGGCCCCAGCAAAAAGCCACTGTTGGCAAATCGTCCGTGATTGAGCATGGCGCATACTGTCGACTCCCACGCCCAACCGCAAAACCCGTAAAAGGCAAACGAGAGCACCAGTGCCGAAAGCGGGCAGGCGGCAAGCGTCGCGCCGTCAAAGGACATGTCGATTGCGGTCCCCACCGTCTACCCTCTCCTCTTTTCACTCGATGCTTTACTCACGCTATCGTCCGTCTCGTCCTTGCGCGGCAGGCGGCCGGCGACCGTCTCACGCAGAGCACACCATTTATCCGCCAGACAAACAATCCACGCCTCGCGACACGTCGGCGGCACCGGCACCAGCGGAAACATATGCCGCACGATAATATTCCGCTCTCGCGGCGTCAGCTCAAAATCTTCCTCGGCACGCGCCAGGGCAAAAAACGGATGTCGAAATCCGTGCAGTCGATGGCTCGGGTCGGGGTCGTGCCAATCATAGAGAAAGTAGTCGTGCAGCAAGGCCCCGCGCAGCAGCGAGGCACGGTCGATCGAAATGCCAGCACGGCCCAAGTGCTCGGCAAAGGACAGACTTGCCCGTGCCACCGAGGTCACATGTGCATAGACCGTCACGTCGCCATGCTGGATAAACTCGCGCGTCAGGTCCAAGCGGCCCGCCTGGGCGAGCTGGCGGGCGGCATCGTCGACCTCGTGCGCGATTTTCTCGGCACGAACGGCATCGGACATGCTGCCTCCTTCCAGCGGCTCACGGCGGCAAGCCACGGCCTGCACGTATTGAAAAAATCATCATCGAATCTATCAGTATGGCATCGGACAAAACGTTTTGCCCCACCAGTTGGCGAATTACCGCGCCGCCGTCACATATCAAACGCCAAAATGTGCGAGACTGTCTTGTGCAATTGTGTCGGCCGAGGGAGCGCCGGCGCTCGATTCGCATGGAGTAACCCACAACGATGCTGCTTACGCAAACGACAACGCCCGAGGACGTCAAGGCTCTTAATCGTGCCGAGCTCCCGCAGCTCTGCGACGAGATTCGCCACGCCATCCTCGAAAGCTCCGCCGCCGTCGGCGGGCACGTTGCCCCCAACCTGGGCGTCGTTGAGCTTACGGTCGCGCTCCATCGCGTGTTTAACTCCCCTATCGACAAGATTCTCTTTGACGTTTCGCACCAGACCTACGCCCACAAGGCGCTGACTGGGCGCGCGTACACTTATATCGATCCGAAGCGCTTTGGCGAGGCCTCTGGCTTTGCCAATCCCGACGAGTCCGAGCACGACCTGTTCGCCATGGGCCATACCTCCACGTCGGTGAGCCTGGGCTGCGGCCTGGCGCACGCTCGTGACCTGGCGGGCGATGCGTACAACGTCATCACCATCATTGGCGACGGCTCGCTTTCGGGCGGCCTGGCGTTTGAGGGCTTCAACAATGCCGCCGAACTCGACAGCAACCTGATCATCATCGTCAACGATAACGACCAGTCCATCGCCGAGAACCACGGTGGCCTCTATCGCAATCTGGCCGAGCTGCGCGCCAGCAACGGCACCTGTGAGCGCAACGTTTTCCGCGCGATGGGACTCGACTACCGTTATTTGGACGCCGGCAACGACGTGTTGGCCCTAGTCGACGCGCTGCAGGAACTGCGCAATATCGATCATCCCATCGTGCTGCACGTCTCCACCGCCAAGGGCAAGGGCTTTGAGCCGGCCCAGAGCGACCCCGAACGCTGGCACCACGTGGGTCCGTTTGACATGGCGACCGGGCGCAAGCTCTGCCCGGGCCATCCGAGCGAGCCTGCGCCGCGCACCTACGCCGACATTACGGGCGAGGCGCTCAGCGCCGCCATCGAGCGCGATCCGCAGGTCGTGGGCATCACGGCCGCCACACCCTACATCATGGGCTTTACACCCGAGCTTCGCGCTGCCGCCGGCAAACAGTTCGTCGATGTGGGCATTGCCGAGGAGCACGCCGTGACCTTTGCCACCGCGCTTGCGCGCTCGGGCGCCAAGCCAGTCTTTGGTGTGTACGGCACGTTTTTGCAGCGCGCCTACGACGAACTCTGGCACGACCTGTGCCTCAACGACGCCCCGGCAACCATTTTGGTGTTTGGTGCGTCAATCTTTGGCACCACGTCCGAGACGCACCTCTCGTTCTTTGATATTTCCATGTTGGGCGGTCTTCCCAACATGCACTACTTGGCGCCGGCCTGCATGGAGGAATATCTGTCCATGCTGAGCTGGTCGCTCGACCACCGCGAGCATCCCGTGGCAATCCGCGTACCGGGCATCGGCCTGGTAAGCCGCCCCGACCTTGCGCCCGCCGAAGACACCGACTACAGCGCCGTTCGCTACAACGTGGTGCGTCAGGGCCGCGACGTTGCCGTGCTCGCGCTTGGCGATTTCTTTGAGCTGGGTGAGCGCGTGGCAAACCGTCTGACTGCCGAGTACGGCATCGAGGCCACGCTCGTCAACCCGCGCTTTGCAACCGAGCTCGACCGCGAGTTCCTCGACAGTCTTGCCGCCGAGCATCGCGTCGTCGTCACCCTCGAGGACGGCATCTTAGACGGCGGCTGGGGCGAGCGCGTGGCATGCTATCTGGCATGCACGCCGTTGCGCACGCGCACCTTTGGCATCGCCAAGGGCTTTCCCGACCGCTACGATCCCAACGAACTGCTCGCGCAGAACGGCATGACGGTCGAGAACATGGCCGCCGAAGCCGCAAGGCTTCTCAACGAGTAAAAAACCTCCGCAAGGGAAGCACCCCTGCGGAGGTTTTTATTTTCGCGACTCAATTATCTCAATCTGTAACATCTAGGGCCCGAATTCCCGTCTAACTGTTACAGATCTAGACAAGACGTCTTAGTCCCTAACCTTTGTCTCAATCTGTAACAGATAGAGACCTTTTGTCCGTCCAGATGTTACAGATTGAGACATTCGAATCCCCCTAAGGAGATAATCTCGATCTGTAACAGTTACTCGGTAAAAACGGCTGCAGATGTTACAGATCGAGACAAAGCAGCAAGGCAACTAACGGTAGCTGTTCTTGAGAATTTCGACGACGTCGGGGTCGGTCAGCGTCACGGGGTCGTGGCTGAACAGGACGCCGTTGGTCGTCAGAGCGTTGTGCGCGATGGCCGGCAGCTCTTCGACCGTAATCCCCCACTCACTCATGGCGAGGTCGGCCACATGGCAAGCCTCCATCAGGCGCGTGAGCTCAATCACAAAATCGTGCGGATCATCCGCGGCGGCATTGCCCATTAGACGCGCCATGTCGATATAGCGCTCTGGTGCGGCACCGTGATCGATCATCCACGTGTGATAGGCACGGGCAATCATAATGAGGCCGGCGCCGTGCGGCAGGTCGTGATGATGCGCGCTCATGCCATGTTCAAGACCATGCGAGCCCGTGGTGCCCGAGGCATCCATGGCATAACCGCCGAGCGTGTTGGCAAACGCAAGGCTCGAGCGCGCCTCCAGGTCATCGCCATTATTAACGCACGTAGGCAGTGCCACGGCGGCACGGCGGATGCCTTCGCGGCAAATCATGTTACCCACGGGCGTGTTGGTATTTGAGATGTAGCACTCAACACAATGGAACAGGGCGTCGAATCCCTGATAGGCGGTCAGACGTGCCGGAACGCTCACCATGAGCTCGGGATCAACGATCGAAAGCACCGGGAACAGGCGCGGATCGCCCAGACGAAGCTTCTCATCATTTTCTTCGCAGGACAGAACACCGCCTGCATCGACCTCGGAGCCGGTACCCGCCGTGGTGGTCACGCAAACAAGCGGCAGCGGATCGTTGGGGATCGGCAGGCCGAGCGCAGTGCCGCCATTCACAAAGTCCCAGATGTCACCGGGGCACTCGTTGCCCTCGGTATCGGCATGCGGGTTGGTCGCCACTGCGCAGATGCCCTTGCTGCCGTCCATGACCGAGCCGCCGCCGAGCGCCAGGACAAAGTCGCAGCCATGGGTACGCGCCACCCAGCCACCCGCGTTGACGGTATCGCGCAGCGGGTTAGGCTCAATGCGATCGAACAGCTCGTGCGCCACGCCGGCGCGTTCGAGCTCGGCCTCCAAACGTCCTAGATATCCAAAGCGCTCATCGTTGCCACCCGTGGTAACGATGAGCGCTTTGGTGCCGGGCAGCTTCTGCGCGCCCAGCTCGCCCAATTTGCCCGCGCCAAACAACACCTTGGTCGCTGCGAAAAACGAATAACCGTTCATACGCGATCTCCTTACTTATATATGCGTCGCGTTGCCGCCATTATAGCGACCGCTGCGAGCGATCATGCCGTCGGCAAAACGCTATCCCAGCCGTAATAATCGACGTTTCCCCAGATAAAACCTACCAAAATAAACCTGTCCCTTTTTGGTTGGTTCAATAACCCATAAGGTAAGTATGTTTCTGAGTTATTTCGTGTTGACCCATTTGAGCGCGATAGGGTATAACTCTACTCAACCGCTAGGGATTTTATTGAGAAAGGTGTTCTACCATGAGCAAGAACCTCTCCCAGCAGGTCGTTCTCGACCGCCGCGGCTTCGTTGCCGCCACCTTCGCAACCGTCGCCGGCCTTGGTCTTGCCGGCTGCTCCGACACCAGCGCCGAGGCCGACAAGGGTTCCGCCGCCGGCTCCTCCAAGAGCTCCGAGGATACCGAGGCTTCCACCACGCTCGATGCCAAGGCATTCGACAAGCTCGTCGACAACGGCCCCAAGGCCGATGACGACGCCATCGCCGCCAGCACCTGGGCCACGGCCGTCAAGGACGCCGGCGTCTTTAAGATCGGTGGCGTTCAGACCTCCACGCTCTTCTCCCTCCTCAACGAGAAAGACGGTCAGACCCGTGGCTTTGACGCCGGCATCGCACAGCTCCTGTCCAACTACATTCTGGGCGAGAACAAGGTCGAGATCACCCAGGTGACCTCGGACACGCGCGAGTCCGTCCTGCAGAACGGCCAGGTCGACGCTGTCTTCGCCACCTACACCATCACTGACGAGCGCAAGAAGCTCGTCTCCTTTGCCGGTCCCTACTACTACACCCAGCAGGCTATCCTAGTGCTCGCCGACAACGACGACATCAAGAGCGTCGACGACCTGGCCGATAAGAACGTCGCCGTCCAGTCCGGCTCCAACGGCCCCGCCATTCTGGAGGAGTTCGCCCCCAAGGCCAGCCAGCAGGAGTTCAAGACCGACGAGGAGGCCCGCCAGGCACTCCAGCAGGGCCGTGTTGACGCCTACGTCATCGATAACAACATGCAGCAGAGCGCCCTGGTCCGCGAGCCCGGTAAGTACAAAATCGCCGGCAAGCCCTTCGGCAGCAAGGAGCCCTATGGCATTGGCCTGCCGCTCGATTCCGACGGCGTCGCCTTTGTCAACGACTTCCTTAAGAAGATCGAGGACGATGGCACCTGGACTGAGCTGTGGCAGATCTGCATCGGCGACCGTACGGGCGACACTAATGTTCCCGAGCTGCCCGAGATCGGCGCCTAGGCAGCGAGCCTGGTAACGGCCGCAACGAAACCATATGGAAACGCACGATGCGCTTTATTGCGGTAAACTGTTTCCTCACAGAGTTGTCGGGGCTTCCGTACACACGGGAGCCCCTTTCCTTATCGGCGGGAGGTCCGCATGAGTCTCTCCGAACTCTGGTCGCTCTATGGCCAGAACTATATCGACGCGCTGCTAGCAACCTGGGGCATGACGCTTGAGTCGTTTGCCATCGCCATGGTGCTGGCCGTCGCCGTCACCGTGATGCGCGTGTCGCCGCTCAAGCCGCTGCGCGTCTTTGGCGACCTGTATGTCCAGGTCTTCCGTAACATCCCCGGCATCGCACTGCTCATCATCGTCGTCTATGCGCTGCCGCCGCTCAAGGTCGTCCTACCCTACCGCACCTGCGTTATCGTCGCCACGGTTCTTTTGGGCTCGGCCTTTGGCTCCGAGAACTTTATGAGCGGCATCAACACCGTCGGCGTCGGTCAGGTCGAAGCCGCACGTTCGCTCGGCATGAGCTTCAGCCGTATCCTCGCCAAGATCGTGATTCCGCAGGCGCTGCGCTCGAGCGTGTTGCCCATGACCAACCTCTTTATCGCCGTCATGCTCACCACCGCGCTCGGCAGTCAGGTGCCGTTGCAACCGCAGGAGCTCACCGGCGTGGTGAGCTACATCAACACGCGCTCGCTCGGCGGCGTCGCCGCGTTCTTTATCTCGGCGCTCGGCTACCTGGGCACGGCCTTTGTGGTGAGCCACATTGGCAACTACATCGATAAGAAGGTGAGGATCCTCCGATGAGCAAGCACTCCACCTCCGCGCTCACCATGCGCGATGCGCTCTACGAGGCTCCCGGCCCCAAGATGCGCGCCAAGATTCGCATCGGCACCGCCATCTCGCTTGTTGCTGTCGCCGCGCTCGCCATCCTGGTACTGCAGCGCTTCTATGTGACCGGCCAGCTTTCGGTCCACTATTGGTATTTCTTTACGCACCTCACCACCTGGAAGTTCCTGCTTGCCGGCTTTGAGGGCACTGTTAAAGTCGCACTCACCGCTGGCGCCATCGCACTGGTGCTGGGCTTAGCCCTTATGCTCGGCCGCACCAGCGACATTAAGCCGCTCCAACTGGTTTGCCGCGTGCTCACCGATTTCTTCCGCGGCGTACCGAGCCTGCTGTTCATCTACTTCTTCTTTTTGGTGCTGCCCCAGTACAAGATCGCGCTGCCATCTTTTTGGATGCTCACGCTTCCCGTCGCGCTCGCCGCAGCTGGCGTACTCGCCGAGATCTTTCGCGCTGGCGTCAACGCCGTGCCGCGCGGCCAGGTCGAAGCCGCCCAGGCACTCGGCCTCTCCAAAGCTAAAATCACCTTTAAAATCGTGTTGCCGCAGGCTATTCGGTTTATCATTCCGTCGTTGATTTCGCAGCTTGTGGTCGTAGTCAAAGACACCACCGTCGCCTACGTGGTGAGCTACCCCGACCTCATGCAAAACGCCCGCGTGCTCATTACCAACTACGACGCCCTCGTGTCGGTCTACCTGGTGATCGCGGTCATCTACATCCTCATCAACGTCGCGATCAACAAGGCCGCTGTCTACGTTTCGCACAAGACCGGCGCGACCATCATCCGCTAACGCTTTACCATTTCGAGTCATAAGGAGCCGAGCACCATGGCACAGAGCACCTCTTCCACCGGCAATCAGCCGCTGATCGAGCTCAGACACGTCGATAAGCACTACGGAGATCTGCACGTCCTCAACGACATCAATCTCTCAGTCGACCGCGGCGAGGTCGTCGTTGTGATCGGTCCTTCGGGCTCGGGCAAGTCGACCATGTGCCGCACCATCAACCGCCTGGAAACCATCGACTCGGGCGAGATCCTCATCGAGGGCGAGCCCCTACCGCAGGAAGGCAAGGACCTTGCCCGCATGCGTGCCGAGCTGGGCATGGTGTTTCAGCAGTTCAACCTGTTCGCACATATGACCGTCCTGCAGAACGTCATGCTGGGACCGGTCGATGTGCTGGGCGTCTCCAAGGACGAAGCCCGTGAGCGCGCCATGGACCTGCTGGGCCGCGTGGGCGTGGCCGAGCAGGCCGATAAGGTGCCCGCACAGCTCTCGGGCGGCCAGCAACAGCGCGTAGCCATCGCCCGCTCGCTTGCCATGCAACCCAAGGCCATGCTCTTTGACGAGCCCACGAGTGCCCTCGATCCCGAGATGATCAACGAGGTGCTCGAGGTCATGGTCCGTCTGGCCCAGCAGGGCATGACGATGATCGTCATCACGCACGAGATGAACTTTGCCCGCCGCGTAGCCGACCGCGTCGTGTTTATGGCCGACGGCCAGATCGTGGAAACCGGCACGCCCGACGAGTTCTTCGACCACCCCCAGACCAAGCGCGCCCAGGACTTCCTCAACTCCATCAAGGGCCACTAACCCAATTGCCACGCGGGCAAATTCATCAGTAACGTTTGCCCCGCGCCACCCATGCACCATGTCCACCCGGATTCGAAAGCAACACCTATGATCGGAACCCATACCTCCTCGTCCTATACCCCGCACGTCGACGTTGCCCCCGCCGACCGTCCACTCATCCTGGTGGCGCCGCGTTGGGAAGGGGCAAAGCCGTTTTTAAGCGAAACGCTCTCCCCCAACGAAGAAATCGCAAGTGTCTTTGTCGATGCCATCCTTGCCGCCGGCGGCCTGCCGCTGCAGATGTCCATCACCGAGGACATTGAGGTCATCCGTCATTACGTCGATATCGCCGACGGCATCGCCATTCCCGGTGGCCCGGATGTCAATCCCAAACGTTGGGGCGATGATCGACCCTACGACCCCACCCTCTGCTGCGAGATCCGCGATAGTTTTGAGTTTAAGCTGGTCAGCGAGGTGCTCCGTGCCAAAAAGCCGCTCTTTACCACCTGCCGCGGCACGCAACTGCTCAACGTCGCCACCGGCGGCACCCTGTGCATGGACGTGCCGAGCCTGGGCGCGCGCGAGGGCCGCACGCAGTGGCGCCATACCCACGTGCTCAACGACCCTGTGCATCCTGTCGAGGTCGTGCCGGGCTCGCTGCTGGAGCGCGCGGTTGGCGGGCACAGGCTGATCCAGACCAACTCCGCACATCACTGCTGCGTCGATCGTCTGGGTAAGAGCACGCGCTTGGTCGCCAAGGCAACCGACGGCGTTCCCGAGTGCATCGAAGTCGAAGGCCAGCCGTTCTGTCTGGGTGTGCAATGGCATCCCGAGTACACCTGGCAGACGCTCGAGACCGACTTTAACCTGTGGAAGTCGTTTGTCGAGGCGGCGGCCAAGGTAAAGCAGACCCGCTAGTTCGCGAACCGCATAACAGATAAGGGCGCCCCGCCGGCCACATGGTCCGACGGGGCGCCCTTTTGCCTATACGCGACAGGCGCGCAGCCCAAGGCTCGCAAGCTCTTATTCGGCCGTCTCGCGCAGGGCCGACATCGTAGCCGCATATTGCTGCTGCAGCGCATGCATCCCCTCGCGAGCGCCGTCAACGGCATCGGCGCCGCGCAGCGCCTCGGTCACCACGACCGCCGGCTCGTACAGATTATCGAATCCCAGGTTCTGGCTCACGCCCTTGAGCGTGTGCGCTGCCATAAACGCACCTTCGGCGTCTCCCGCCGCCATGGCGGCCTCCAGCTTGTCCATGCTCTCGTCATCCAAAAACTTGAGGGCAAAGCGGGCGAGCATTTCCTCGCCCATCAGCCGAGCGCACGCGTCATCATAATTGGCGCCGATCTTCTCATACGCCTCACGCATGGAAATCATGGATTAAAAACTCCTTTGGTCAAACTAAATCGTGGGAAACGCGACAACGTCGGCGGGGCGTGCCAACGTCTCGGCAATTTGGTCTTGCACCTCAAGCAGACAATCGAGCAGCAGCGGGTTAAAGGTGCCGCACTTACCGTCCAGGATCATCTGAATTGCCTCCTTGTGCGGGATAGCGTCCTTGTACACGCGCACGCTCGTCAGAGCATCGTACACGTCGGCCACCGAAACCACCTGTGCGGCAATGGGAATTTCGTCGCCCTTAAGGCCATCGGGATAACCCTTGCCGTCCCAGCGCTCGTGATGCCAACGCGCAATCTGGTACGCATATTCCATAAGCGCATTGCCGGCGTGATGGCTACCCAGCTCAAGCAGCATGTCGGCGCCGATCGTGGTATGCGTCTTCATAATCTCGAACTCCTCGGACGTAAGGCGCCCGGGTTTGTTGAGAATCGCATCGTCAATCGACATCTTGCCGATATCGTGCAGCGCCGAAGCCAGGGCAATCGTGGAGCGCTCCTCATTGTCAAGGGAAATGGTGTCGCTACGCTGGACCAGACAGCCAAGCAGCAGCTCGGTCAGCTTTTCGATGTTCGTAACGTGCCTGCCGCTCTCGCCGTTGCGAAGCTCCATGACGCCAGCCATGATGTCGATGAGCATGCGACTGTTCTTGACACGCTCGTTGTACTGCTGGGACAGCAGGCTCGTCAGACGGCGCTGTTTGGCGTATAGGCGGATGGTGTTGCTTACACGGCGGCGCACGACACGGGAGTCAAACGGGCGGTTGATATAGTCCGAGGCGCCCAGCTCGTACGCGCGCAGAACCATATCATCGGAATCTTCGCTCGAAATCATGATGACAGGCAGATTGTCACTAACCGATCGGCGCGACAGACCGGCCAGCACCTCAAAGCCGCTTATGCCCGGCATGACAATATCCAGCAGCACGAGCGACAACTCATCACCATAGCGGTCGACCATGTCGAGCGCCGTACGACCGTTGTCGGCCTCGAGGATGCAATACTCGTCCTTGAGCATCTCGCTGAGAATGACTCGGTTCATCTCGGAGTCATCGACAATAAGTACCAAAGGCTTTTCGCTTTGGAAGGCCTCGATGGAATCGGCATCGGTCACGACCGTACCGGCTTTTGCCTTAGCGCGGCTCAGTAACTGGACAGCGCGGCCAACGCCCTCATCGACCGTCTCGCCATGAATGCGAACGCCACCAACACATGCCGTCAAGCTCACGTACTCATGGCCCGGAATAATCGTGGAACGAACGGCATCGGACACCTGATGCAGGCGACGGGTGAAGTCATCGGAGGGAATATTGGGCATGACAACCACAAACTTGTCGCAGCCATAGCGCACAAGCTCGTCAGTCGAACGGATTCCGCTGCGCATGGCTGTCGCCACGGCACCGAGCGCAAGGTCGCCGGCATGACGGCCACACGTATCGTTGAAGACCTTAAAATCATCAAGGTCGATCATCGCAACGCCGGCATTCATGCGGGCGCTACGGAGCTTTTCCTCGTAATATCGGCGATTGTGCACGCTCGTCAGCACGTCGGTGTAGACAAGGTCCTCTTTTGCAGCCTCTTGCCCATCGATCGGACGCACCATCAGCAGGACATGAGGCTCGCCCTCGACCTTCAGAGGGCGCAGATGGGCGCGGTACTCAACGCCATCGTTGAGCAGTTGCTCCGACACCTCATCGGAATCTGTCAAGGCCTCAAGACTTGCCTGGCGCAAACAAGGGCAGCGATCACCGGCGAGCAGGCAGTTAGGCTCGCTCTTAATCTGATCGGCCGACAGCAAACGTACCACGGGGTAGGTCTTCGCGACACGGGCGACCTCGGTGGCAGCCTCCTCGTCGGTTAGATTGACCTCGTGATTATTGAGCATATGGGGCCCTTTCGATAGCTTCGCATGGTAGCGGTGGGTTCCAAATGTTACAAGGGTAACACCTTGCCGATGCAGGTAAGCACGTGAATGCTGTTACATTTTTATGAGTTGGCAGACGGCGCGATTGAAGCCGCAGACGTGAGGTTTTAAGCATATTTGTTAACAAGGCCGAAACGTTTGCGGGTGAAGTCTGCTTTGGCTATTGCGGGTGTTAGAGCCCCAGGATGCCAAGGACAGTCTGGGCAGCCGCTCCCGGGCGATCGCGCAGGCCGTTGTGCGCGCCGGGAACCATTACGAGTGGACAGTCCAAAAGCTCAGCCGCCACCCTCGTGCCCGCCTCGCGAGGCGTGCCAATCGAGAGCTCGCCCAGGAGCACGGCGGCCACCGTTCTTGACGCGCGGACGCTATCCCAATCGGGAACGCAGGTCATAGTAATCCCGTATTCGTTTGCCATGAAGCCGCGGCCGTTGCGCAGGGCATGCTTGGCTTCTGCCTCGGTTAACTTGGGGGCCTCAGGGTCCGAATCGCCGATGGCGCCCAGGAAGGCCCGTAATGCCCTGGAGACCTTTCCCGCGGCGATCATCTCGAGCAAAACCGGGGCCGCGCCCAGACCGGCACCCTCATCCGTCACGGCGGGTTCATGCAGAATCGCACGCGAGATTATGGTGGGGTTTGCACGGAGAAGCTCCAGCGTCACCAGCGTACCGGCACTGTGCGCGAGCACGTTTGCCGGAGCGCCAATATGCTCGATAACAGCCTGCAGGTCGGCGGCCTGGGCAGCGAGGTCGTAGCGTCCGTCTGCAGCGTCGCCGCTCTCGCCGCAACCGCGGCGGTCATAGGTAATGACGCGATAGTCACAGGCGAGCTCGCGGGCGATGGCGTCAAAAAAGACGCCGTCGACGCAGGCACCGTGCACGCACACCAAGGCGGGTGCATCGGACGATACAACCGGGCCGGCATACTCGCGGCAGGCGATCGTAGTGCCCGCATTCTCGACCGTAAAATCCATGTTGTGCCCCCATCATCAACGCCCATCCAGTTGCACATCGGTACGGTTGGATGGGCCTGCATTGCCTTACGCCTTGTTAACAGATTAACTGTACCTGACCCGAGACTTTTCATGGCACCGCATAATGAGCGACGTGAAAAAACGAAACTTGTAAAGCAAGAGCCCACACCTTGCTTTGGAGCCGATGCTATGCTTAGGCACAATTGTCTTGAGGAGCATATGCCTATGTCTACGTTTTTGAATGCCAGCCCCATCTTTGGGCCCGTTCGCAGCCGTCGCCTGGGCCTTTCGCTCGGCGTCAACATGATGCCGGCCAGCGGCAAAATCTGCACGTTCGACTGCATTTACTGCGAAAACGGTCTCAACGCTGAGCGCCCCTGCCATGAGCCGTACAACATAGCTGCCGTGGTACTCGACGCGCTCGAGGTAAAGCTGCGCGAGATGGCAGCCGAGGGCGAGCTCCCCGATGTAATCACCTTCGCAGGCAACGGCGAGCCCACCGCCGCACCGGAGTTTCCGCAGGCCATCGCCGGCGCCGTCGCGCTGCGCGACGAGCTGGCCCCAAACACCAAGATTGCCGTGCTTTCCAACGGCACGCGCGCCGACCGTCCCCAGGTACACGATGCGCTCATGATGGTCGACGACAACATCCTCAAGCTCGATACGGTCGACCCGGCTTTTATCCAGCTGCTCGACCAGCCCGTTGGCCCCTACGATGTAGAGCACCAGATCGAAACGTTCGCGAGCTTTAACGGCCACGTCATTATCCAGACGATGTTTTTGAGCGGCGAGTACCGAGGCAAGTCTCTCGATAACACCGGCGAGGAGTACGTCGGCCCTTGGCTCTCGGCGCTCGAGCGCATTCGCCCGCAGGAGGCGACCATCTACACAGTGGCGCGCGAGACACCAATCGCCGGCCTTGCCAAAGCGGCGCCCGAGGTGCTCGACAAGATTGCTGCACGCGTGCGCGCCCTCGGCATCCCCTGCCAGGTGAGCTACTAGCAAAACCACGCAGCAGCCAGTGCCCGCCATCCCGCCCCATCAGTTGCGGTGATATAGTTCCTATTTGTGCTGTTAAACCGCTTAAATCGGAACTATGTCACCGCAACTTTTATAGACGCGTGGGTGGGCTATACTCTGTCTCTTATACACATCTGACGCTGCCGACGATCGCATAAGTGTAGA
>UROM01000039.1 GCA_900549455.1 uncultured Collinsella sp. | reverse complement strand
CAGGAGTCTCGTGGGCTCGGAGATGTGTATAAGAGACAGCGCCTGGGTCCTGCTCCAGGGCACCGAGACCCTGTCGCTGCGCGTCGACCGCCATGTCGAGAACACCAAGAAGGTCGTTGAGTTCCTGACCGGTGACAGCCACGTCGCCAAGGTGAACCACCCGAGCCTGCCCGAGCACCCCGACCATGAGCTGTACCAGAAGTACTTCCCCCGTGGCGGCGCTTCGATCTTCACCTTCGAGATTAAGGGTGGCCAGGAGGCTGCCTGGAAGTTTATCGACCACCTGCAGGTCTTCTCGCTGCTCGCCAACGTGGCCGACGTCAAGTCGCTCGTCGTGCACCCGGCTACCACCACGCACTCCCAGCTCTCTGCCGAGGAGCTTGCCGAGCAGAACATTACGCCCTCCACGATCCGTCTTTCCATTGGTACCGAGAACGCCGAGGACATCATTTGGGATCTGAAGCAGGCCTTCGCCGCACTGGACGAGTAAGGCGACTTGTGTAAGGACTCCTTGCGACTCGATAGGTATAACTGCATAAAATGCCTGCTCAAGGCGCCTGTGCGAACAATGGTTGCACAGGCGTCTTTTTTGCATAGGGAGGGTGCGAAAACAGGGTTTTTGACACGCTTTATGCATTCGAGTTGTGAAAAACTCCTGTTGAGAGGATGTGAGTTTTACGCAATTGACGTGCGCCTTTTGAGAAAAACCGCAGGTCGCGAATTGCTCGGGGTACTATGCAGCGCGATCGAATCACACGCAGCTTAAACGCAGCAAAAACTCACTACGGAGGTTTCCAGCTACATGAGGATCGATTCACGAAAACCGAAGGCCGTCGCCCTTTCTGCCACGCTGGCCGTGGCGCTTTTGGTGGGTGCCGGCGTAACCGAGGCCCATGCGGCGACGCTGTCCGACGCGGTTGGGTCCACGCCCTCCGAGGCCACGTTGATGCAGCCCGTCGATTATCGCGGCGATGGGTTTGGCTCCATGCAGGAGTGGAACGCCTCCATGGGGGCCAAGCGCGACTCTTTGGAAGTTCGCGCTCAAATTATCATGAACATGTATGGCGACTATGCCACCGATGACGAGCGTGCCGTGCTTCAAGAGTGCATTGACGGCGCGGGCAGCCTTTTGACGATGGAGGAGGTCGACGCCAAGTCGGCCGAGCTCGATGAGCTGCGCACGACGCTCGAGGATGCCAAACGTGAGGCGCTCGAGGCTGCGGCCGCCGAGGCAGAAGCCGCCGAGGCCGCCCAGGCTTCGTACTACAACGCCGGCTATAGCTCGTCTTACGTTGCCGCCGCTTACTATGCGAATGGCTCGGGACTGACGCGTTCCGCCGGCGTCAATAACTATAACGGTCGTCGCGAGACCTATTACAGCAGCAACGTACTCTACCATCACCGCACGGGTGAGTGGACGCAGGATTCCGAGGGCTTCTGGCGCGATGCCGACGGCTACTACGTTGTGGCAGCGAGCGATAAGTCCCAGGGCTCCACGTTTACCGGTTCCAAGGGCGAGTGCAAGGTCTATGATTCGGGCTGCGCAGCCGGAACTACCGATTACTACACCGGTTGGTAAGCTGCCGACATCGATTGCACATGATGGACGGGCGCCTTTACCGAGCTTTCGGGCAACGTAAAGGCGTCCGTTTTTATATGCATTTGGGTTAACAGAGCCCTTACCGCGGCACTACGTTGGGCATACGGGCGCGGGGCACACTAAGTCATGAGAAGCAAAGTCTTTCTCGTGGAGGAAGTGGTCCCATGAACGCTCGAGATGTCGCTATTGCCGTCGTTGCCCTTTTGATCGGATGTCTTGGTCCGACGGCGGCGTTAGCTGCCGACTTGCAGTCCGCCACGGGCGCCGCGCCTGTGGTTGTGGGCACCTTGATTGCAGCGGCGCTGCTGGGAAGCGCCGGCGTGCTGCTTTGCCGCGATGACGAGGAAGAGGTTCCAGAATCGCAACGCTAACTGTTGTGAGATTGGCAGCCGGTCATAGACGAAGATGAAAGCCGCCGCGGGGGAACGGTTCCCTTGCGGCGGCTTTGCTGTTAAGGCTGTTGAATGCGGCGCGTTGGCGCTACCAGCTTTTCTCGATATCGCGGATGCGCCGATAGAGCCAATCGTTTTGCGGCGCTTGGATATCGTGTTTGGCTGCGAGGCGGCAGATGGTGCCCGCGAACTCCTCGACTTCGGTTTTTCGTTGTGCGATGCGGTCCTGCGCCATCGAGGGCATGCCGGCGGGGTCGATTCCCTCGATGAGGTGCACCATTTGCGTCAGGTCTGCCTCGGTCAGCTCAACGCCCTCGGCGTTGGCGACCGCAAGCGTTTCGCGCATGGCGGAAACAAAGCAGCGACGCTGCTCGGAGCCCGGCTCCGTGGCGCTTCCGTAGGTCCCGCCGTAGGCCATGCACGTCTGGTTGATGCCGTCGTTGAGCATGAGTTTGGCCCACATGCGGTGCGCAATGTCGCTCTCGACGGTATGGGCGACGCCGCAGCGCGTATAGAGCTCGTCGATGGTGGTAACGGTTGCGGGCTTGGTGCCCGCTGCCGCGCCAAAGCGAATCTCGCCCGCATTGGTAAAGGTGAGCCCTCCGTTGAGGAACACGGCGTCCATGCCTTGACAGATACCCAGGACGGTGTGCTCCCAGCCAAAGCGCTCGGCAATCTTTTGCTCGCTCGTAATGCCGTTGCACAGCGAGGCGATGAGCGTGTTGGGTCCTACGACGCGCTCCATAGTCTTGAGTGCTTGGTCGAGACCGGTGGTCTTGACCGTCAGGATGACCAGATCGGCGGGTGTCGCCTCGCTGGCGCGGACGGAAGTGAGATCGCAGGGTTCGCCGTTGACGGTGAGCGCGTCGTTCGCATGACGCTCAAAACGGGCGTCATCCATGACGTATTCGACGGCGTCATTGCCGAGCGTCTTAGCAATCATGCTGCCGTAGAGCAGGCCGACGCCGCCCTTGCCGACAAAAGTGACCTTGTTGATCTGCATGTGAATCATCTCCTCACAAAAAGGCGCCCGCGTGCGGGGCGCCTGATGGATTGTATGCCGCTGGAGCGTGTAGCTTGCACCGGAGGCTGAATTTAGAAGAACAAACGCATGGGAACTTATGCCGCGGGGCAGATGGCAAAAACGCATGCGGGATATCCAACGCCATCGCGCACCTTGGGGAAGGTGCAGAAGATGACGGCGCCTGTGGCGGGAAGCTCGTCCAGATGGTCCATGACCTCGATCTGGTAACGGTCGACCGAGAGGATGTATTGTTCGCCTGGGTAGGGGCAGGCATCCTCTCGTGTGGTCACGCTCGTCTCCTTTCATCGGGCTTTTTGCTGATGTTAAAGCGGTGTCGTGACAGCTCGATTTCTGCTGCGTTACGATACGTTCTCGATTGCGATTCCACGATGTTTCGGCTGCGTGACCATTGTGTTTCGCCTTGCCGAGCGCTGATGGCGAAGGGAGGGTCCGTGCAATACCGCGTTGACCCCAAAAGTGGTAACCGAATATCTGCTCTGGGCTTGGGCTGTATGAGGTTTCCCGGTGCGCCGGGCCATCCGGATGCGAAGACAGCCGATGCCATCATCTCCCGTGCGGTGGAGCAGGGGATTAATTATCTGGATACCGCGTATCTTTATCCCGGTAACGAGGCGTGCGTGGGCGCCTCACTTGAGCGCCTGGGACTGCGCGACCGGGTGTTGCTGGCGACCAAGTTGCCGCACGCTTCGTGTACATGCGCAGGGGATTTCGACCGTTTCTTTGACGAGCAGCTGCGTCGGCTGCGGACCGACCATATCGACTATTACCTTATGCACAACATCACCTCGCCCGCTCAGTGGGAACGTGTGGTGGCGCTGGGCATCGAGGACTGGATCACGCGTCAAAAGGCTGCGGGGCGTATTTGCCAGATAGGTTTTTCGTACCACGGCAGCGCGGCGGATTTCCTGACGATGCTTGACGCATATGACTGGGATTTTTGCCAGATCCAGTACAACTATGCCGGCGAGCGTTACCAAGCGGGAACGGCAGGACTCATGGCGGCTGCGGAGCGCGGGCTCGCGGTGTTTGTGATGGAGCCACTGCTGGGCGGTCGTCTAGCGGGCAAGTTACCGCCGCGGGCCCGCGCCGTGCTCGATGGCGCCCGTGACCCGCATTTGCGCACTCCAGCCGCCTGGGGGCTTTCGTGGGTGTGGAACCATCCTCAGGTGACGATGCTGCTTTCGGGTATGACCGATACCGCGCAGGTGGATGAGAACGCGGTGTTGGCCGATCGGGCCCTGCCGGATTCGATGACAGCTACTCAGCTCGATGCCATCGCACGCGTGCTGAGAGAATTTGAAAAATCGAATCGCGTTCCCTGCACGGGATGTGGCTATTGCATGCCGTGCCCTAAAGGCATCAATATCCCTGGGTGTTTTGCCGCCTACAACGCAAGCTATGCGCACAGCTGGTTTACGGGGCTATCGCAGTACTTTACGGCGAGTGCGGTGCGCACGGGCGAGCCCAAGTTGGTGAGCAATTGCGTCAAGTGCGGCAAATGCGCGCGGCACTGTCCGCAGCATATCGATATTCCCGAGCGTCTCGACGATGTGCGCCGCCGTTTTCAGCCTGGCCCCGTGACGGCGATGCTTAAGGCCTTCGGCAAAACGCGCTCCTCATGACCCTTTTATAACTTGCGGTGGAATAGTTCCTGTTTGCGGCAGAATAAGGCATCGACAGGAACTATTTCACCGCAACTGATGAGGGGGAACTGGGGATGCTGACGATCGGGTGTCACCTATCCACGACGAAGGGCTATCGGGCAATGGGGGAGACGGCGCTGTCCATTGGCGCCAATACCTTTGCATTCTTTACGCGTAACCCGCGCGGCGGCAAGGCGAAAGACCTTGACATGGATGACGTGGCGGCCCTGCGCGGGCTTATGGAGCAAAACGACTTTGGCCCGCTCGTGGCTCATGCCCCGTATACCTATAACCCCTGCTCGGCCAAAGAGCGGGCGCGCGAGTTTGCCCTGGAAGCCATGGCAGAGGACCTGCGGCGCATGGAAGCGCTGCCCGGCAACTACTACAACTTCCATCCCGGTGCGCATGTGGGACAGGGCTCCGACGCCGGCATTCAGATGATCGTCGACACCCTGTGCCAGGTGATGTTTGAGGGCCAGCAGACGACGGTGCTGCTCGAGACCATGGCCGGCAAGGGCACCGAGGTGGGCCGCAGCTTTGAGGAGCTGGCGCTCATCATCGAGGGCGTTGCCGACAGGCGCCCCGAGCTGTCGGCCAAATTGGGCGTTTGCCTAGACACCTGCCATGTGAATGATGCCGGCTATGACATCGTACGCGATCTTGACGGCGTGCTTGACGAGTTCGATCGTGTGGTGGGTATCGAGCGCCTGCGCGCCGTGCACATCAATGACTCCAAGAATCCCTGCGGCGCCCATAAGGACCGCCACGAGTGCATCGGCAAGGGCTACCTGGGTAGTGAAGAGTTTGGCGGTGGTATGCAGGTTATGCAGAATATTGTATCGAATGGCCGCTTGCGCGCATTGCCATTCATTTTGGAGACACCGAACGAACATGCAGGTTATGCGGCTGAAATCAAACTGTTAAGGTCATTGCAGCAGTAATGACTGTCATAAAGTGGAGTGCTCCATTCACGTTATGGGTTTGTTTCAATCGGTTTTCTGATTGCAGATTCTTCCAAGCGGGTGCATAATAGCCATCAGTTTTTGCAGGCCCCTGAATCACGTGGGGTCATTGGAAGGAGACTGATTATGAAGCTGAAGAAGCTTGGCGCATTTGCCGCCACGGGCGCTATGGCGCTCGCCCTTGCTCTGACGGGCTGCGGCTCGTCCAACGCCACCCCTGGTTCTGATGCCGGTTCCAGCAGCTCTGACGACGCAAAGGTCGAGAAGGTCGACGGCTCCAAGGAGTACGCGCTCGTCAAGGACGGTACGCTGACCGTCGGCACCTCTGCCGAGTACGCTCCGTTTGAGTACAAGGATGACAACGGCGATTATCAGGGCTTTGACCTTGAGCTCATCAAGGCTATCGGCGACAAGCTGGGCCTGGATGTCGAGTATGTCAACAATGACTTTGACACGCTGGTTCCGGGCGTCGCTTCGGGCGCCAAGTATGACGTCTCCATCGCGGCTATCACCGACACGCCCGAGCGTGAGAAGGAAGTCACTTTCTCCGATTCCTACTACATGGACGATCAGGCTATCGTGACCAAGGTCGATAACACCGACATCACGGCCGACAACTACAGCGAGAAGCTCAACAACGCCGACGCTACCATCATCGTCCAGTCTGGCTCGACCGCCGAGTCCTTTGCCCAGGAGAACTTCCCCAAGGCCAAGATCGTCCCCTACAAGGACGCCACCGAGTGCTTCAGCGCCCTGCAGTCCGATAAGGGCGACGCCGTAGTCACCAACCGCTCCGTTGCCAGCCAGCTGACCGCCGAGCAGTTCAGCACCTGCCAGACCATTAAGCAGATCAGCACCGGCGAGGAGTACGCCATCGCCATCAACCAGGGCAACACCAAGCTCAAGGACGACATCAACCAGGCCATCAAGGACCTGACCGACGACGGTACCGTCGACGCCCTCATGGCTAAGTACAACATCAAGTAAAATAGCTACTTGATTGCGCGCGGGCCCTTTCCGTTTTGGCGGAGAGGGCCTTTGCGCTTCTCTTGACGGAGAGCATTTCCGTCTCGTTTTGCCGGCAACTTCTACGATAGGAGCCACCTTGTCTCGACTGAACAAAGGGGCCGCGGAGCAGCGTTTTCCACTGCCCGCCTTGCTCCAAAAGCTAGCCTGCGTCATGGCCGTGGCGCTCGCGCTGGTTTGCGCGGGGGCATATGCGCCCACGACCGCCCAGGCGCTTGAGACCGCAAAGATTACCGCCCGACCCAACACCGGTTCGGGCAGCGCTGTGGTCGGCGGCACCGAGACGCGCATTACCTGGGAGGTCCAGGCCGATGCCGATGAGGAGCTGAGCGGTCTTTCGCTGACGTTTGTCGACGGCACGACGTTTGGTACCGATGACACGCGATTGACGATGCTCTCGGGCGAGGACCTCATGGATCGTACGCCCATGAAGCCCACGTGCAAGGCTGACGGCCAGACGCTCAAGATTGACTTTGGCGAGACGGCGCCTGCCGGCGGCTTTTTCCGTGTCGAGGTTTACGGCGTGACGTTTCCCGTCGAGGGCGGCGATGAGGCCTTTAGCGGCACCTATACGCTCGCCGACGGTTCGACCAAGAAGATTTCCAAGATTCCTTCCGTCGAGATCAAGGGCGTGACGGCGTTCGATAACTTCCTGGCCGATCTTAAGGAGCAGCCGTGGGTCGAGGCCTGGAACTCCAATATGTTCCTGCGCCTGTTCTTGAACCCGGTCATTTTGGTCCAGAGCCTGCCGATCGTCTTTAAGGGCTTCCTTATGTCGCTCTCGATCGTGCTTGTGGCGTTTCCGCTGGCGATCCCCTTTGGCTTTGCCCTGTCGCTCATGCGCATCTCCAAGTCGCGCATCCTGCGCTGCCTTGCCGGCATCTACGTGAATGTCATCCGCGGTACGCCGGCGTTTCTGCAGATCTATATTGCATTCTTTGGCCTGCCGCTTGCCGGCGTCAAGGTGGACGATTATGTCCTGGGCGTTATCGTCATGGCCATGAACTCGTCTGCGTACCTGTGCGAGATCTTCCGTGCCGGTATTCAATCGATCCCCAAGGGCCAAAACGAGGCTGCTCGCTCGCTGGGCATGAATGCCTTCCAGACGCTGCTCTACGTTATGATTCCGCAGACGTTCCGCAACGTCCTGCCTACGCTGACCAGCGAGTTTATCCTGCTTTACAAGGATACGTCGCTGCTTGCCGCCGTGGGCGTGGTCGAGATCGTCATGAACGCCCGCACCATCGTGGCAACGACGGGCTCCATTACGCCGTATGTGGTTGCCGCCCTGTTCTATCTGGTCATTACCCTGCCGCTTGCGCGTTTGGTGAGCGGTCTTGAGGCGAGGCTGCTGGGCACGGTCGAGACCAAGAAGAAGCATCCCACCAAGAGCGCCGGACAGGTTGTCGCGACGCCCGCCGACCATATCGCTGGTCTGTAAGGAGGTTCTATTATGAGCGAAACCAATAACTCGAACGAGGTCGTCGTCAGCATCAAGAATCTCCAGAAGGCCTTTGGCGATAACGTGGTCCTGCGCGACATCGATCTGGATGTGCACAAGGGTGAGGTCGTCGTGGTCCTGGGCCCCTCGGGCTCAGGTAAATCGACGATGCTTCGTTGCATTAACCGTCTTGAGGAGCCCACGAGTGGTTCGATTGTCGTCGAGGGCGTGGATGTGTGCGCCAAGGGCGTCGACCTCAATAAGGTACGTACGCACTTGGGCATGGTGTTTCAGCAGTTCAATCTGTTCCCGCATCTGTCGGTCAAAAAGAACGTCATGCTCGCCCAGCAAAAGGTGCTCAAGCGCAGCAAGGAAGAGGCCGAGAAAATCGCTATCGAGGAGCTGACCAAGGTCGGCCTGGCCGAGCGCATCGATTTTATGCCGAGTCAGCTTTCGGGCGGTCAGCAGCAGCGCGTGGCCATCGCCCGCGCCCTGTCGATGAATCCGCACGTGATGCTCTTTGACGAGGCCACGTCAGCGCTTGACCCCGAGCTTGTCCGCGACGTTCTTGGCGTTATGCGCGATCTTGCGCGTGACGGTATGACCATGATCGTGGTGACGCACGAGATGGGCTTTGCCCGCGACGTCGCCGACCGCGTCGTCTTTATGGACGGCGGCGTTATCGTGGAGGACGGCACGCCGAGCGAGGTCTTCGACCATCCCAAGAGCGAACGCACCAAGGCGTTTTTGGGCAATATCTCGTAGCCGCTTTATATGACTGACATAGCAGAAAACGGGAGCCGGATGTGATCCGGCTCCCGTTTTTGTTGGGACGCGAATGTGTTTTGGTGCAGAGCGTGTTACGGGCGGAGCTCATTGCCGCTAGACGAGCTCGGCTCCAAGGGCGCGGCAGGCCGCCTCGCCCTCATCGTCGGGTGCATCGTAGCAGATGACGGAATCGACCACGTTGACGCCTGCCTCGTCGGCGTCGGCCTTCCAGTTGTCCATCCACTCGCCTTCGGCCCACGAATAGGAGCCAAAGAGGACGACCTTCTTGTCGCCGAGGGTCTCCTTGACTTCGTCCCACATCGGTTGGAACTCATCGTACTCGAGCTCCTCGGAGCCCATGGCGGGGCAGCCGAAGGCGAAGGCGTCATAGCCGGCGGCCTTGTCGGCGGAGAAGTCGGCGCAGGGGATGACTTCGGCCTCGGCGCCCGCGGACGTGGTGCCTTCGGCGACAAAGTTTGCCATGGCCTCGGTATTGCCTGTGCCGCTCCAATAGACGACGGCGATCTTGCTCATGTTGAGTCCTTTCGGTTGTGCGGCGTGCGGCCGCGGTTTGTGCGTTCTATCGGGTCACCTGGGCAAGTTGCGCCAAGCTGCAGCCCTGCTGATAGATAAAGGTGAGGTGTTGGGTGCAGGCTCGGTACGCATCAAACGTCGCAAGCGCCTGCTCGACATTCGTATAGACCTTCCAGGCTCCAAAGATCTTGTAGTTCTCGCCACGCTGGGCGATGAACTCGTATACGTCGTCGCAGGGGTACCCCAGGAAGTAGCCAATCTCGTGTGGAAATTCGCAGGCGCAGTCGTTGTTGCAGCAGACTTGCTGATCCAGTGCGCATTGAGTCTGGCCGCAGGCGCATTCCGCGGCGTTATTGCTCGCGAGCGTGATGCGTGATGCCAGGTGCACAAGACATGCCGAGAGGTTGCCGGTGTCGTAGCCCTTCTTGGCGAGTGCCGTTTTGGCGCGCGGGTCAGCAAGGTAAGTGGCGAGGCTATTGGGCCGATATGCGTATACGAGCGCCCCGCAGGGGCGCCAGACCAAAACGCTCAGATGGATACCGAACGGATTAAGCTCGTGATTGCACCGGGCGATAACGTTGAGCAGGCGTGCTCGGCGATCCTCGATCGCCGCAGTTACGCTTGAGCCGTCTTGATCGGCATAGACTCCTGGATAGGTAAAGAGCGATGCCGGTTTGATGCCCGCGAGCGTGGGGGAGCAGTTGCGCACGACTGCCGCCTGAAACGTTGGGATGTCGATGGTTCGAGTCACGCTGCCCCTTCCGAGCCCTTACTTGTTAGCCTAGGAAAACTTATACACGAAAGTAAGCCTTGGTCAACTAAAAAGTTTGAATAGGGAAACTAATTGACCGAACGGACATGATTTTGGGTTAAGATGGAGACACCCCATGGGGGTATCTAGATAGTGCTACTTGAAAGGGGAACGCATGAGTGACTTGCTCAACCCTGCGAATCTCATCGTGCTGGCCGTCATTGCCGTCGGCATGTTTTTTGGACTGCGTCGCATTGCCGCTTCGACACACGGGAAGAGTTGTTGCAGCGATGGCGCGAGCGGCAAGAGGGCCAAAAAGGTTGTTGTGGTGGATGCCGATGCATCGCACTATCCCTATAGCGACGAGCTGCTCATCGGCGGCATGAGCTGTGACGGCTGCGCTCAGAACGTAGCCAATGCCCTCAATACGCTTGATGGCGTGTGGGCTACGGTGACGTATGCGGACCACACGGCACGCGTACGCTCGAAGCGTCCGATTGACCGCGAGGCACTCGAGACGGCGGTGAGAGGTGCGGGCTATTTCGTTATGAAAATGTAGATGCCGCCCTCTCCAATGGGTACCGGCCTCCTCCCCATTGGGGCTATCGACGTCCTAAAATTTGCGCAAAAAACAACTCGCGGATGTGGAGAAAGTGGAGTTTGGTGACGGTTCGCGCGGAATTCGTGACCAATCGAGCATTCGCTATCCCATAAGAAAAATTACAGGTGTAAATTTATATGCTGATTATTGCTGTGCCCAGATTGCAATTAAACGTGGACAGAGATGATGAATGCTAAAACTGGGCTTAAGGACAGGGGAGGCTATAGCCTTATGAGACGAGTGGGAACACTTGGCTTGGTGGCAGCGCTTGCCGCTATCTTGGTATCGCCGCTGCCGGCGCACGCCGAAGACGCTTCGGGTGCCGTTACCTACAATGCGGGAAATGGGTATTCCTTTGAGAAGCTCTCGCATCCTACGGTAGGAACGTCGCAGCCGGATGGCATCGTCGACTACCAGGGTGACGGTGCCGTTGCCGTTCCGGGCGCCGATGGTAACACGGCCAACAATGAAGGCGATCGCGGCCAGAGCTACACTTGGGCGGCTGCGAGCTATGGTGACTGGCTTTATGTGGGCACCTGCTATGCGGCGATGGGCAACACGCTGACGCTCATGAACGGCGTGCTGGGCGATTCCTTTGATGCCGAGACCATGCGCCTGACGCTGGAGGCCATGTTTAGCGGCACCTTCTTCTATGGACAGCAGAAGGAGGACGGCACGGCCGACAAGGACAGCGGCGGCATCCTGGTCAAGATTAATACCAAGACCGGTGAGACCAAGCTGCTGCTCTCTGAATCGCTCAACGGCGTCGGTCCTTTGTTCCGCAATGCCGTGAGCTATAAGGGTAAGCTCTATTTCTGCGGCAGCGTCAGGACCAATGGCGGCAAAAGCGGCCTGCCTGCTGTATATGAGATCGATCCTAAGACGGATGAGTACAAAGTTGTCTATCAGGGCCTTTCGAGCATGCAGGATTACGGTGCTGCCTACAAGCAGGGCATTTCTACCGGTATCCGCGGCATGTGTGTCCATGATGGCCAGCTCGTCATCAGTAATGTGGGTAAAGACGCGGCCGGTAACTTTGTGTCGACAATCCTGACGTCGTCTGACCCGTCGAAGGGCCAGGACAGCTTCACCGAGATTGCCAACTCGGGCACGCTGTTTGGCTATCCGGCGATTCGCTATCAGGACAGCATCTACGGCGGCGCCATTTGGGATATGGTCTCGTACAATGGCCATCTCTATGCGACCATCTGCACCGGTACGCCCGAGAACGCTCCCGATGATAATTCCATGCAGTCGTTCGCCATGGTCCGTGGCGACAAGAACGCCGACGGCAGCTATTCGTGGACTCCCATTGTTGGCGATCAGGAGACGGACGGTGCAAAGTACTGCTTTGGCATCGATCCTGCCCGTACCCGTTCTGGCGCTGCTAACCTCATCGTCTACAACGACTACCTCTATATCGGTGAATACAACGACGAGGAGATTGCTCTCGAGCGCATCCTGTTCAACAAATCCAACACCGAAGAGGGCGGCAAGAACAGCATGGGTGGCGTTGACTGCTCGTTTGTGAATGCCAATCTTGAGCAGTCGGTCAACATCTATCGCATGGACAAGGACGAGAACATGGAGCTCGTCGTTGGCGATCGCACCGACATGTTCCCCGAGGGCGGTATTTCCGGCCTGACTTCGGGCTTTGGCCGAAACGAGAACCAGTACATTTGGCGCATGCAGAAGTTCGACGGCAAGCTGTATATCGGTACCTTTGATACCGCGAGCCTGCTTGAGCCGATCGGCCAGTTCTCCAATGGCGACATTATCGATATGACGCCCGAGGAGTGGGACTCTCAGGTTCAGCGCCTTAGGGACCTGCTCAATCACCTGCTCGACAAGAAATCACCTGACGACCCCATCGTTCCCGTGAACACGCTTGCGGACGATGATTCAAACGAGGCCGTCGAGGTCGATGATTCGAACGAAGCTGCCGATGTCGATGACGAGAAGACTGAGGTTGCTAAGGGCTTTGGCGACCTGAGCGATGCGCTGGAGGATGCCACGGGCGATCTTTGCGATCAGGCCGCGACGATGTCCCAGGACTTTGAGGACGACGCCGCTTATGTCCAGAAGATCGATGGCGAGATCGCGTACTTCAAGTCCTTTGCCGACCAGTATCAGGACATGCTCGATAGCTATGAGAACCTGAAGCAGCAGTACGAGGATGCCTATGGCACCGAGCTGCCGAGCGATATTCAGGATGCGCTCGATAAGCTGCTGAGCGAGGATAACCTCAAGAAGCTGCAGAGCGTGCTTACGTGCATGTGTTACCTTCGCGATGCCGAGCGTGGCTTTGATATGTATGTGACCGAGGACGGCGTGAACTTTACGACGCTGACGACCAATGGCTTTAACGATCCGTATAACCATGGTCTGCGCACCTTTGCGGTGACCAACCAGGGTCTGTGCCTCGGTACCGCCAACCCGTTCAATGGCTGCCAGGTTTGGATCCAGCGCAAGGAGAATTCGGAGAATCCGATTGATCCCGGTACTCCGGATCCGGCGGAACCCACCGATCCTTCGCAGCCGGGTGGCGGCAATCAGCCTGGTGGCAGCCAGACGGGCGGCAACGACCAGTCGAGCAGCACCGCGACGACCGTTTCGACGACCACTAAGAAGACTCCGAAGGACGGCTCGCTGCCTCACGCTGGCGACTCGACCCTCACGCTGGTCTTGGGATTGCTGGTTGCAGCTGCCGCAGTGCTTGGCATTGCTCTCGTCTTGCGCAAGCGTTCTCGTTGCTAGACTCGACCACGCAGCTCGATGCCTTGGATATCGTCGAAGTTGATGGCGATATCCCTGAGTTTGAGCAGCTTGAATGCGGGTAACACTTCGTCGAGAATGCCCGTGCGGCTACGATAGCCGTACGTATCGTAATAGGTGACGCGCACCAAGTCGCCACGTTTGAGGCCCTCGAGCTTTTTCGAAAGCTCGAGGGCTTTTTCTTCCGTGAGCTCGCATTTGGGTTCGACGGTGATTTCCTGCTTACGTACGAGCTCGTAGTATCCCGTGAGGGCGGCAAAGGGCATAAACTGCGCGGCACGGCCGGCGCGGACGGAGCCGTTGGCGGTGAGCTTGGGGTCGGTGGAGCGACGTCTTCCCTCGGGGTCCGCTAGACGTTCAAAAGGCGTCGGTGGCCGCATCGGCTGTTGTTGGGACTTAGGCACGATGTCCTCCTACCTGATCGTTGCGTTCGCGTGCGGTGGCGCCGGCGGTGAAGCTTAATCCCTTGACGAGCGCGTTCTTGCCGTACTTGCCCTTCACGGCCAGGACGGCGCGCGCCAGGTCGCGCTCGCGCTCATCGGCCTTAACATCGCTGAACCTGTCTCTTATACACATCTGACGCTGCCGACGATCGCATAAGTGTAGA
>UROM01000038.1 GCA_900549455.1 uncultured Collinsella sp. | reverse complement strand
CTACACTTATGCGATCGTCGGCAGCGTCAGATGTGTATAAGAGACAGGTCCGTGGTCACCCTCGGCCGCGGCTACGCGTGGCTGGACACCGGCACTATGGAGTCACTCCACGAGGCCGCGGAGTTCGTCCGCGCCGTGGAGCACTCCCAGGACCTTCCCGTGTCCGTGCCCGAGGAGATCGCCTGGGAGAACGGCTGGATCACCACAGAGGGGCTCAAGGAGGCCGCCGAGGCCTACGGCAAGTCGGTCTACGGCCGGCACCTCAAGAAGGTCGCCGCCGGCGAGATCGTCAACAGCCCGCGCGAGTACTAGGAACTGAGGAGATACGAACATGGCAGAGGAGACCTTCTTCCCCAGGAACATCATCGTCACGGGCGGCTGCGGCTTCATCGGCAGCAACTTCGTGCACTACGTGGTGGACAACCACCCCGGGGTGCACGTGACCGTCCTGGACAAGCTGACCTACGCCGGCAACCCCGAGAACATCGCCGGGCTGCCCTCCGACCGCGTGGAGCTCGTCGTGGGCGACATCTGCGACGCCGAGCTGCTCGACAGGATCGTCCCGGGCCACGACGCGATCGTGCACTACGCCGCCGAGAGCCACAACGACAACTCCATCGCCGACCCGGAGCCCTTCCTGCGCACCAACGTCGAGGGCACCTTCCGCCTGCTGGAGGCCGTGCGCAAATTCGGCATCCGGTACCACCACGTCTCCACCGACGAGGTCTACGGCGACCTGGCGCTCGACGACCCGGCCAAGTTCACCGAGGAGACGCCGTACCACCCGAGCAGCCCGTACTCTAGCACCAAGGCGAGCTCCGACATGCTCGTGCGCGCCTGGACCCGCACCTACGGCCTGCGAACCACGATCTCCAACTGCTCCAACAACTACGGCCCCTACCAGCACGTGGAGAAGTTCATCCCCAGGCAGATCACCAACATCATCGACGGCGTCCGCCCCAAGCTCTACGGGAAGGGCGAGAACGTCCGCGACTGGATCCACACCGAGGACCACTCCTCGGCCGTCTGGGACATCCTGATCAAGGGCCGCATGGGGGAGACCTACCTCATCGGCGCCGACGGCGAGAAGAACAACATCACCGTGCTCCGTATGATCCTCGAGGCGATGGGAAAGGACCCCGAGGACTTCGACTGGGTCGCCGACCGCCCCGGCCACGACCGCCGCTACGCCATCGACTCCACCAAGCTGCAGTGCGAGCTGGGCTGGAGGCCGGCCCACACCGACTTCGCCGAGGGGCTCAAGGCCACCATCGACTGGTACGTCGCCAACGAGTCCTGGTGGCGCCCGGCCAAGGAGGCCACCGAGGCCCGCTACCGCGCACAGGGCCAGTAGGCCGCACCCCGGCGAAGCGCACCGCGGGGCGCCCGCGCGGGGCCGCAGGGCATGGGGATGATCCTGCGTCCCCGCGCGGGCGCCCCCGGTTATCCAACCTCTTCGATAGGAGCTTTTTCCACATGGCAGACATCGCATTCGAGAAGGACCTCTCCGTGGCGGAGACCGGCATCGAGGGCCTGATGGTCGTCGACCTGGCCGTCCACGGCGACTCGCGCGGCTGGTTCAAGGAGAACTGGCAGCGCGCCAAGATGACCGCCCTCGGCATCCCCGACCTCCGCGTCGTCCAGAACAACATCTCCTACAACGACAAGAAGGGCGTCACCCGCGGCATCCACGCCGAGCCCTGGGACAAGTTCATCTCCGTCGCCCGCGGCAGCGTATTCGGCGCCTGGGTGGACCTGCGCGAGGGCAGCGAGACCTTCGGCAAGGTCTACACGACCGTGCTGGACCCCTCCAAGGCCATCTACGTCCCGCGCGGCGTGGGCAACTCCTTCCAGGCGCTCGAGGACGGCACCGCCTACACCTACCTGGTGGACGCCCACTGGTCGCTGGAGCTGAAGAAGACCTACACGTTCGTGAACCTCGCCGACCCCGAGCTCGCCATCGAGTGGCCCATCCCGCTTGCGGAGGCCACCGTCTCCGAGGCCGACCTCAACCACCCGATGCTGAAGGACGTCGTCCCCATGGCGCCCAGGCGCACCCTCGTCACCGGCTGCAACGGCCAGCTGGGCTGCGCGGTCCGCGCGCTGGCCGAGGAGCGCGGCGCGGCGAAGGACTTCGACTTCTGCGACATCGACACCTTCGACATGTCCGACCCGGAGGCCTACTCCGAATACGACTGGTCGCTCTACGGCACCGTGATCAACTGCGGCGCCTACACCGCGGTGGATAAAGCGGAGACCCCCGAGGGCCGCGCGACCGCCTGGAAGGCCAACGCGACCGGCCCGGCCCTTCTCGCCCGCACCTGCGCCGAGCACGGGATCACCCTGGTCCACGTGTCCAGCGACTACGTCTTCGACGGCGTCGCGGAGGTGCACACCGAGGAGGAGCCCCTCAGCCCGCTGTCCGTCTACGGCCAGACCAAGGCGGCCGGCGACATCGCCGTGGCCGGGTGCCCGCGCCACTACATCATGCGCAGCTCCTGGGTCATCGGCGAGGGCCACAACTTCGTCAAGACGATGAAGGGGCTGTCCGACCGCGTCGCCGACCCCGAGGACAAGCTCGAGCGGGTCACCGTGGTCGACGACCAGCTGGGCCGCCTGACCTTCACGCGCGACATGGCCGAGGCCATCTTCCACGTGCTGGGGACGCACGCCCCCTACGGCACCTATAATTGCACCGGCTCGGGTGCGGTCAAGTCCTGGGCCGACATCGCCCGCGCCGTCTTCGATGCCGCCAACGGCAACGGGGAGAAAGTGGTTCCGGTCAGCACCGCCGACTACTATGCGAACGCCTCGGGCCCCGTCGCCCCGCGCCCGGTCCACTCCGCGCTCGACCTGTCCAAGCTGGAGTCCGCCGGCTTCCACATGCCCGACTGGGAGGAAGAGCTGGGGGAGTACCTCAAGACGCTCTAGTCGCTCTTAAATATGTGAGAGTTAAAGCCGCCGTTCTTTAACGGCGGCTTTTCTTGTGTCTGGCGTAAAGTCCTGCCGCGACAAGAGCGGCGGCGGTCGCCAAGCTTATTGCGAGCCTTGTGTTATGACTAATCTAAAAACACCCAATTCGCGAGTGAGGCTCGCTTCTTCGCGAAGAGCAATGGCGTTCGCGGCCGCTGCGCAAGGTCGGTGGTATCGCGAACGGTAAGGCCATCGCCGAGCTGGTTTCACGGCTATTTCATAAGGTTACGTATGCCTTGAATATTCCAATAATCGTGCTCTGCTACTGCATAGTCTAGAGCAAGAATGACGACTGAACGCGAAAGTAGTTTTAGAATGGTTGATCGTGGTTCGAGCGAGAACGTTGCGTGTACAGGGTTGTTCGCTGGCGTGGTTTATTGTTTACCACCCTTCCTGTCCGGTTTGTTTTATCCGGCCAGACGCGTGAAGTCGCATAGTTTTAGTTTGGAGAACTTGATGAATCCTATAGAGTGCGCGAGAAATAACATTGAGCCTGTTGGCCACGATGGTTCCAGTACTTTGCAGAAGATTCTTCGCTGTGTTGCTATTTCACTTATGGTTGCAATGGCTTTGGAGGTTCTCGTATTCAACTTCCCGTTCTGGGAATCTCTGCTATATGGGAACGCGAAAGAAGTAGATTGGGGTCTAGGTCCTGGACTGGAGATTCAGGATGACGGGACGATTAAGGTCGTAGATCCCGAAACCGCCTATATTGAATTCGATGCCGATGGATGCCATGTTGAGAATCTTTACCTTGATATTGCTGTTCCAGGCTGGGCATCTTCGTCATGGAGAACGTCGACTGGCCCTTATTTATCAATAAAGGTTCTTGCTACTGACGAAGCGAACTCATCTTTCTTTGAACTTCCTTCTTACAATTACTGCGGCGGTATGGAAAGCTCGAATTACCTTCGCCTGCATCTTTCTGGGGTTTCGCATAAGATGCGGGTGCTTATTCAAGAAGAATCGGGGTTTAGCTTTGATCTCCGAGGCGCGTCTATTAATGCCATGAGGCCGTTTTGCTTCGAGCCCATCCGATTTGGGATTGCTGCATTATTGGCTTGTGCGCTCCTTGCTTTCCGACCCTCATCTAGTCTTTACAGGACTAGGTTGTTTCCAATTCGCCCTGTTGTTATCGGATGCATTGTCGCGTTAATGACCGTTGAGATGGCGGGATCTGTTGTTGTCAGCCGATTGTCTGGGGTTGCTGACAATCCAGCTAACGGTCCAACAATTAACGGGCCGATTGCATTTGACTTCAATCAATACAATCATCTTGCGGATGCGTTTTTGTCGGGCAAGGTTTCCTTAGACCTTCCCGTGTCCGCCGTTCTCTCTGATATGGAAAACCCGTACGATACTTCAGCTCGAGCTCAGGAATTATCTCAGGCTGGTGAGTATTACTACCTCGACTATGCTTTTTATAACGGGCGTTACTACTCGTATTTCGGTGCGCTTCCGGCATTGGTTGCGTTTGTTCCCTTCAAGTTGTTAACTGGTCGTGATCTTAGAACAGATCAAGTCGTTCTCGCTTTGGGAGTGATCTTCATTTGCGCTTTCAATGCGTTGCTGTATTGCTTGGCAAAGCGCTATCGACGAGATGTTTCCCTTGGTCTGTTCGCACTTTCTTCAGTGTCATTTTTTGTTGCGAGTGGACTTCTGTACCTTGTTTTTCTCCCTCAGATCTATTCTGTCCCTATTTTATCTGGCTTAATTGTTGTGTTTTTGGGCTTGTCGTGTTGGGTATCTGCGGAGCGTTTGGATGGAGACCACGGGGGCTTCAGGAAGAGCTACCTCATGCTTGGTTCATTTCTGATTGCCCTGTCATTGGGCTGCCGGCCCCAATACGTGCTGGTCTCTTTGCTTGCCTTCCCGATTTTTTGGAATGCGATATTTCGGGAACGTCTGTTTTTCTCAAAAAAGGGCGCCAGCAACACGGTGTCGGTAATTGCGCCATTTATTCTCGTTGCAATTCCTGTCATGCTGTATAACGGCATAAGGTTTGGATCGGTTTTTGATTTTGGTGCCGCATACAACCTGACTGGTAGTGATATGACTTCGCGAGGAATTGACCTATCGCGGTCCCTTCCCGCTTTGTTTCAGTATTTGCTTCAGCCTTTGAATATTTGCGCGCGGTACCCGTATGTTTTCGGCGTAGACATGGCTGTTGATTACCAGGGCTATTGGTTTTATGAGCCTTATCTTGGAGGATTGCTGGCCATCGCTCCGTTTTTGCTCGTGGGCCTTGCCTGTATTCCGTCCGTGTTCTCTAAGAACAGGCAGAGCCAGAAAGCTGCCATCATCTTTTCGCTCATTGTTGCATCGGTAATCCTATTTGCGGATTTCCAGATTGCGAGTATTACAATGCGGTACTTTAGTGACTTCTCATGGTTATTGATTTTGCTTGTGTTTGGAGTGCTGCTTCAGACCCCTGGTTTTGCGGAAGGTGAAGGTGTGATTTTTAGGATTACGGTTCCACTTATCGGACTGACAATCTTTTTGGGGTTTTGGATCTTGTTGTCTCCCGATCGTTATGGCGCCCTGGCGAGTACATGTCCGTCCGTGTTTTATGGTGTGGCTCAGATGCTATGTCTTGTCTGATTTCATTTCGCAAACAAGGGAAGTCTAAGTCTCGTGATAAGCTCGGGCGATAGGGAGAGGCATAATATGCGCCTCTATTCAATTGAATAGAGGCGCTGTCCTTGCAGAGGCACGTAGGTTTTATCGTTCAGCTTTACGCTTTTGTTTTGACTGGAAATACCATTTAGAAATTGGGTGCGGGAACATGTATAAGATGCCTGTGAGCAGTGCAATGATTGCGAAACGGACGATTAGATATCCGATCCACGGCGCTAGTGGAAGGCTCTCGACAATACCGGAAACATATTTATAGGGAAACACATTCAACTCAATAAGATGCATGCAAAAGAGCGGGAGCGTGTACTTTCCGATCCAAGCGATGGGTTTCGTGACGCGAGGAATATGCTTACAAGCCATTTGGCATAGCTTTAGAATCACCAATGAACCAAAGATGCTCCCGATCACATCCTGCGTCCCGTTAACGTAGGTGTTTGTTACCATGTAGAGCTTTCCAAAGCATAGAGCTGAGTAACCCCAGATTCCCGCCATGAATAGCCAGCAGATGGGTTCGATTGAGTTTTCCTCGAGTAGGGTGTGCTTTCTAAAGATCTGTCCAATGTACAAAAAGAGTGTTGCGCTCAAGGCCTGCAGGATGCTCCAAGGAAGCCAAACGATTTGGGCCAGAACATTGCCGCAGAAGAAAAAACCCAGAGCCATAATTGTGGGATGGCGAAATTGATTAATGACGGTCAGGAGCATTTTGCCGAAGAATAGCGCGAAGAGATACCAAAGGGCTCCAATGGCGGATACGAATGCTGGGGTTGTGGGCGTGATTCCTCCGCAGCCGTAGAGGCTTGCCATAAACCAGTGGTTTGCTATTTCTGTCGGATTGGCTTTCCCTGTTAAGATCGCCCCTAGGAACGAGCATCCAATTACGCCTACACAGGTAATCAGATAAGGCATCAGAAGTGATTTGGCATTCTTTTTAACGTAGTCGGGTGTGAGTTTAGCCTCGGGCTTGCTAAAGAATCCGCTGACAATAAAAAACAGAGGCATATCAAATGAGTAGAAAACGGAAGCAAGCCGATCTGGTGTTCCCAGGTATGTTGAATGGCCTATGATGACCCCAGCAAGTGCTACTGCTTTTGCGACATCAAACTCGGGATACCTTTTCTTCACTGAATGCTCCTTAGATCATGGTTGGTCACGCTAGCTACATGGGTACTGTTGGCGTCTTCGAAATAGCCTTCGTACAGTTAATTCCATATAACGTGGGCGTTGGCAAGCGGCTCGATAACGGCAAGCGCTATCAGGGGCATGACGATGGCATGGCGTGCTATCTCGCGTTTGCGTTGTCGTTGCGATGGTCACCGAAGGTGTATTTGCTATACACATTGACTTCCCACTGCTTTTTTTCGACCTTTGCCACGGAGTCGAGGATAAAACCAGTCGCGAGACTTAAGCCGCACAGGAACATAAACGATGCGGCGAGTATGGCGGTGGGGAAACGCGGAACAAGCCCGGTTTGGAAATACTCGACAATGATGGGAACACCCAGGGCAAGACCGATAATGGCAAAGAGAAGAGCTACGAGGCTGAAGAATTTGAGCGGGCGGTAGTCCTTGAACAGCGTGCCGATCATGGCGACGACCTTAATGCCGTCGCTCACGGTATTAAGCTTGGACTCGGAGCCTTCCGGGCGGTCGCGGTACTCGATGGGCACGTCTTTGATACGCCAACGGTGGTCGACGGCATGGATCGAGAGTTCGGTTTCGATCTGGAATCCCTCAGAAAGCACGGGGAAGGTCTTGACGAACGGGCGGCTCATGGCACGATATCCCGTCATGACGTCATCGAAACTGTAGCCGTATATCCACTTAATCATGGCACGAACTAGGTTGTTGCCAAAACCATGGAAGGCACGCTTGTTTTCCTCGGCATAGGTGCCGTTGGACAAGCGGTCGCCCACGGTCATGTCGGCCATGCCGTTGAGGATGGGCTCGCAAAGGGCTTTGGCCGCCTCGGCGGGGTAGGTGTCGTCGCCGTCGACCATCAGGTAACAAGCGGCGTCGATATCGCGAAACATTTGACGGCAGACGTTGCCCTTTCCCTGGCGCGGCTCAAAGCGCACTGTGGCGCCGTGTTCCGATGCGATGCTCGAGGTGTCGTCTGACGAGTTGTTGTCATAGACGTAGACCGTCGCCTGCGGAAGCTCGCGGTGGAAGTCGTCAATGACTTTGCCGATCGTGAGGGCTTCGTTGTAGCAGGGGATAATGACGGCAATAGATTCAGAATTCACTCAATGCTCCTTATACATCCAATCTTAGATAGTATAGCCGTTTGCGACGGGTATCCTAAGATGTGGGTTAGTTCTCCAGTTTTGTTGCGCGAATCGTTTGCCCGCCCGTCGGGTCTATACTGTTCGTTTGTCAACGATTACGAGTAAGGGAGTTGCATCCGTGTCGGATCAGACAAAGCAACAAGAAACTCGCAGTCTGCCTGCGACGTTTGCTAAGAACGAATTTGAGAAGGATGCGTTTATCCTTCGTCAGCTGGTTACCAAGGATTTTAAGATCAAGTATCGCCGTAGCGTTCTGGGTGTCGCATGGTCGGTGCTCAATCCGTTGCTGATGATGATCGTCATGGCCATCGTGTTCTCGACGATTTTTGGCCAGGGCCGCAATGGCTCAATGACGCCCGAGATGTACCCGCTGTACTTGATCGTGGGTAACATTACCTTTGCCGTCATGTCCGAGTCTACGAACCAGGCCCTGACGTCTATCGTGGGCGCTGCCCCTCTGCTTAAGAAAGTTAAGGTGCACCGCTGGGTCTTCCCGGTGCAGAAGGTGCTCTTCTCGCTGGTCAACTTTGCCTTCTCGCTGGTCGCCGTCGCCATCGTCATGCTGTGGTTCCGCGTTATGCCTTCTTGGCACCTCATTCTGCTGCCGGTTTGCCTGCTGCTGCTTATGTGCTTCTGCATGGGCCTGGGCATGATGCTCTCTGCTCTTACGGTCTTTTTCCGCGACGTTATGCATCTATGGAGCGTTGTCATTACGGCATGGACCTACATTACGCCCATCTTCTGGACGACTGACTATATTGCGCAAATGCCGCATCTCGTGCGTATCTTGATGTATGCGAACCCCATGTTCAACTATCTGCAGTTTATGCGCGATATATTTCTGTTCCAGACGACGCCCTCGCTTATGACGTTTGGTATGTGCGTTGCTTGGGCGGTTCTTGCGCTTGTTATTGGCTATACCGTTTTCCATAAGTCCGAGCGCAAATTTATCCTCTACATCTAAGGAGTGCTGTGATGACTGAATCTTTTGTTGATTACAGCGAGCAGCCTCTGGCTGTCGAGGTCGACGACGTCACCATGATCTTTAACATGGCGTCCGAGTCGCTGACCAACCTCAAGGAGTACTTCATTAAGCTTGCCAAGCACGAACTCTTCTTTGAGGAGTTTAGGGCACTTAAGCATATCTCGTTTGATATTCACCGTGGCGAGGTTGTGGGTCTAGTCGGCACCAACGGCTCCGGCAAATCCACGATGCTCAAGATTATCGCTGGTGTGCTCGAGCCCAGCGAGGGCAGCGTTAAGGTGCACGGTAACATTGCTCCTCTGATTGAGCTTGGCGCCGGTTTTGACCCCGAGCTGACCGCCCGTGAGAACATTTATCTGAACGGCGCTCTGCTCGGATATACCAAGGAGTTCATCGATGCCAACTTTGACGGCATTATTGAGTTCGCTGAGCTTCAGAACTTTGTTGACATGCCGCTAAAGAATTTCTCCTCGGGCATGGTAGCGCGCATTGCCTTTGCAATCGCGACGATTACCGAGCCTGATATTCTGATCGTTGACGAGACGCTGTCCGTCGGCGACGTGTTCTTCCAGCAGAAGTGCGAGGCCCGCATCCAGCACTTTATCCAGAGCGGCGACGTGACAGTTCTGTTCGTTTCGCACTCCATGGAGCAGGTTGAGCGTATTTGCCAACGTGCCGTTTGGATTGAGAAGGGCGACCTTCGCATGGACGGCCCGGTCAATGAGGTCTGCAAGGCGTACCGCGAGCAGTTCAACTAGGTTATAATTACAACCGCTTGGCTGATTAATTTGGTTGAGCGTGCGGTTATTTGCTCCATTAGCTCAGTTGGATAGAGCAGGGGACTTCTAATCCCAAGGTCGACGGTTCGAATCCGCCATGGAGCACCATCGTTTATTAAGCCTGGACCCCTTGGTGGTCTGGGCTTTTTTGTTACTTCAGTTTTAAAGGGCGTGTTATGGGGAGTAAAGGGTTCGATTGGATTGATATTGCTAAGGGCATTGCAATTATCTTGGTCCATTGTGGGGCACACTGTTCCAAATCCTTCTCCTTTGCGACATGCAACCTTCTCTTTTCATATGCCGGTGTTCTTTATTCTTGCCGGGTATACATTCAGGCCTAAGCCGTGGCGTGAGCTGCTGAGGGGATCGGTGCCGCGTCTTCTGGTGCCATATCTGGTTCTTGCGTTGGCGTGGCAGGTGCCGACTTTTTTGATGAGCGGCGCTCCTTTGACGGGCGATACGCTGGTTGCGGGACTTGAGACGATTGTGTTTGCCTCTGGCGTTGATGTGCCTGGGCTTGGCGTTGCCGCCGTTGGCATGGCATGGTTTCTGGCGGCGCTGTTTACGTCACGGTTGCTGTTTAATGCTCTGATGCTGTTGTTTGACGCACACAGGCTTGGGGTTGTTTACCAGGGTGCTGCCTGTACCGCAATTGCCTTCTGCGGTTTGAGCGTGTCTCGTCTTTTGGGTGTTTACCTGCCGCTCGATTTTGATTTGAGTTGCTATATCATCCTGTTGATGTGGGCTGGCTATACGGTGCGTCATAGGGGACTGGAGCCGAGCGTGGACAAGCCGCTGCTGTTTATTGGCTCCGGTGTTGTTTGGCTTGTTTTTGCGGCTTTGAGCGGGCTTGAGCTCTCGAGCCGTCGTGTGGACGGCTTTGCCATTGCCTCGATTGCCGCTCTCGCTGGCAGTTACTGCGTGTGTTGGGTTTCTATGGCGATTGATAAGATGAAGAACATGCCGATCTTGGGGGCTTTTGATCGAGGGCTCGTGTTTTGCGGGCAGGTTAGCCTTGCCATCTTCGCAATCCATGCGGTTGATTGGTTTATCCCTTGGCATACGATGCCGTTGCTTATTTCACTGCCGGCATCGTGGCTCTTCGCATCAATCGTGCGCTGCGCCTGCGATATTGGATTGGCGTACGTGATTAAGAAGGCGTAATGACAGTGGGGAGGACCAACTTGGTCCTCCCCACTGTATCTAGTCTGCCTTCAAACACTCGGGTAAGACGCTCCCGATTGCATCCATTGCTTGCGGCTTCAGGTACTGCTCATTGAGCTTCGCCTTTTTGTAAGCATAACGAGTGTCTGCCGAGTACTTGACCAACACATCAGTGAAGAACCGCTCCCAGCTCAGGTAGTCGCGGCTTTCGATATAGCTCGAAGGGTCCTTGAGGATTTTTGGAATGTCGTTGTTGGGGATGAGGCCAGACCGCAAAAGCGTCCACTCAAATGATTCAGGGAGGAACAAGCGAACGTTCTTGTAAACGCGCTGTCCGAGCACCTTTTCGATGTAGGGACCAAACGCTGCGCCGTCTCCTATGGCAAGGATGTTTTGCTCGGGACATTCGTGAATCGTTCGTTTTAGGTTCGCTACGCCGGTGGCGGTATAGCAGGGGATTCCCAGTCGGTTGCAAAGGGTGCTATAGAATTGATAGCCAGACTTGCTATCCTCGACAATCACGGCATCGGGATTGTCGAACCCTACGTTAAGGTCCTGATACAGCATGCTTGCCGTGTGGTCATATAGCGGTTTAGTCACCGAGTAGAAGCGTCTGTCGCTTTTTCGGCCATTGATCGTCTTGCTTGTGGTGTTGACTAGCTTCAGGATCTCGTCGACGCTGTAAGGGAGTTCGTTGGCGTCGCGACGAGATATCAGAACAAAATAGTTGGACGATCCGTTGATGGCTTTGGCGAAGTCCTTTGAGTAGATAAACTCGTTGCCCTCATCTAGAAAGACAATTGAATCTTCGATGATCGACAGCTCGCGCTCCCAGCGTCTTCCGGAAAGCGTTTCGCAAGGCACGTCGCAGCTGAGTGTAACGCCGCTTTCCCGTCCTCGGTCGTTGTAGTCGCGAATCATCGAGATGAGCGTCGTTTTGCCCGTGCCGCTGTTGCCGCGTATAAAGGAAATATTGCGCTTAAACGTGAGTGTGTATTTGACCTTTGCGCGCTCAACGATGACGGTATGCGTCCCCTTCATTATTCATCAACATCCAAAAAGTCATTCGTGGCGCCGACAAACTCCTGCATGTTTCTGACGATGCGGCCATCGTTATCGATGCGAATCTCAAAACGCTTCCAAGGGAACTTCATGATGTGGTAAAGGGTCACCAGCACATCCTGCTCTTTGCCAATCTTGAGCAGCCAGCGGGCACAGTTATCTCCGCAGGTGGATGCGTTGAACACCATATTTGGGAGATTGCGAACCAGCAATAGCGTCTTGACGCCGCCGGACAGTTCGAGTGGGGTGATCGAGCCCAGCTGCCTGCTTACGATGTTGTGGGGGCCGATGAGCTCTGACCCGTCCACGCTTTTAATGATCTGCGCGGCCATAGGGTCTTCGAACCATGAGTCCAAGTATGAGTTCCTAAAATAGGTTTCGGTATCGTAGATGGAACCGGGGTAATCTCCCAGATGGATGCTTAACATGCGCGTCTCCAGACGTTGTGTGACTGCAACGATTATATGCCAGTAATAAAGCGCCGCCAGTAGCGAGGTTGCTGCTGGCGGCACTGGCATTATTAGCGTATGAACCGCGCTGATGGATTTGCTCGTGAGGCTACTTTTCGAGACGCTCCCTCAGCAGCTCCAGCGCGTGCGCGTAGCCTTGCAAGCCTTCGCCGGTGATGGTCGCGAAGCAGGCCAGGCGGGCGTAGCTCACCTGACGGAAGTCCTCGCGCGTCTCGACGGCGCTGATGTGGACTTCCACTGCGGGGATGGCGACGGCCTTGAGCGCGTCCAGGATGGCCACGCTCGTGTGCGTGTAGGCAGCCGGGTTGATGACGATGCCGTCGACCTTGCCGTAGGCCTCCTGGATCTTGTCGACGATGCTGCCCTCGTGGTTGGACTGGAAGACCTCGACCTCGTCAAATCCTTGCGCGGCGCCTGCCTCCTGGCAGATCTGGACCAGGCGGTCGTAGTTATCGCTGCCGTAGATGCCTGGCTCGCGAATGCCGAGCATGTTCAGATTGGGACCGTTGATGACGAGAGCTTTCATGGTTGCTTCCTTTGCGGTTGGGCGGGCGGTGAGGCGGAACGGAAGGCCACCACAAAGGTGCCTGTCCCCTTTGTGGTGGCCTTTGTTAGAGAGCGGGTGGGAGGGTGTCGAGGACGGCGCGGGCGGTGTTGGCGGCGCAGTCGCGCGAGTCGATGATGTAGTCGGCCCAGGCGCGGTAGCGCGGCATGCGCTGCTCGGCGAGTTTATCGATGCCGTCGCGGGCGGTGATGGGGCGTCCCTTGTGGGCGAGTTCGTCAAGCTTACGGTTGACCATCACGATCTGGCTGTTCTGGTGCAGCAGCGGGTAGTTCTCGTCGCGCGTGACCACGCCGCCACCCGTGGAAAGCACCAGGCCGCTGCGCTTGGAGATGTCGGCCAGCGCCGCCGTCTCCTGCTCGCGGAAGGTCGCCTCGCCGCGCTCGACGATATAGTCGGCGCAGGGCATGCCTAGACGCTCCTCAAGCGCGCGATCCAGGTCGATGTGCTCGCGACCTGTGAGCAGGGCGATCTGCTCGCCCACACGGGTCTTGCCCGAACCCGGCATGCCGATCAGGGCAATGTTCTGCTCGCGGTGGGATAGCCGCTTCGTTACGTCCAGGATGCGCTCGCGCGGGGTGACCTGGCCGGTGTAGCGCTCGACGGCCTGTGCGGCCTGGGCAACGAGCATCAGCAGACCGCCGATGCAGGGGATACCGCGGAGCTCGGCCTCGAGCATGAGCCCCGTGCGGGCAGGGTTGTAGACGATGTCAATGACGCCCTCGAGCGCATCGAGGCCTTCGAGCGTGCAAGGAGCGTCGGGGCAGTGGGGGAACATGCCAGCGGGCGTGCAGTTGACGAGCAACGCGGCATCTGATTGCTGTGCGATGTTGTCGTAGTTGACCTCGCTTGTGCGGCCGACGGGCACGACGATGGCGCCCAGGTCGCCGAGCACCATGCTGGCCGTGGTGCCGGCACCGCCGGTGGCGCCGAGCACGAGGACCTTTTTGCCGGCAACCTCAACGCCCAACTCCTCGACCAGGCACTGAAAACCGAAGTAGTCGGTATTGTCGCCACGCAGGCGGCCGTCGGGCAGGCGCGTGATGGTGTTGACGTTGCCCATGCGCTCGGCCAGGGGACTCAGCTCGTCCAGGTAGTCCATGACGGCGCGCTTGTAGGGGATGGTCACGTTGGTACCTTCCCACTCGTCGCCCGTCATAAAGGCTTCAAGATCCTCGGGCTCGCGCTCAAATCGCACGTACTCAAGCCCAGCGAGCTCTTTGTAGATGGTTGGGGTGTAGCTGTGGCCCAGCACACGGCCCAGGACGCCGTAGGGACGGGTTGCGGCGGTATCGGTCATCTAGAGCACCTCCTGTCTC